>JBOHCG010000221.1:0-11134 GCA_050698735.1 Streptosporangiaceae bacterium | reverse complement strand
GTGCAGCACGCGTGATGGGCCGTCGCGGTCGACCGGGCCGATGCGGACGACCAGGCCGGGGGCGGTGGAACCCGGGGTGTCCCAGGGAACGAGGGGAACCGGATCGGCGGCGGCGAGAGCCGCCGGTCCGGCGGCGGCCAGGGCCGCCAGCTGAGGGGTCCAGCGGCCGGCGCAGCAGACGATCTCGTCGGCTTCGAGCGTGGCGCCGGCGGCGGTGTGCACGCGGCCTTCGGCCAGGGCGGTCACGCGGCCGTGGTCGCCGGTCAGCACGGTGGCGCCGCGGGCGGCCGCGCTGGCGACCAGGCGGTCGATCAGCGGCTCGGTCAGCAGGTAGCCCTCTTCGGGAAACCAGGCGGCCGGGGTGCCGGGAGCCGGGGTGCGCAGCGAGGGCTCGAGCCGGGCGGCTTCCTGCGGGGTGATCAGGCGGGCGGGGTAGCCCCAGCCGGCCAGGCGCCGGACGCGGGCGTCCAGTTCGCCGGGATCTGCCGCAAGCTCGACGTGGCCGACGGGTCGGTGCCATGCTGGGCCGTCGAGGTCGGGGGCGAGTTCGGCCCAGGCGCGGATGCCGGCGTGGTTGAGGTCGTGGTAGTGCCTGGGAGCCTTGTCGTTGGAGTTGATCCAGGCGAAGCTCCACCGGCTGGTGGCGCGGGCGGGCTCGTCCTGGTCCAGGAGCGTCACGCGGTGACCGGCGGCGGCGAGGCGGGCCGCGACGGACGCGCCCAGGATGCCTGCGCCGATGACCAGGCAGCGGCGGGGTTCCATCTTGCTATTCTCGCTATTCTCGCGTGAGGCGGGGACGTGGCGCTCATGGGCCCGCTGATCTTTACCGGGTGCGATCAGCGGGCCGCTGACGGGCGGACGAGTGTCAGGGCTGGCGGCCCAGCCAGGTCCCAGCCGTGGGTGAGGATCTCCATGACTTGACCGGCCTGCTGAGTCCTTGATCACGGCTGTTCCGAGTGTCGCGGGTCGTATCGGCCTTGGTGGACGAGGCGCCGGTGCGGCGGCGGCACAGGGTGGAGTTGGAGGCGTTGTGGGAGGAACTGCGGCGGCAGGCGGAGGAACGGCCTGCCGAGATTCGGGTGATGGCGCGGGTGCGGCGGGAGTGGCTGGACATGTTCCTGCGGATGAACACTACGCATCTGGTGGACGGGCACGGCTCGGAGGACGGGGCCGGGGATGATGAGTGGGCACAGGTGCAACTCCGGTTCGTGGCGGTGATGGCGGCGCGGACGCTGCTCAGCTACGGCGCGAACGTGGAGGCCGTGTCGCCGCGGGAAGTGCGGGCCGACCTTGCCCGGGTGGCGGCGGAGGTGGTGGCGCAATACCGTATCGAACACGCGTTTGGTAGAGTGTCCGAGTGAGCGTTTCGGTTCAGGAGTCGCTGCTTGACGTGGGGTCCGAGCCCGCGCTCGGGCCGCTCGGGGCCACGGTGCGGCGAACGCGACTGACCCGCGGCGCCTGGGTCGACGTCCGCCCGGGCTGGCTGGCGGGCTCCGGGGACGTATTCTCCCGGCTGCTTGAGACGGTGCCGTGGCGGGCGGAGAAGCGGCACATGTACGACCGGGTGGTGGACGTGCCGCGGCTGCTGTGCTTCTACGGCGAGGACGCGCCGCTGCCCGATCCGGTGCTCGTCGCGGCGCGGCGCGCGCTGAACGCGCACTACGGTGCGGAGCTTGGCGAGGAGTTCCGGACCGCGGGACTGTGCCTGTACCGGGACGGGCGGGACAGCGTGGCGTGGCACGGCGACACGATCGGGCGGGGCCAGACCGAGGACACCATGGTCGCGATCCTGTCGCTCGGCACGCCGCGGGCGCTGATGCTGCGTCCGCGCGGCGGCGGCGACGCGCGGCGCTACGAACTCGGGCACGGCGACCTGATCGTCATGGGCGGCAGCTGCCAGCGGACCTGGGAGCACGCGATACCTAAGGCATCCAGGGTCGCCGGGGCGCGGATCAGCGTGCAGTTCCGGCCGCGCGGGGTGCGCTGACCGGGTCGCCGAGGACCAGCCGGAGGCGCCGCGGCCTCGGTCGGCGCCAGGCGGATGCCGGACTGATGCCAGGAAAACGGGTCGACCGTTCGGCACGGGGCGTGTCATGGTGACCCGTCATGGAGGACACGCACGAGGTCGAGCTGCGGGCTTACTACCAACGGGGCGAAGAGCGCGACCGGCTGGCGGCCGGCCACGGGGTGCTTGAGTTCATCAGGACGACCGAGATCGTGCTGCGGCACCTGCCGCCCGCGCCGGCGCGGGTCGCCGACGTCGGCGGCGGACCAGGACGGTACGCGCTGTGGCTGGCCGGACTCGGCTACGAGGTGGAACACAGGGACCTGATGGCGCTGCACGTTCGGCAGCTCGAGGACGACGCGGCAGCACGCGGCTTGCGGCTGCGGACGGCCGTCGGCGACGCCCGCGGCCTGGACCTGGGCGACGCCTCGGTGGACGCGGTGCTGCTGCTCGGGCCGCTATACCACCTTCGGCGCCGGGCGGACCGGGTGCGGGCGCTGGCCGAGGCCCGGCGGGTGGTGCGGCCGGGCGGGCCGGTCTTCGCGGCGGCGATCTCGCGCTGGGCACCGCGGCTGGATGGCCAGCTCCGCGAGCGGCTGTACGAGCGGTTCCCGCACATGCGGGAGCTCACGCCGGAGGTGGAGCGGACCGGGGTGCTCCCGCCGCTGCATCCCGGCGGGTTCGGCGGCTTCTGCCACCGGCCCGCTCAGCTGCGCGGCGAGGTACGTGCCGCCGGGCTCGCGGTCGTTGATCTGGTGGATGTGGAAGGGCCGGCGTCGCTGCTTGGGGACCTCGCGGAGCGGCTGGATGACCCCGTGGCGCGTGCCGTGGTGCTGGATGCCGCCCGGGCCGTCGAGCGCGTCCCCGAGCTGCTCGGCATCGGCCCGCACCTGGTGGCCACGGGGGTGCGCTAGGGGGCCGTTTCATGATCGCGGCCAGAAATGGCCAAATACGGACCGAAACTGGCCACGATCATGGTGTCGCCTTGGGCAGGGACGAATGGGCCGTGGGGCTGCTAGGCGCGGGTGACGAGGGGAGACCTGGGGCGTGAACCACGGCTCGTTCGGCCAAATCTTGAAACAGGGATTACGGGCGGGGTGCTTGGGACCGGGACGGCGGCCTGGGAGGGGTGTTAGCGGAAATCCCTGCTGGGGACGGTGGCGGCTACGCGGAGGGGGCGGAGGGCGGTGGCTAGGAGGTTGACGGCGCCGCTGGACTGCTCTATGCGGCCGTGGATCAGGAGGGCGGGCGCTACCGTCGCCACTCGGCGGTGGCGGTCCCAGACTTGGGGCGGGCAGATGACGTTGAGCATGGCGGTCTCGTCCTCCAGGCCCAGGAAGACCACCCCGCGGGCGGTGGGCGGGCGCTGGCGGTGGATGACCAGGCCGGCCACGGCCACGGTTGTGTCGTCGGGTGCGGCGGTCGCCTCGGCGATGGTGAGGACGTGGCGGGTCTGCAGGGCTGGGCGGAGGTGGGCGACTGGGTGGGTGGTGTAGGTGGCGGTGGCCCACAGGTCGGCGAGGGTTTCCTCTTGGGGCGTCATGTCTGGGAGTGGCGGGGCAGTCATGCCGATGGTGGTACCGGGGAGCTGGCCCTCGCGGACCGAAGCGACGGCTCCGGCCGCCCAGAGCGCGGCGCGGCGGGTGAGGCCGAAGCAGCCGAACGCGCCCGCGGTGGCCAGCGCCTCGAGCGCGGCGGCCGACAGCGGGGCAGCGCCTTGAGGGGCGGCGCCTTGAGGGGCAGTGCCTTTCGGGGCCGAGCCTTTCGGGGCCGAGCCTTTCGGGGCCGAGCCTTTCGGGCCGGTGCTGGTCGGCGCGGTGCGGCGGGCGAAGTCTTCCAGGTCGCGGTAGGGGCGGGCGGCGGCGATCCGCTCGGCTGCGGCGCTGCCCAGGTTCCGTACCTCCGCCAGGCCGAGGCGGATGGCGGGCGGGCCGGCCCCGGTACAGTCAGCAGAGCTCTCCAGGGTGGCGAGCGCTTCGCTGGCGTTCACGTCCACGCCGCGGACCTCGACCCCGTGCCTTCTTGCGTCGTTGATCAGGCTGTGCGGAGCGTAGAAGCCCATCGGCTGGTTGCGCAGCAGGGCGGCGGTGAACGCGGCCGGGTAGTACAGCTTCAGCCAGGCGCTCGCGTAGACCAGGTAGGCGAAGCTGATCGCGTGCGACTCGGGGAAGCCGTAGTTGGAGAAGGCGAGGATCTTGGCGTAGATATCCTCGGCCACCTCGGTGCCGATGCCTCGCTCGGCCATTCCGTCTAGAAGGCGCTGGCGGAGTTCCTCGATGCGCTCGGGGGCTCGCTTGGAGCTCATCGCCTGGCGGAGCCGGTCGGCCTCGGACGGCGTGAACCCGGCGCAGTCGATGGCTAGCTGCATCATCTGCTCCTGGAACAACGGCACGCCGAGGGTCTTGCCGAGCGCCGCCCGCATGGAGGGGTGCGGCATCGCCGGGAATTCCAGGCCGTCGCGGCGGCGCAGGTAGGGGTGGACCGAGCCGCCCTGGATCGGGCCCGGCCTGATCAGCGCCACCTCGATGACCAGGTCGTAGAACTCCCTCGGGCGCAGCCTGGGCAGGGTGGCCATCTGCGCGCGGGACTCCACCTGGAACACGCCCACCGTGTCGGCCCTGGACATCATCCGGTAGACGGCCGGGTCCTCCTGCGGGATCGAGTGCATCGACCAGAACTCGCCGTAGTGCTTGGTCACCAGGTCGAAGCAGTCGTGCAGGGCGGCCAGCATACCGAGGCCGAGCAGGTCGAACTTGACCAGGCCCGCGTAGGCGCAGTCGTCCTTGTCCCACTGCAGCACGGAGCGGCCTGGCATCCGCGCCCACTCCACCGGGCACACCTCCCCCACCGGGCGGTCGCAGATCACCATGCCGCCGGAGTGAATGCCGAGGTGGCGCGGCAGCCGCTGCATCTGCCTGGCCAGGTCCGCGACCGCGGCCGGGACGTCGTCCGGGCTGACGGGGCCGGTGTCGTCCGCAGGGTAGACGACACCGGTCCCGAGCGCGCGGGCCGCGTCGCGCAGCGCCAGCCTCGGCCGGTAGGTGATCACGTTGGCGACCTGGGCGGCCTGACGGCGGCCGTAGCTGGTGTAGACGTGCTGGATGACCTCCTCCCTGCGGCGGTGCTCGATGTCCAGGTCGATGTCCGGCGGCCCGTCTCGGCCGTCGGAAAGGAAGCGCTCGAACAGCAGGTGGTGCGACACCGGGTCGACGTTGGTGATGCCGAGCGCGAAGCACACCGCCGAGTTGGCCGCCGAGCCCCTGCCCTGGCACAAGATGTCCTTGTCCACGCAGAACTGGACGATTTCGTGCACGATCAGGAAGTAGCCGGGGAAATGCAGCCGCTCGATCACGTCGAGTTCCCTGGCGATCTGCCGGTAGGCGCCGGGCACGCGTTCAGAGTCCGGCGGGCCGTAGCGCGACGGCGCGCTGATCGCGACGAGCTCGCGCAGCCAGGTGGCCTCGGTGTGATTGCCGGGGACCTTGAAGGCGGGGAGTTTCGGCGCGATGACGCTGAAATCGAAGGCGCAATCCTGGGCTAGGGCGACGGTTTGTTCGGCCACACCCGGGTAGCGGCGCAGCAGCGCGGCCATCTCGGTGCCGGAACGCAGGTAGGCAGTGCTCATTGCGGCCAGCCAGCCATCCATTTCGTTGAGGCTGCGCCTGGCCCTTATCGCGGCGAGCGCCTGAGCCAGGCGGGCCTGCGCGGGGGTGGCGTAGTGCACGTTGCCCGTCGCCACCACGCCGACGTCGGCGAGCTTGGCCAGGTTGGCCAGCAGGTCGTTGCGCTCGTCGTCGTACGGGTCGTGCTGGCAGGTCAGCTCGACCAGCACGTTCTCGTGGCCGAACATCTCGGTCAGTTTGGTCAGCTCCTGCCAGGCAGCTTTCGGGCCTCGGGTCTTGAGCGCGGTTGGTACCTTCCCCTTGCGGCAGCCGGTCAGGATCGCCCAGTGACCGCCGTGCGCTTCGGCTAGGGCGTTCATGTCGTAGAGCGGGCGGCCCTTCTCGCCGCCGGCCAGCTGAGCGGCGCTGATCACGGTGCACAGCCTGCGGTAGCCCTCTTTGTCGCGAGCGAGTACCAGCAGGTGATGGCCGCGCTCGCCCGGGGGGACGACCCCCCGGATCCCCCCGCGCACGGGGGGGCTCCCCGCCCCCCCGTTCCCCCCTGGGAGACCGATGCTCAGCTCGGCGCCGAACACCGTGCCAAGGCGGATGCCGCGCTCGGCCAGCCCGGCCGCGGCCTGCGCGAACTGCGGCACCCCGTACATCCCGTCGTGATCGGTGATGGCCAGGGCCGTCAGGCCCAGCCTGGCGGCCTCGGCGACGAGTTCGGCCGGGGTCGCGGCGCCGTCGAGGAAGCTGAACGAGGAATGGCAGTGCAGCTCGGCCCACGGCACGCTGCCGACGGCGCTCCATCGGCGCGCGGTGGGCCTCGCGGGCCTGGCCGGGCGCTGGCTCGTCCCGGCGTGCTGGCTCGCCCCGGCATGCTGGCTCGCCCCGGCGTGCTGGCTCGCCTCGGCATGCTGGCTCGCCTCGGTCCGGTTGATTGCCTCGGTCCGGCGGCCCGCGTAGCGCCAGGACATCCGCTGCTCCAGCTCCCGCCAGGGAAGCGGCGGGTTATCCCAGCCCATGGCCGGGCCTCACCAGTAGCCTGCCTCGACCTGCCAGCGACCGTCCTGCACCGCCGCCAGCCAGGCCCGGCCGTCGTCGGTCGCCAGCTGGAACCGGGCGCGCCTGCGCGCGACGGGCGGGTCCCACCAGCGTTCGGACAGCGGCCAGGGCCCGGCCCAGCCGGTTACGGGCCGCGGCGAGTGGCCGTCGACCGCCAGGGTGGCGGGCGGAGCCGAGACCACGCACCGCCCGGTGACCGTGACGGCCCGCCCGGCCTCGTCGGTCACCTCCGCCTCAAGGGTCTCGGGGTAGACCAGGCCGGGCGCCGGACCCACGATCCGCCCGGGCCAAGGCTGCCCGCCGCTGCGGCTCGGCTCTCCTTTTTCCCCGAACGGCACGTGTGTTACCTGCTCGCGAGCGTCCCTGCCGCCGCCGGTGACCGGACGCAGCACCGCCTCCGGCCCGAGCATCGCCTGTACCCGCATGGCAGCCCGCGCCACCCGGTCGCTGACCGCGGTCTCGCCCCACAACGCGAGCTGACGCCCGGTGGCGCGGACCACCTGATCTGGCACCAGCTGCAGCAGCACGACTCCCCCGTCTGCGGCGGGCCGGTCTGCGGCGGGCTCGTCCGCGGCCTGCCAGCCGTCGAGCTGCCAGCGGACTCTGTCAGCGACCTGGACCGCGGATAGCACGCCGTCGTGGCGCCACCGCCTGCTGCTCTGCCTGCCGTCCGCCCACCTGGCAAGGACCTGGACCCGGACGCAGGTCAGCCCGCGGGCGGTCAGGCCGCAGAGCATCCGCTCGGCGAGCGCCTTGGCGGCGAACACCACCGGCTCGGACCGGGATTCCGGCGGGTCGAACTCCTGGGCCACCGACAGGTCCTCATCCGGCGGGCGGACGGCCAGCGGCCGGGAGCCGCCCCGGGCCAGCCGGTGAGCGGCCTCGCCCGCGTCGCCGAACCGGCTGGCCACGTCGGCGGCGGAAAGCGCGGCGAGGTCCCCCAGCGTGCGCAGCCCGAGCCGGTGCAGCAGCCCGGCCAGGTCCTGGTCCACGAGGACGCTGACCGGCTGCGGCGCCAGGAACTCCGCCGTGCCGCCCGGCGGGACGATGGTAACCAGGCGATCGGCACGGGCAGCCGGGCGGCCAGCACGAGCGGACGGGCGGTGGGTGACCGGGCGGTCGGCGCGGGCGGCGAGCAGCGCGGCGAACAGCCCGTCGGCTATGCCGATGCACCCTTCGGCGCCCGCATCAGCCACCGCGGCGATGATCTTTCCGGCAAGCGCGGTCTCGCCGCCGAAGTACCTGGCCGGCCCGCGGACGCCGAACGCGCACACCCCCGGCTCCACCGCCTCCACCACGGGACAGAACCCGGCAAGCACCGCGATCACCCGCTCGAATACCTGCGGCTCGCACCGCTCGGGGCAGCGCAGGACCAGCACCCGCTGCGGCGGCCTGTCCCTCATCCGGCGCCCACCGCCTGCAGCCTGGCAGGACCGCCGGCGAACGGCTCTTCCGCCAGCGGCAGGTCCGCCGGGTCGACCGCCGCCACCCGGCCGTCCTCGGCCGGCAGCCAGAGCCAGCGCGAGCGCGTCCTTGCCGCCTCCCCGCGCCCGTCCGCCGTCACCTCCGCGCGGCACGCGCGCAGCCGTCCGTGCCCGTCACCAAGCCCGGTCCACTGCCGCCTGCCGACCCGCAGGCAGAGCTGCGCCCCGGGCCAGTCCCCCGCCACGAGCAGCACGCCGCCGACCCGCCGGAGGGTAGCCTCAAGGCGCCGCTGCACCGTGGCGGGCGCCCGCGAGGGCGGCCGTAGCAGGACGAACTCGCAGCCGTCCAGCAACGACGCCACCACCTGCGGCCAGGACGGACCCGGATCGGGGACGATCAGCGTCCGGTCCGCGTCAAGGCCGAGGCCCACCGCGGCGAGCAGGCCGGCCTCGGGTACTCCGGCGATCGCGCACCACGCCCCGTCCGCCGAGGCCTCCGCGGCGAGCGCCAGGCAGAGTATGCCGAACTCCGCTATCGCGACCACAGAGCCGCGCGCCAGCCCTCCCTTCGGCAGGAGGTCACGCAGCGCCGGCAGCACAGTCAGGATCCCGCCCGCAGACGGCGAGCGCCAGGCCGGACCGGACCCCGGTCCCGGCCCTCGCCCTGGCCCCGGCCCTCGCCCTGGCCCCGGCTCCAATCCCGGTTCGCCGACCTGAGAGAGCTTCGGCCCAGGTGGCAGCGTTCCAGGTAGCAGCGTTCTAGGTGACGGAGTTCCAGCTGATTGGGGCGACATCCGCATAACTTCCGCGAGCGTACCCCCCATAGCACTCATTATCGAACTTAGATTCGATTACGTCAAGTTACATCAGCGGCAAGCTCCAGCGGAAATCGGGGACGGCAACTGTAGAAATCAGCAGCCAGCCCTCCCCCGCAAGGTCGGCTCCGGCCACCGGGTCATCGGTCCACAGGTCACCGTCGGCATACAGGTCAACGGGATCGCCATCGGGAAGGGCAATCCGCGGATCCGGAGGACAGCCATCAGACCACGGTAACAACGCCTGCGACGCCGGGTAAACCGCCGCCCATGGCGCGGCTGACGGGTGCATGACACGATAGATGCTGGCCACAAGCGCCGCGGCCCGGCACGGAGGAAGCAGTGCGGGTAGACATGAGCGCCGATGCCGGGGAGTTCGTCCGCGGGCACGGCGGGAAGCTGTGGGTCTGGGCGGCCCACCCGCGGGTCTGCTGCTGGGGTACCCCGGCCTTCATGCACGCGGCCACGGCACCGCCGCCGGGCCTGACCGGCTTCAGCCCGGTGCCTGCGGCAGGCCTCGAAATCTGGTTCCGCGCCCCCGGAGGCCGCCTGCCCGACGTCCTGGAGGTCGAACTGCGCGGCAGGCGCCGTCCCCGGGTCGAGGCCTACTGGGACGGCTGCAGCTACGCCCTGTAAGCCAATAAAGCCTGCAGGCCGAAAAGGAAGCATCGCCGGCTTCCTCATCATGAGGGCCGATATCGCACGCCGCCATTGCTCGCACGAATCTGCAACCCGGAGTGGCGCAACTCCTGTCCCCAAAAACAGTCTCGTCACAATACTTGCTTTGAGACCGAAAAACGCGAACACAGGAGCGTGTCGTGCCCCGGAATTGTCGGCGGGTCCTGATATTATCGAATAAAAGATCAAAAGATCTACTTAGCCAGAACGGGCCGTGGTATCACGCCCGCGGAACGCCCGCCTGCACGAGCGGCAGGAAGGATCCTCTCCCGCACCCATCAGCACCCCGGACGGAGGTGAGACCAGATGACCACCGCAGCCGCGCCCGCGCCGCCCCCGGCAAGCATGCCCGCGCCGGCCAGCGTGGCCGAGGCGCTGGCGATACGCCGTGCCATGGACAGCTACCTGGCCGCCGCCGACCCCACCGATCTGACCGTCGCCGAGCTGGCCAGCGCCCTGATCCAGATGGAGCAGTCCGACGCGATCGCGACGGTCGCGCGGGCCTGGTTCCTGGGCGCGTTCCTCTCCGCGCAGGGGCCCACCGCGGACGCGGATGGCTCCGGGCGGATCTGGCTGGTGCACAAGACCGGCGTCACGGCGGGCTGCGCGGCCGGGCATATGGGCTGGTCCCGCCGCGTCCAGGCGCACCCCCTGGTCGCCGCCGCCCTCGCCGAGGGCCGCCGGGTGAGCGACTCGATCGGCAAGGTGATCTGCGACTACACCAATAAGCTCCCCGCCGCGGACCGGGACGCCGCCGACGCGATCCTGCTCGGCGTCGCCCGGGCCGGTGCCCGACAGGACGACATCGCCCGGCTCGCCGCCCAGATGTATGAGAGATCCCGGTCCGGCGCGCCCGACGAGGACCCCGGCGATGACGACCCCGGCGGCCACGACGACCCGGACGGCTGCGGCAGCTGCGGCAGCTGCGGCGGCAACGTCGGCGACTCCGGCAATCCCGGCGGCTCCGGCACGCCTGAGGGCGACCCCGATGCGCCCGATGACGGCGGCGGGGACCCCGATGCGCCCGGCGGCCCTGATGACGACCGTGACGGCGGCCCGGACGGTGACCGTGACGGCCCCGGCGGTGACCGTGACGGCCCCGGCGGTGACCGTGACGGCCCCGGCGGTGACCGTGACGGCCCCGGCGGTGACCCGGACGGCTCCGGCGCGCCCGGCGGCGGCAGCGATGACCCCGATGACGGGTTTGATGACCGGCTGGTGCGGCTGGATACCACGCTGGGCGGCGCCGGAGTGCTGTACGGGGATCTGAGCCCGGATTGCGCGGCGCTGGTCAAGACGGTGCTGGAGGCGCTGTCGGCGCCGGCCGGGGCGGAAGATACCCGCGGGAAGGCGCAGCGGTGGCACGACGCGCTGGCCGATGCGATGAGCCGGCTGATCGCCGCCGGGCTGCTGCCCGACCGGGCCGGCGCGGCGGTCAGGGCGCTGGTGCACATCGCGTTCGCCGAGCTCCGCGCGCTGCGCGGCGCGTCCGGGCTGGAGGCGGCGTGGGTGGCCCGGGCGCAGCAGGACTGGGCCGGGCAC
>JBOHCG010000220.1:0-11179 GCA_050698735.1 Streptosporangiaceae bacterium | reverse complement strand
ATGCCGGCCGGGGCGATGCCGGCCGGGGCGATGCCGGCCGGGGCGATGCCGGCCGGGGCGATGCCGGCCTGGCCCGGAGGCTGGACCTGCGGCACCAGGCGTGACAGCACGCCGACCGCCTGAGCTATCAGCGAGACGGCGCGGTCCGGGGCGAGCCGGGACAGCGCGCCGCCGCGCCGGATCTCCTCCAGCCAGCCGGGTGCCCACGGCGCATCGGCCAGACCGGCGGCGGCCATCGCCTCATCCGCCGCGACCCGGACCTGGTCCCGCTCGGCCCGGCGGGCGCTGCGCACGGCGGGGCGGTCGGTCAGCCGCCCGCGCAACTCGGTCACGGCATCGGCGGCCCCGCATCCGGCGGCGCTTGACCGGAGCCGCTCATCGAGATCCGCGAGGGCGATGGTTATCGTCCCGGCGGGATACGTGCGGCCCATCAGCAGGGCGAGGGCTTCCCGCTCGGCGTGGCTCGGGTCCGGGATCGCCAGCCGGCCGCGGATCGCGATCCCGTTGCGCTGCAGCCGCTCGTGCAGCGTGTCCCAGAGGCGGGTCAGCTCGGGCCTGGCAAGCCAGGACCGCGCCGCCGGCGTCATGGGCACGGCAGGCTCACACGCCGACCAGGCGCTTGCGGTGGCCGTCCCAGGTGAAGTGGACGGTGGCCACGCCCCGCGCGTGCGGATCGCGCAGGCACTCGTAGATGTGCAGGCTCGGCACGCTCGGGAAGCATCCCCACAGCCGCTCGCTGGTGATGATGAAGTCGAGGTCCAGGTCCACTAGCAGGCCGAGCAGCCGCCCGTGGGTCGGCTCGTCGACCTTGGCGAACGCGTCGTCAAGCAGGATCAGCCGGGGGGAGCGCGGGGTACCGGCCGCGACCGAGCTGAAGTGCGCGGCCGCCGTCGCGAACAGCACGAGGTAGGCGACGACCCGCTGCTCTCCCTGGCTGAGCGCGGTCCGGTGGTTCAGCACCCGTTCACGATCCGGGTGAGCCGCCTCGGTCACCTTGACCTTGAACTCGAACCACTCTCGGTAATCAAGCGCCGCACGCAGGTGGACCGCGTAGCCCGCGGACGGGTCGGCGAGCCGTGCCTCCTCGATCCGGCGGCGCAGCGCGTCCCGCAGCTCGGCGGACTGGTCCCTGGTGCGCAGCGCCGACGGCCGGCGCAGCAGCGTGACCGCCGCCCTGATGTCCGCTTCGCCGCCGGCCGGCAGCTCCCACTGCAGGCGCGCGCCGATGCCGTGCGAGGACTTGACCTCCTCCAGCGTGTCGTTCATGCCGTCGACCAGGTTCCGCGCGGCCAGCACCTGCCTGGACAGGTGATCGCCGAGCTCGCCGAGCAGGTAGGTCTCGAAGACCTCCTGCTCGCGCAGGGACAGCCGGCTTCTTGCCGCCTCGGCGGCGGCGCGGATCCGCTCCCCCACCACCGCCACGTCGTGCGCGCCCGTGTCGTCGCGCAGCGCGTAGCGCTTGATGCCGTCCTCCTCGTCCCCCTCGGCGTCATAGCCGCCGGCCAGGCCGTCACGCATTTCCTCGCCGCGCCTGATGATCAGCGAGGCGCTGACGTCGGCGCTGACCGCGCCGAGCACGGCGGCGACGTCCTCGGCGAGGCCGCGCAGCGCGGCTATCCTGGCGCGCACGTCGCCTTCGCCTGCGGCGTCGTAGCGGTCCAGCATCGCGCCGGTGTCGGTCATCCCCGCGGCCAGCGGCAGGCCGGGCAGGCCGAGCGGGCGGCGCAGCGCGACGCCGCCGGTAAGGACGGACCCTTCCTGCTCGGAAAGCTCCTCGACGGCCCGGTTACGATCGCCCTCGGCCCGTACCCGGCCGTCGTGCGCCGTGTCGCGGACCGACCTCGCGTGCGGCAGCCGCCCGGTCGCGTGGTCGAGGCGGGCCTGCGCGTCGGCCTCCCTGGCCATGATGTCCTGTTCGGTCGCGCCTACCGAGGCTTCGAGCAGCTCAAGGTCCCGCTGCGCGGCGGTGAACTTCCGGTGGGCGGTCTGGTAGTCGCGTTCGGCCGCCGTCCGGGCCTGCCGCGCCTGCTGCCAGGACAGCCGGGTGCGCGCGTGGGACTGCAGCCGGCCGAGCACCCGGCCGGCACCGGCGCGCATGCCGTCCAGGTCCTTCCGCAGCGCGCCGAGATCGGCCTGGAGCCGGCTGAGCTGATCGCGGTCGGCGGGCAGCCCGTCGCTTGTCGCCTGCGCCTGCGCGCGGGTGCGCAGGTCGACGGCCTTGGCGGTGGCCTGCTCGGCCTCGCGCCGGGCGACCATCAGCTCGCCCGCCAGCCGGGTGACCTCGGCGACCGCGTGATCGTAGCCCGACCACGCCTCCAGCAGCGGCCGTCCCCTGGGCACCTCGCGCAGCGCGTCCCGCAGCGTGCCGCGGAGCCGCTCGATCGTCGTCCTGGCCGTCGTCGCGTGGACCAGTTCGGCCTCAAGTTCGTCGATGCGCTCGGTCAGCTCCGCGATGCGCCGCTGCCTGGTGGCGGCCCGGACGCCGGCACCGATGTACTCGGCCCGGTCCTTGCCGTGAGCGCCGCGAGCGACGTCGAGGCGCCATCGCCCGTCGCGGGCGATCCAGGTGCGCGCGGCCGATTCCTCCAGGCCGGCCGATTCCTCCAGGCCGGCCGATTCCTCCAGGCCGGCCGATTCCTCCAGGCCGGCCGATTCCTCCAGGCCGACACCGTGCAGCAGCCGGTCGATGGAGTCCCGGTCCACCCCGTGCCCGGGAACCGGGCGGAGCACGTGGGCCAGGCTCGGCCCCGGCACCGGCTCGCCGGCGCGCAGGATGACGTCGCGGGTATCGGCGGCCAGCAGCGTGCCGTCCGCGGCCGCCCACGCGGCGAGCAGGCCGCTGGCCTCAAGTGCCGCCTCGAGGCCGGCCCGATCGGGTTCAGGCACCGATTCCTCGAAGTCGACCAGCAGGAACAGCGGCGCCCCGGTCCCTGGCAGGCGGTCAGCGGTCGAGTACGGCGACCGCGGCGGCTCGGGATCGGCCTGCTCCGCCCAGCGCCGGCGCTCTCGCCTGGCGGCCGCAAGTTCCTGCTCTATTGATTGCTCGCGTGCCACCGCCTCGTCGCGCTGGTGCTCGTAGTCCGCGAGCACCGGTTCTGCGACCTCGTGCGCGGCACAGGCCACCGAATCCGGGACGTCGCGGCGCAGCGCCCGCTCGGTGGCGGGCAGGTCCGGGTCATCGGGAATCTCGGTCTGGGCGATGACCGGCGCAGAATCGAGCGGATGCCGGGACAGCCGCGCGGCCCAGTCCCTGACCTCGGCCGCGTACCGCCGCGAGGCGCTCACCAGCTCGCCGCCGCGCCCGTCGGCGCGCTCGCGCGCCGACCCGAGCTGGGCGTCCAGCCGCTCGGCCTGTTCGCGCAGGCCACCGGCCTTCCGCTCGGCGCCGACGACCTCCTTCAGCCGGCCGTCAAGCTGGGTGGCGGCTCGCAGGCGTGCCCTGACGACCGTGTCCGCCTCGGTGAGCTGTGCCCGCCAGCCTTCCAGCTCGGCTGGGATTCCCTCATCGAGTGCCTCGGCGGCCGGCCGGACGATGTCCACGGTGGCTCCGCCTGGATCGGTCAGCTGCTCGGGCACGGCGACGGACAGCACGTCCTTCCTCGCGACCGGAGGCTCGGCGAGCAGCGCCTCGTCGACCCCGCTGCCCCTGGCGGCGCGGCGGGCCTCGCGAAGCGAGCCGCGCAGGTCGGAAACGTCACCGCCGACTTCCGCCAGCTCGTCCCTCAGCCGCCCGGCGGCGGTCGCCTCGCCGTCGCGGGCGAGCCCGGCCGTCGTCCACGCGGAACGCGCCGCGCCTTGCTCCGCCCGGACCGTCTCGCGCTTATCGCGCAGGTCGCGGAGCGCGCCGTAGGCGGCGCTCTCGCGGAGCGTCCGCAGGTCGGCGTCGGCCTCGGCGTGAGCGCGCTCGAGCGTTTCGAGCTGCGCCCCGGCGACAGACTCCTTCTCCTTCAGTGATGCCACTTCCCGTTCGGCATCTCCTGCTTTCCTTCTTTTAGCGGCGAGATCCTCCAGTGCGGCCCGCACCTGCCCGACGCGGTCGCGGAGCACGCCGTGCAGGTAGCCGCGGTAGCTCTTGAGGAACGCGGTCAGCGCCGCGTTCGTCTTCTCCAGCCTGCCGAGCTCCTCGCGGACCGAGTCCAGGTCGTCGAGGTTGCGCGCGACCTTGTCGATGACCTCGTCGTCCAGCGGCGGGAGGGCATCGCTGAGCACCTTGACGAGCTCGCCGGACTCGATCCGGTCGCCGATCGTCGGGCGCCGCAGCCCGTACAGCAGGTGGACGAGGTTGCGGTAGCGGGCCAGGTCGGTGAGGCCGAAGAGGTCGCGGGCGACCCGGGCCCTGTAGTCGGGCGCCCGGTCGTACCAGTTGTCGTGGCCGACGAGCTCGCGGGCTTGTTCGGCGGACGGGCGGCGGGCCGGGTCGTGCAGCGGGAGCTCGTCGCCGACTTGCAGCGTCGTGACGAAGAACGCGGGCCTTGCCTCGCCGGTCGAGGCGGATGCCTTGATCGCGGCGCCCAGCGTGAGCCGGTGCGGCTGGCCTTCGTCGTCGACCCTGGTGAACTCGGCCCACAGGTAGCCCAGGCGGTTGGTGCCCGCGGTCCAGCCGTCGAGCATCAGCCATTTCAGCGACGTCTTGCCGCCGCCGGCCGCGTCGAGCCGCCGGGTGTCGCCGTCGAGCAGGAACGGCAGCAGGATCTCCAGCGCCTTGGACTTGCCCGCGCCGTTCTTGCCGCGCAGCAGCAGCCGCCCGTCGCCGAAGGAGAACTCGTCGTCGTACTGCCACACCTGGTGGATTCCGGCGCGGGCGAGCCGGAACCTGCTGGGGTGGCGTGCCAGCGAGATCATGTGCTGACCTCCGGTGCGTAGCGGGCGGCGGCCGCGCTCAGCAGCCACCCGGTCTGCGGCGGCTGGGCGGCGTCCGTGACCACGGGCCTGACCAGGCGCATTCTGCGCAGCAGGTCGATGACGGCGGCGGCGAGCAGGGTCGGCGACGCAGTGAGCTCAGTCGACCAGGCCTTGCCGTGCTCCTCGATCAGGGCGCCGAGCAGGTCTTCGACGCGGCCTTCCGGGATCGGGACGCCGGTTTTGGCATCGGCGGGGGCCAGCTCTGCGGCGAGCCTGCCGACGAGCAGCAGCGCGGCCCAGGCGACCGTGCCGGTGCCGGGGAACTGGGTGTCGGTCAGTTCCTGTTCCGGGTCGACCAGCGCGACTCCCTCGGCCCGGATCTCCGCGGTCAGGCCGGTGAAGTCCTCGAGGATCCGCTGTTCGCGGCGCTGGCTGCGGCGTAGCCAGTCGAGTTCTTCCTCGGTCAGGTCGTCGAGGTAGACGACGGGCGTCTCGACCAGGAGGCGCCGGACCCGGTGCCGCGGGCCTTGCTGCGTTTC
Source organism: Streptosporangiaceae bacterium (assembly GCA_050698735.1). Classification (GTDB taxonomy): domain Bacteria; phylum Actinomycetota; class Actinomycetes; order Streptosporangiales; family Streptosporangiaceae; genus Palsa-504. The sequence continues at coordinate 5,798 of JBOHCG010000220.1, read as the reverse complement.
CGCGGACCGCTCGATCAGGTCGAGCGGGGTCGCGGCCTGGCTCAGCGGCCCGCTGACAAGGCGCCTGGCGATCTCGCGGTCGATGGTGAGCAGCGCGTCCGCCTCGACGTCGCCGGCGTAGGAGTCGACGCTGCCCTCGTCCTCGGCTATCACGCGCCAGGCCATGAGCTGCTTGAGCGCGGCGACGAGCGCGCGCCGCTCGGTCACGCGATTCGGTTCGCCGAGGTCGATGTCGGCTTCCGCGGCGGCCGCCCGGGTCCGCGCCACCACCTCGGACAGCAGCAGCTGCTCGGGCGCCGTGACGAGGGCGGCGAGCGCCAGGGTGAGGTAGGCGTACGTCCGCGGGGTGAACGGGGCACCGGAGCCGCGTTCCAGCCTGCGGCCGCTGTCGCGGCCGAGCCCCGCCTTGTGCAGCCGGGCGAAGCCCGGCTCGACGGTGAGCCGGTAGCCGAGCAGCTGGCCGAACTGCCGCGCAAGCTCGTCGGCATGCCTGCGGACTAGGGGGAACTCATCCGGGTGGCTCGCCGCGGTCACAAGTGGCTCGGTGAGCAGCAGCCGGACCGCCGCCCTGCGCTCGGCGGCCAGGCTTTCTGCGAAGTCGTTCACCCCGCCTCCCGGTCACTGGTGTACTGCGCGGCGTCGACGGTGCCGATGGTGCCGATGGTGCCGATGGTGCCGATGGTCAGGGTCAGCCCGTCGAGGATGAAGTCGCCGTCGGCGCCGCGGACGACCGTGTGGCCGCCGGGTGACCGGGTCAGGGTGATTCCCACGCCGAGGTCGTCATCTGCGCCTTCGGCGCTGGCAAACGCCGGCTCCGCGGCCGCGAGGCTCCGGGCCACCAGGTCAAGGAGCAGGCTGGTCGCCGCGGATGACAGGCGGACGTCCGCGAGGCGGGACGACGCCGCGCGCAGTTCTGCCGCGGCCGACCGCTGGCGCTGCGCTGCCTCGGCCGCGTCGGCGCGGAGGCGTTCGGTCTGCGCGGCGTAATCCTCGGCGCTTGCCGCGCGGCCGCGCGGGGTGCGTGAGCCACGCTCGCGCAAGGCTACGGGAACCGGCGCGACCGGGCCATCCCACCAGCTCGTGGTGGCGGGCACATCATCACCGGCAGCGGAGATGACGCCGAGGTGGCGGGCGCCGTACAGGCCGAAGGCCGCGACGAACAGGTCGTGGGCGGTGGCGTCGTCGCTCGCGTCGAACCAGCGCGCGAGCCTGAGCAGGTCCTTGCGCCTGGAAAGCTCGCCGGTGGAGGAACGGATCATCCGCTTGGCGTTGGCCAGCAGGGCCTGCAGCGCCCGAAGCGTGGCATCCCTGAGCTGGCTGACCTGACTGCCTTCGCCGGAATCGTCGAAGAACCATGCGTGCAGGCTCGCCCAGTCATCGAGGTCGCGGCCCCGGCTGCGCTGGATCTCGATCTCGGCGCGCCTGAGCGCCTGGAGTCCCCTGTCGCTTTCGTCGATCCTGCGGAGGATTTCCGGCAGCAGGTGCCAGAGGCCGCTCAGGCTCTGTTCGATCTGCGGCGCGAAGAACGCGACATCGTCGGTTATCGTCTCGGCATAGTCGAGCAGCAGTTCCTTGAAGCCGGCGAACTCGGCCGAGTCGAGGTCGTAACGGAATATCACCTGGCCGAGGAACGCGTAGAAATCGCGTACCGAGTCGGCGAACTGGCCGAACTGCGCGAACAGCGTCGAGATGCGCTCGAGGGACTCGCCGGGCTCGGCGCCGCCGGGCGCCCGCGCCGTTGCGTATAGCTCGTCGAGGCCCCTCGCGACTAGGCCGAGCATCTCGCGGCTCACCTCGCGCGCGGCGTCGGCGGTGGCCAGGACCTCGTCGGCCTGGCGCTGGATCCGCTCGCCGAGCGGGGAGAGCTGATAGCGGGACCGGACGCGATGGTATTCGCGGATGCTGGCGGCTTTCACCGGACGCGAGCTGGGAAGCAGGTTTCCCCAGGTCTTGAGGTTGTCCAGCTTGACCGCCACGGTGTCCGCCTGCGGACTGCCAGGCAGCCGCTCGGCGACGTCGTGGGCGGAAAGGTCGGCGAGCAGCGTGGCGGTGAAGACGCGCATGATCGCCAGGTACGTCCTCCTGTCGGGAACCGTCAGGTAGGTATAGGCGGTCAGCCGGTCCAGATCGGAGGCTGCCGCCTGGCTGACGTCATCGTGGTCCACGGTTCGCTACCGTAACCGAGACCACCGACAAAACGCGGGCATTCCGCGACCGCGCGACCGCGGCGCGCGTCAGGCCTGGATTATCGAGGTGCCCTGGACCGTGATCTGCACGGCGGCAAGCGGGAGGGTGGCCGGGCCGTTCACCACCGATCCGTTGACGTCCCTGTACTTGCTGCCGTGGCACGGGCAGTCGATGGTGCCGCTCGCCACCTGGTCGACGATGCAGCCCTGGTGGGTGCAGATGGCGGTGAAGGCGTGGAAGGCACCGGCCGTCGGCTGCGTGATCACGATCTTCTGGACGGTGAGGATCTTGCCGCCGCCGACGGGGACGTCGGTCGTCTTGGCCAGGACGGCGGACGCGCTCCCGCCGCCCCCGACAGACCTCCGGCGGCCGGCGAGGGCGAACTGCTCTGGGCGGCGGGTGAGCCCGCGAGTCCGTTGCTTGTGCCGTAACGAGCGCATCCGGCCAGCGAGGCGACGCACGCGGCGCAGGCCCGGCCAGCACGGCACGGCGGCTTGACGACTGCACGTCGGGCCCGGTCATGACTTACTCCTCAGCGGTCTCAACGGTGGACTCCAAAGGTGGAGAAGAACCAGTAGGCGGATGTGAACCACAGTCCGACCAGGACGACGAAGACCACCGCGCCCGCCAGCGGGAGCGCCCAGCCGAGGCCGGCCAGCAGCGTGACGAGGGGCGTGTTCAGCTTCATGCGACGTAGTACGCAGTCGAGATGGGCCCTGATTCAACAGCGGGGCCATGAGCTTTCATGGCGCGGACCGTAACGCAGATTTTCAAAACTGCAACAGATCAAACATGCGTAACAGTGTCGTTATGTTGCTTCGGCAAGGACCAGGGTGTGGCCGCTGCCTCCTTCTGGGATGTAGCGGTCCCAGATCGGCGCCAGCCGCGCCGCTCGCAGCCAGGTCAGGTAGGTCGCGGTGTCGGCGTGATCCCAGAACATGTCGGCGCCGAGATAGGGCTCGGTCCCGGTCCACTGCATCGCTCCGACGATGGCCAGGAAGTAGCCGCCCGGGCGGAGCCAGTGGCGGATCCGCGGGAACAGGGCCTGCTGGTCGGTTACCGGGACATGGATCAGGGAGTAGAGGGCCACCACGGCGCCCGCGCTGGCCGGCCTCAGCCGGACCGCGGCCATGTCGGCCTGCACGAACCGTGCGCCGGGAACAAGCCGCTGCGCCCGCCGGAGCTGGACCAGGGAGAAGTCGACGCCGAGCACCGTCAGCCCGCGGTCGGCCAGCTCACGGGTGGCCGGAATCCCTGCCCCGCAGCCCAGGTCCACGACCCGGGCGCCGGGGCGCAGCAGGCCAGCCAGTTCCGCCACCCAGCCGACGTAACGGCTGACGTCCTCGGCGGAGGTGGCGGCCGCGGTGCCGTCGTCACTTCGGTAGGCCAGCGAGATCGCATCATATCCGCGGCGGACAAGATCACGCTGCCGCGCCCGCTCGGCCGCATCGTCGGATTCCATCACGGCCATCATCGCGGGCGTCCGCCGTCATCGCCAGCCCGGCAATGGGCGAAGTTCAGGGCCCGGCGGGACTTATCCGGGCGTACATGTGATGTCGCTGGCATTTGCGGCCTGAGCCTTGCGGCTACCCTCACGGCACGCACAGCTTTCCAAGCTAGCGATCAGGCAACTCCGATACATGCGGCAAGGGAGATTCCTGGAGGGTGGCGGCTTGCCGCAGGTGACCGCGAAGCGAGAACCACCGTCTCAGCTGGCTGAGCCCTTCTTCCGGGCCAGCGGTTCGATGACGACCGTCCGATACGGGGCGGCCAGCCGGAGGAGGTCATCGGGATCGGCGGTCTGCACGACGCCGCCACCCGCTTCGACCGCCACAGCCACCGGATGGGCGTCGGCGAAGAGCGCCGAGCTGGCGCCAGCCTCTGTGAGCAGCGCTCCGATCAGGCGGGCCAGGATCCGGTCGGTATCGCGAAGCAGCAGCCCATCACCCGACTCGCGGGCGAGTAGGGCGTCCAGCGCCTGATTGCGCCCGGCCCCCCGGTACAACTCGGCAAGGGTGCCGGTAGCGATCGCGACCTCGCGCCGCAACCTTCGGGCCGCTTCCATGGCACGCCGGACCTTTCGTTCGGCCGGATGCCGCGGATCTAGCAATGCGTTGACCGCCTCGGCATCGAGAACCAGCCGCATCAGCCGACCCGGAGTCCGTTGGCCGCTTCGGCCATGCCGCCGAGCAGGCGCATATACCGTGCGATCTCGGCCTCGTCTTCCGGCGTGTCCAGCTTGCCGCGCTCGTCAGCCAGACGATCGAGGAGATCCGCCAGCGCCTGCTGCCGTCTGCGCCGGGTGAACTCCGCTCGCAGGGCCGAGTTCACCTCGGCGGATAGCGTTGTATCGCTGTCGGCTTCCAGCGCCGCGACAAGGTCCGCGTCGATGGTCACCGAAATCTTCCGCTTGGCTGTAGTCGCCATACCTTTATCCTACTACAATCGCCTTCCCGCGCGGCCCGCAGGCCGATGGCCGGACGACGCGCGCGGCGGTCTTCACGGTGATCGATTCGTCCCGCTATATTGCGCTTGGGATCATCGGTCTACGGTTCGGGAGGGAACGGTCAATGAGGACCAAGTTGGGGTTGATGGCGCTGCTCAGCGCCGGGTTGCTGGGAACGGCGGGGTTCTTCGGGCAGGCAGCCGGGGCGACTGGGCTGGATGCGTCGGCGGCGGCAGTGCCGGCCACGACGCCGTCGTCCAGTCATCCGTGCGGGACGGAGTCCAAGCCGGGCACGATCAAGCACGTGATCTTCATCTTCCTGGAGAACCACAGCTACGGCGCGATCCTCGGGTCGTCGGCGGCGCCGTACTTCAACACGCTGGCGAAGGACTGCGGGATCGCCACCAACTACCACAACATCACCCACCCCAGCCTGCCGAACTACATCGCCGCCACCTCCGGCCTGTCGCTGTCCTCGCTGCACAAGTTCATTTCCGACTGCAGCCCGAGCAGCAGCTGCGACACGTCGGTGAAGAGCATCTTCGGGCAGGGCGAGTCGTGGAAGTCGTACGAGGAGACGATGCCGTCGGCCTGCGACCACTCCAATTCGGGCAACTACGCGGTCAGGCACAACCCGGCCGCGTACTACACCGCGCTGCACGCCTGCTCCAGTGACGACGTGTCCTACACGCACCTGGCGAGCGACCTGGCGCACAACGCGCTGCCCGCGTTCTCGTTCATCACGCCGAACCTGATCGACGACATGCACAACGGGACCGTCGCCGACGGCAACAGCTGGATGTCCAAGAACCTGCCGGCGATCCTGGGCAGCGCCGAGTACAAGAACGGCTCGACGGTCATCTTCATCACCTTCGACGAGGGCAGCGACGTCGGCAGCTACGCCGACGGCGAGAACTGCGCGACCAACACCAAGGACACCAGCTGCCACCTGCCGACCTTCGTGATCAGCCCGAGCGTCAAGGTCGGCGCCAGGAACGGCACGCTGTTCAACCACTACTCGCTGCTCGGCACCGCGGAGCAGCTGCTCCACCTGTCCAAGCTGGGCCTGGCCAACAACTACCCGACCATGGTCTCGGCCTTCAACCTGTAGCCGACTGGGCAATAGTGGGTAATGGGCGTGGCACCGCCTAGGACGGCACTGAAC
>JBOHCG010000219.1:0-11262 GCA_050698735.1 Streptosporangiaceae bacterium | reverse complement strand
CGCCCTGCACGAGGCCGTCCAGGCCGGCCCGGCCGACAGCACCTTCGTCAGCCCCTCGACGCTGTCCCCCGACACCGCGACCTCCCCCCTCCAGACTTCCCCGCGCGACAACGCGACCGTGGCCTACCTCCCGCCGACATGATCGTGGGCCGAGGCCAAGCAGCAGGAAGCCGCGCCGAGCGTCTTTACTTACATGGAGCCAGAAGACCTGAGCGGTTCCGCGGTGCTCCGCTGGCCTGAATCGGGCCGGCCTGAACCGGGTCCGGTCCCCGACCCGGCCGACGCAGCCGAGGCGGCGGTCGAGGTGCTGTACCGCGCCCAGGCCGTGGGCCTGATCCGGCTGGCCTACCTCATGCTCGGCGACCGGGCGGCGGCCGAGGACGTGGTACAGGACGCCTTCTGCGGCCTGTACCGGAACTGGGGCCGGCTGGCCGACCCCAGTGGCGCGCTGCCCTACGTCCGGTCCTCGGTGCTGAACGGCTGCCGCAGCGTCCTGCGCCGCCGGGCTCTCGGTCACCGGGTCACCATGTACCAGCCGCCTGCCGGATCGGCGGAGGCCGCCGTGCTCAGCCGCGAGGAGCGCCAGGAGGTGCTGCGCGCGGTCCGCCGGCTGCCCGATCGCCAGCGCGAGGCCCTGGTGCTGCGCTTCTATCTCGACCTGCCCGACCCGGAGATCGCCCGCGTGATGGGCATCCGTCCCGGCACGGTCCGGTCTGCCACCCACCGGGCGCTGAAGGCGCTCGGTCATCTGCTGGAGAGCACGCCATGACTGCGCTGCAGGACAAGCTCCGCGCCGCGTTCCGCCAGACGGCGGACGAGATTCCCGCCATGGCGCCCCCGTTGCACCTGAGCCCTCAGCCGCGAGCCGGCCGGAACGGGCGGCACACCAGGTGGCGCGCCTGGGCCGCGCCGCTGGCCGCCGCGGCCCTGGTCATCGCGGCCATCGCGGGCGCCCTGACCGTGGCAGGAAGCCTGAAGCACCGGCCCGGCGCCGCCGGGCAGTCGGCCGGCCCGTACGGCGTCCCGGCGTACTACGTCGCGCTGATCACCGCGAAGCCCCGATCCGACGTGCAGAACGATCTCGCCACCTCCTCCTGGACCGACACCGCCGCCGAGCTCAGGTCCACCCGGACCGGCGCGGTCCTGGCCAAGGTCACCCCGCCCTGGCCGTACGCGTCGTTCACCGGGGTGACCGCCGCGGCCGACGACCGCACGTTCGTCCTGTCCGCGCAGGGCCCGCTGCACTCCGCCGGCGTGCCGCCCTACCCCGCCCAGCGCTTCTTCGTGCTGCGCATCGACCCGGCGGCCCGGGACGGCGCCCGGATGACCCTGACCGCGCTGCCCGCCGGATACGTCCCGGCCAGCGACGGGATCCACGACATGGCGCTGTCCCCGGACGGAACCCAGCTCGCCGCGGACATCGGCAGCAACCCGCCGTTCGAGCAGAAGCTCTACGTGTTCGACCTGGCTACCGGGACCGAACGGACCTGGAGCGTCCGCACCTGCGCCGATTGCGTGCCCGGCAGCGGCGGCATGGTCTATGGCTTGGTGGAGACCGACGCGCTGTCCTGGACCGCGGACAGCCAGCACGTCGCGTTCATCTGGGGTAACACGGTCCGCCTGCTAGATACCCGCGCCGCGGGCTCCGGCATCCTGACCGACAGCAAGAGGGTGACTACCTGGACCGACGGCGTCACGGGGCTGAACCAGTGGCGCGGGGCCATCATCACTCCGGACGGCCGGACCGTGCTCGGCATCGAGGCTCTGAGCCGAATTGGACGCAACGCCCCGGTCCGCGAGCACCTGGTCAGCTGGTCCACCGCCACCGGCCACCAGACCGCCGTCCTGAACAACCTCAACGCGCTGAAGCGCAGCGAGTTCGAGCAGATCCTCTACACCAGCGCCGACGGCAGCGTCCTGGTCCTCAGCAACCTGCGGCCCGGCACGAACGCGACGATCGTGCACGACGGCCGCGAGACGTCCATCCCCTGGTCCCGCTACATCTCCGTCGCCGCCTGGTAGCCGAACCCCATGAGCGCGCCGTCAGCCCCACTGGCCGGGCTTGTAGTCGCCGCCCTCGTTGCGGCTGATGACGTTCAGCCGGTTGAAGGTGTTGATCATGGCGATGGTGCAGACCAGCGCGGCGAGCTGGTCGGTGTCGTAGTACTTGGCCGCGTTCGCCAAGACCCGTCAGGCCCGGCCGATGTGACATGCGGCCGTGCGGTGATCGCCTCGGGGCACGAACGTCGCCGCAAACAGAATTTGACCTGCGCAAACTTACCGGTCATCGGGTGTGCGGGCGGCTCGCGGCCGGTTACTTTGGCCAGGTGCTCGGCGGTGATTCTGCCGCCTCGCGGCCGTCATGACTTCGGCAGGATGCGGCTGGGTCGCGGGAAGATGACGGCCAGAGCAGACGGGAGGCACGCAGGTGAGTAGGGTCCGGGTGCTGGTGGGCACGCGCAAGGGAGCGTTCGTGTTGTCCGCGGACGGCAAACGCGATAGCTGGGAGATCAGCGGGCCGCACTTCGCCGGCTGGGAGATCTACCACGTCAAGGGGTCGCCCGCAGACCCGGGCCGGCTCTACGCCTCGCAGTACAGCGGCTGGTCCGGGCAGGTGATCCAGCGTTCCGACGACGGCGGGGCGACCTGGGAGCCGGTGGGCAACCAGTTCCGCTACGACGGGATCCCCGGCACCCACCAGTGGTATGACGGGACGCCGCGCCCGTGGGAGTTCGAACGAGTCTGGCACCTGGAGCCGTCGCCGGAGGACCCGGACACCGTCTACGCCGGGGTAGAGGATGCCGGGCTGTTCCGGTCGGCCGACGGCGGGCAGCACTGGGAAGAACTGCCCGGTCTGCGCGGCCACGGCTCGGGGCCGTCGTGGCAGCCGGGCGCGGGCGGGATGTGCCTGCACACGATCATCCTGGATCCGGCCCACCCGGGCCGGATGTTCGCGGCGATCTCGGCGGCCGGCACGTTCCGGTCCGACGACGCCGGCCAGACCTGGCGGCCGGTCAATCACGGCCTGCGGTCCGAGGGCATCCCGGACCCCGATGCCGAGGTCGGGCACTGCGTGCACCGGGTGGCCATGCACCCCGCCCGCCCGGACGTGCTGTACATGCAAAAACACTGGGACGTGATGCGCAGCGACGACGCGGGCGAATCGTGGCGCGAGGTCAGCGGCAACCTGCCCACCGACTTCGGGTTCCCGATCGACGTGCACGCGCACGAGCCGGACACCATCTACGTCGTCCCGATCACCAGCGACGCCAAGCACTACCCACCCGACGCCAAGCTGCGCGTGTACCGGAGCCGGAGTGGCGGCGACGAGTGGGAGCCGCTGACCAGCGGCCTGCCGCAGCAGCACTGCTACGTCAACGTGCTGCGCGACGCGATGGCCGTTGACACCCTGGAGGACTGCGGCGTCTACTTCGGCACCACCGGCGGCCAGGTCTACGTCTCACCCGACGCCGGCGACACGTGGGCGCCGATCGTGCGCGACCTGCCAGCCGTCCTGTCGGTCGAGGTGCAGACGCTGTCATGATCCGGGTGGTACTCCCTTCCCACCTGCGGGCGCTGGCCCGCATCGACGGCGAAGTCGAGCTGGACATCACGGGCCCGGTCACCCAATGCTCGATCCTGGACGCGCTGGAAGCGCGCTACCCGGCGCTGCGCGGGACCATCCGCGGCCACGACGGCGGCCCGCGGCGGGCATTCATCCGTTTCTTCGCCTGTGAGCAGGACCTGTCCCACCTGGCACCGGACACCCCGCTGCCAGAGCCGGTCACCTCCGGAGCCGAGCCCTACCTCATCGTCGCGGCCATGGCCGGCGGCTGATACGGGATCGTCGCATCTCATGCCGTGTCGCCACGGTTGCTAGGGTAACTAGTGAGCCTTAGCCGGCTAGGGAATAGCTGCTCCCCCGATCGAAGGGCCGCGCCGAATGAAGCTGCCTCCTGTTGAGTACGAGGCGCCGACGACCGTTGCCGAAGCCGTCGACCTGCTGGCTGAGCGCGCCGACGAGGCGAGCGTGCTCGCCGGCGGCCAGAGCCTTATACCGCTGCTGGCGCTGCGGCTGGCCCGCCCCGATGTGCTCATCGACATCAACGGCATAGCCGAGCTGTCCGGGGTCTCGGCGGCAGACGGCCAGGTGAGGATCGGCGCCACGACACGGGAGTACATCGCCGAGGAATCGCAGACCGTCGCCGATGCGGTGCCGCTGCTGGCGGCCGCCCTGCCGCTGATCGGCCATGAGGCGATCCGCAGCCGGGGCACGATAGGAGGCAGCCTGGCGCATGCCGATCCGGCCGCGGAACTGCCGGCCGTCGCCAGGGCGCTGGATGCCGAGTTCGTGGTCCGCGGCCCTTCGGGGACGCGGGTGATCCCGGCGGCGGAGTGGTTCGAGGGTTACCTGATGACGTCACGCCAGCCTGAGGAGCTGCTTGTGGAGGTTCGGTTCCCGGCCGCATGCCCGGGCACGGGGGTCAGCTTCCAGGAGGTCGCCCGGCGCCACGGCGACTTCGCCATCGTCGGCCTGGCGACGTCGCTTGTGCTGTCCGGCGGGGTGATCAGCGATGCCCGGCTGGCGTTCGCCGGGCTTTCCGACGTGCCGCTCCGGGCCGCCGCGGCAGAGGATCTGCTGGTCGGCGAGAGGCCGTCGGCGGAGCTGTTCGACGAGGCGGCCCGGCGTGCCACCGAGGATGCCGACCCGCCGGACGACCTGCACGGGTCGTCGGACTACCGGAAGACGGTCGCGGCCGCCGTGGCGCGCCGCGGCCTGCGAGAGGCTGCGGACAACGCCCGCGAGAGGCTGCGGACAACGCCCGCGAGAGGCAGTGACTGATGGCGGACATCACCTTGAGGGTCAACGGCACGACGCGCGCGGGATCGCCGGAGGCACGCAAGACGCTCGCCGACTTCCTGCGCGATGACCTCGACCTCACCGGCACCCACGTCGGCTGCGAGCACGGGGTCTGCGGCGCGTGCACGGTCATCATCGACGGCCGGGCGGTGCGCTCCTGCCTGATGCTGGCGGTCCAGGCCGCCGGCAGCGAGGTGACGACGATCGAGGGCCTGGCCTCGGACGGCGAGATGAGCACGCTGCAGCAGGCGATGTGGGATTCGCACAGCTTCCAGTGCGGCTTCTGCACGCCGGGGTTCGTCATGCAGGCGACCGCGTTCCTCGGCGGCCATCCCGATGCCGACGAGCGGCAGATCCGCGAGGCGCTGTCCGGCAACATCTGCCGGTGCACCGGCTACCAGAGCATCATCGACGGCGTCCTGCTGGCCGCCGAACGCAACCGCGAGCGGCCGCGCGGCGGCTTGTCCGACGCGCGCGCTGGCAAGCACTGAGCTGGGCTGGGAGCGATCATGACGGCAATTGCGGCCGAGCGCTACACCGGCGCCAGCATCAAGCGTTCGGAGGACCCGCGGATCCTCACCGGCGCGGGCCGGTACGTCGACGACATCAAGCTGCCCGGGATGCTGCACGCCGCGTTCGTCCGCTCGCCGATGGCCCACGCCCGAATCCTCTCGGTCGACGCCTCGGCCGCGCGGGCGCTGCCCGGAGTGGTCGCGGTGCTCACCGGAGCGGACCTGGACGAGATGACGGTCCCGGCGCCGGATCCGCTGCTGGCCATGTTCGGCGGCGGGGGGCCGATGCCGGAGTTCACCCTGCTGGCGACGGACAAGGTGCGGCTGGTCGGCGATCCCGTGGCGATCGTCGTCGCCGAGAGCCGCTACCTCGCCGAAGACGGCTGCGAGCTTGTGGAGGTCGAGTACGAGGACCTGCCCCCGGTGATGACCGCCGCCTTCGCGCTCGATCCGGGCAGCCCGCCGCTGTTCGCGAACCTGGGTGACAACATCGCCCGCCCGCACTCGCGGAACGAGTTCGGCGACGTCGCCGGCACGTTCGCGGCTGCCGATCGCGTCATGGACTTCCACATCGACGTGCACCGGCACCAGAACGTGCCCATGGAGGGGCGCGCCTGCATCGCGAGTTACGACGCCGAACTGGACTTCATGACGGTCTACGCGGCAACGCAGAGCGTTCACATCACCAGGAACGGCATCGCCACGCGCCTTGGCATGGACACGGACAAGGTGCACGTGCTGGCCGGCGATATCGGCGGCTCGTTCGGCCTGAAGATCGGCGCGTCACGCGAGGAGCAGGCCGTGGCCGCCGCCTCGCGTCACGTCGGCCGGCCGGTCAAGTGGGTGGAGGACCGGGGCGAGAACCTCACCGTGTCGGGGCAGGCGCGCGAGGAGAGCTTCGACGTCCGCGCCGCGATCAGCAACGACGGCGACCTGCTCGGGCTGGACGTGCAGATGGTCATCGACACCGGGGCGTACCCGGGCATGGGCGGGCTGGTTCCGTCCATCGTGGAGGGGATGCTGCCCGGTCCGTACAAGCTCGCGGCCCTGGGCTTCGAGTCGACCGGGGCGATCACGAACAAGGCGACGTACGTCGCCTACCGCGGGCCGTGGGCGTCCGAGACGTTCATAAGGGAACGCATCCTGGACGTCATCGCCAAGGACCTCGGCCTGGATCCGGTCGAGATCCGGCTGCGCAACGTCGCCGCGCGGACCGACCCGCCGGCCATGATGATCACCGGGCGCCCGCTGGCGGGAGTCACGACGAGGGAGTCGCTGGAGCGGGTCGTCCAGCTCGTGGACTATCAAGCGTTCCGGCGCCGGCAGGCGCAGGCCCGTGAGCAGGGCCGCTACCTCGGCATCGGCGTGGCCACGTTCATCGAGGCCGCTCCGGGCCCGCGAGGGCCCGATGGCGGGCAGGGCATGGAGTCCATGCGCCTCCGGCTCACCGAAGACGGCATCGTCGCGCTGTTCACCGGGCAGATGCCGCACGGCCAGAGCCACCAGACGACCCTGGCCCAGATCGCAGCCGACGAGTTCGGCGTGCCGTTCGAGCAGGTCCGCGTGGTGGTCGGCGACAGCGCCGTCGTCCCGTTCGGGCTGACGGGCGGCAGCCGGTCGGCCACCATGACCGGGGGCGTCACGCTGCACGGCGCCCGGCAGCTCAAGGCCAAGGTGCTCGACTTCGCCGCGCACCTGATGGAGGTCAGCGCGCAGGACCTGGTGATCACCGAAGGCAACGTCTGGGTGCGCGGCGACCCGGAGAGCGCCATCGCCGTCAGCGAGGTCGCCGGGCGCGCGGCATCGGGGCAGTTCGGTGCCGACGTCGACGCAAATTTCGAGGTCGAGGCCACGTACGACGGCGGCGAGGGCGGCTGGTCCGGCGGCACTCACTGCGCGATCGTGGAGGTCGACGTCGAGACCGGCCTGGTGAGGGTGCAGCGGTATGTCGCCGTCGAGGACTGCGGCGCGCTCATCAATCCCGCCGTCGTCGAGGGCCAGATCCGGGGCGGCGTCGCGCAGGGCATCGGCGCGGTGCTACTGGAACGATCGGCGTACAGCGAGGACGGAAACTTCCAGTCGGCCACGTTCATGGATTACCTGATGCCGACCGCCTGCGACATCCCGCGCATCGAGATAGAGCACCTGCAGACAGTCCCGCTCGACGCCGACGTCAACTTCCGCGGCGTGGGCGAGGGCGGCATGATCGTCGCGCCGCCCACCGTGGTGAACGCCATCGAGGACGCGCTCTCGCCCTTCGGCGTGCGGATCTACGAGCAGCACCTGCCCCCGGCCCGCATCCTCGAACTCATTGCCGCGGCAGGGAACGGCTAGGCGACGCGCCAGACCCGCCAGACTGGTAGTCGCGGGTCAACTCGCTGCCGAACGCCGAATAGGCGCGGCGGGGGAGCTGCGACTTTCGCTCGCCTGTCCGGCGCAGATCCGCCGGTTCTGGCCATCTCCGGTCCGCGGGTCTGGTGAGGCGGGCCGGTTCATGCGGCTGGGTGGGGCCGCGTGGTTGTTGTCGTCACTGCCCGCCGGCAGCGCCCTGGCGATGAGCGGGGGCCGGGGACTCCGCTGTGCGCCCAGCCGCGCCGGAGCCTGGCGCCGGGCCGGGTGGCTGGTCGTGCGGTCGGCGGGCGAGCAGGATGACCCGGTCGCCGGGGCTGAGGGTCAGGGCAGGGTCGGGGTCGCGGATTCTGCGGCTGCGCAGCACGGAGACCACGTTGACGCCGGGCGGCCAGGTGATGGTCCGCAGTGACCGGCCCGCGGCGGGGGAGCCGGCTTCGATGGTTACTTCCAGGATCTGGTATCCGCGCAGCGGGGTGGGCGGCTGGCGTAGCGTGGACTCGGGGTCGGGCAGCGCCCATTCGGCGGCGAGCTGGGCCTGAGCGGTCTGCAGCTGGGCGGTGTTGATCTTCTGGGCGACGGTTTGCAGGACACGATTGTTGGTCACCCAGCCCAGGACCTGCCGGCCGTCTTCGGACAGCACTGGCAGGCCGTCGCGGCCGTAGACCACCAGCTGGCGCAGTGCCTGGCCCAGGGACTCGCCGGCGAACAGCGCCTGCGGGTCGCGTCGGCCGGTGACCGGCCCTGGGAGCAGGGTCACGTCCCCGGCGCGCTGGCCATCGGGGCTGCCCGGCTCGGCTGCCGCGGGCAGTGGCGCCGGGAGGGGGCGCATGGCGTCGGCGACCTTGAGGTCCTGCAGGGCGCGCCAGGGGGTGATGCGGTCGATGTCGGTGCCGCGGCGCAGCAGCTTGGTGGTGTAGATGGTGCCGTAGGACAGCGCCCGGGACAGGGCGGCGGCGATGGCGACGGCGAGCATGACCGGCAGGGTCAGGGCGAAGTCGCCGGTCATCTCGACCACGGAGGCCAGAGAGGTCAGCGGGGCGCGGGCGGCGGAGGCGAAGACCGCGCCCATCGCCACCACCGCGTACAGGGCGGGCTGCCCCGCGCCGGCCCCGAAGATGTGGTGCACGACGTCGCCGAAGGCCATGCCGGAGCTGACCCCGATGAACAGCGACGGCGCGAACACGCCGCCGGACCCGCCGATGCCGATCGTCAGGCTGCACGCGGCGATCTTGCCGAACGCCAGCAGGATCAGGAACCACAGCACGTACTGGCCGGCGGTTGCCTTGTACATCACCGGGTAGCCGACCCCGTACAGCTGCGGGATGGCCAGCAGCAGCAGCCCCAGCGCGATGCCGCCGACCGCGGGCCGGGCCCACTCCGGCCGGCCCTTCCACAGCCGGTCCCACAGGTCCTCGGTCTTGTACAACACGGCCTTGAACGCCAGGCCCATCAGCGCGGCCACCACCGCCAGCACCGCGACCAGCAGGTAGTTCCGGGCGTGGTGCAGCACGATGCCGGACGGGAAGCCGGACAGGAACGGCTTGTCGCCCAGGAACGGGATCGCGGTGATGTCGGCGATCATCGCCGCCAGCATCACGGTGAATAGCGCGTCGATAGAGAACTCGCGCAAGATGATCTCCACGCCGAAGAACACCCCGGTGATCGGCGCGTTGAACGTGGCGGCGATGCCGCCGCCGGCGCCGCAGGCGACCAGGATCCGCAGCCGGTTCTCCGGCATCTTCACCCGCTGGCCCAGGCTGGAGGCCAGCGCGGAGCCGATCTGCACGATCGGCCCTTCCCGGCCGACCGATCCGCCCACCCCGATGCACAGCGCCGAGGCGACCGCCTTGACCACGCTGACCTGCGGCCGGATCCGCCCGCCGTTTTCCGCGACCGCGATCATCACCTCGGGCACCCCGTGCCCGCGGGCCTCCCGCGCCCAGTTGTAGATCAGCGGCCCGTACAGCAGCCCGCCGACGGCCGGGATCAGCACGAAGAACCCCAGCCCGAGCCACGGCAGGTGCGCGCTGGCCACCCGGCCCTGCTGGCCGAACTGGCTGTGCCCGGTGGCGGCCCAGGTGAAGAAGTAGATCAGGTAGCGGAACACCACCGCGCCCAGCCCGGACCCCACGCCGACAACAAGCGCCAGCAGGAACAGCCCGGATCGCGAGCCCCGCAGCCACCTGCCCGCCTTGCCGCGCAACGGCGCGGCTGCCGCTGCTGCACGGGCCGTCACCAGACCGCTCATGATGCCGCTCCCACCGCGGCCCCGGACCGCCGTCGGCCCTTGCTGACTGGCACTTCGGGAGATTGGAGCGGCCATTGGCTGTCCGGTATCTCCCCGGCCGCGGCGGCGAAGGTGCCCAGCGCCTCGGCGACCGCGCGCTGCTGCCCGGCCGGGAGATGCTCCAAGATCCCGGCCAGCAGCTCCCGCCGCCTGGCCGTGGCCTGATCCACGACCTGACGGCCTGCCGCGGTGAGCGACACCAGCACGGCGCGGCGATCCGCCCGGGCCCGGTGCCGGCGGATCAGCGCCTTGCGGGCCAGCCGGTCACACATCCGCCCCACGGTGGATGGCGCGACCCCCAGCGCCCCGGCCAGATCGACCATCCGCTGCGGACCCCGGGAGGCGAGCACCACCAGCGTCCGGTACTGGGCAATGGTGGTCTCCTCCGCCGCGGCGCCCAGCGACTTGGTGGCCACCGCAATCAGGGTGCGGCTCGCGGCCAGCACCGCATCCACGGCGGCCTCGTCCGCCCCGCGCTGCGCATGCTCGCTCACCGCTCACCCGCTCCTTCAGACTTGCTCCAACCACTATTATTATAGGCTTGTCATTGCTAGATGCAATTAATGGTAGATACACGGACTGTGAGACGGCGTCTCCCGGCTCGACGGCTCCGGCTGCACGCCGCGGCCAGCTGGTCTGCGTGCGCCCGGGCCGCTTCCTGTGCGCGACCGGGAATGTGAGGTACCGGTGGGAACCCTCTGTCGTCTGCTACTCCACGATGACGGCCGAGCGCGAATACCCGATGGGAGGCTACCTGCTGAACTTGCGCGTGGCCGGGCGCCAGGGCCTGGTGCTGCTGCACGCATCGGGTGACGCCTTCATCCGCGACCTGGCCGGCGACCAGAACGTCCTGGTGTCGCCTTCGTCCCTGCTGTACTGGGAAGATACGGCAGGCCTGTCCCTGCACCTGGAGCTCGCCTACGTCCCGGGCCAGCACGTACGGCGCGCTATCCGGCGCTCCGCCAGAATCTGGCTGCGGGTGTGCGGCCCGGGACGGGTGGCCATCGACTCAGCCAGCGAACAACCCGACGGCGCGCGCCCCCCCGACTACAAGTCCTTCGCCTCATGGCAGCGCTGGGATGCCCCGCCCACCACGACGACGAGGGCGGAATGAGCCGAGGAGCCAGCGCCTGGCGCCGTCCGCGATCCCTTGACCGGGGCTGCCCAGCTGGTCAGCGGTCCGCGCTGGCCTTGCGCGTGCCTACCTGTTGGGCGACTCGCCAGACTCGCCAGAGGGCGGCGTGGCGGGG
>JBOHCG010000218.1:0-11319 GCA_050698735.1 Streptosporangiaceae bacterium | reverse complement strand
GCGATTTGGCCAGGACGGGCGTCAGGAAACGGGGCCAGAACCCGTAGCTCTGGTAGAGGACGATGTGCTTCGGACTGTGGCCGAAGGTGTACAGGCCGCGGTGGCGCACGCCCCACTCGTCGAAGACCGCCATCGTCGCGTCCAGCAGGGAGCGTGCCACGCCGCGGTTCCAGACCGAGGGCGCGACGGTAAGGGGGCCGAAAAAGCCGACGCTCCCCCAGCGGGTGACGAAGTTCGTTCCTACCAGGTCGCCGTCGACCTCGGCCGCGAGCGCCGCGCCGGGATCGGCCGCCCAGCGTGTCCGGACGAAGTCGCCGTCGCCCATGAAGTCCATCGGATCCGGCAGGCCGAGGAAGGTGCCGAACGCCTGGCGCAGGATCCTGTCCGCCTCGGGCAGGTCCCGCTCCTCGAGCCTGCGGATGGTGACGCCTGCGAGCTTGTTCGACGTGGTAGTCATCCATCCTCCCGGGCACGCGCGGCCTGCGATCGCGCAGACAGCGTACGCCCGCGTCAGCCGCGGGTGCGCGTGCCCCAGTGGTCCAAGGGGAGCGGGCCGCGGCTGAGGATGGTGCGGATGGCGAACGTGCTCTGGGCCTCGACGATGGAGGGGATGGTCAGGATCTGGGCCAGCAGCAGCTGCTCGTAGCCGGCCAGGTCCGGCACGGCCGCCTCCACAAGGAAGTCGCTGCTCCCGGAGACCAGGTAGCAGGCCACGATGGCGGGGATGGCCAGCAGGGCCTGCTCGATCCGGACCGAGCTCTCCTGCGAGTGCCCTGCGACCTTCAGGCCGATGAACACGGTCAGGCCGAGCCCGGCCTCCTTCCGGCTGACCTCGGCGCGGTATCCGGCGATGATGCCGCTGGCCTCCAGCGCCTTGACCCGGCGCAGGCAGGCCGAGGGCGACAGCGAGATGGCTTCTGCGAGATCGACGTTGGCCATCCGGCCGTCACGCTGCAGCGTGGCCACGATGGCGCGATCCACCCGGTCCGGAACATGCTCAGGCATAGAATTCAGCATAGCCTCTGGATGACGCAATAAGATTGCAGAGTTGGGCGCCTCCAGCACAGCATTTGCCATCGCGTGCGGGCCGGTTTCGACGATTGTGTATTCATGGCGATGACGACCGCGAACCAGCCGAACCTCACCACCGCGCGCGGCGCCGCGCTGTACATCGGGGCGATCCTCGGCCCCGGCCTGCTGCTCCTGCCGGGCCTGGCCGCGGCCGAGGCCGGCCCGGCCTCGATCCTGGCCTGGCTCGCCCTGCTGGGCCTGTCCGGGCTGTTCGCCGCGGTGTTCGCGGCCCTGGGCCGGACGATCCCGTCCGGGAGCGGGGTGATGGGCTACGTGACCGCCGGCCTGGGGCCGCGAGCGGGCCGCGCGGCCGGCTGGATGTTCCTGGCCGGGGTGATGAGCGGAACCCCGATCGTCTGCCTCATCGGCGCGAGCTACTTCACCGAGCTGACCGGGGGCGGGCAGATCGCCCGCGCCGCCGTGGCGGCCGCGCTGCTGCTGATCGTCATCGGGCTGGCCGCGGCGGGGCTGCGGGCCAGCGCCTCGGCCCAGCTGATCCTGGTCAGCCTGCTGACCGTGGTGGTGGTCGTCGCCGTGGCCGGGTCGGCGACGGCGGCGCGGGTCGCCAACTGGGCGCCGTTCGCGCCGCACGGCTGGCTGTCGGTGGGCAGCGCGGCGGCCACGCTGATGTTCTCGTTCGCCGGCTGGGAGGCCGTCGCCCCGCTGACCACGCGATTCGCGGACCCGGCGGGGCAGCTGCCGCGCGCGGTGGCGATCGCCCTGGCCGCCACCACCGCGCTGTACCTCGGCCTAGCGGTGGCCACGATCAGCGTGCTCGGGCCGCGGGCGGCCACGGACGTTCCGCTGGCGGGGCTGCTGAGCCACGGCATCGGCGCCGCCGGGCCGGACGTGGCGGCCGTGACCGCGATCGTGCTGACGCTCGGCGCCACCAACGCCTACATCAACGGCGCGGCCGCCATGGTCGGGCAGCTGGTCCGCCCGGTTCCAGGCCATGCTGCCGCTCCCGTGCGCCGGCTGCTTGCGGCGATCGGCGTGGCGGGCTTGCTGCTGATCACCGCCTACGGGCTGCGGATCGTCAGCACGGCCGCCCTGGTCGCGGTGCCGAGCACGCTGTTCCTCACGGTCTACCTGGGCGCCATGACGGCCGCCGTGCGGGTGCTTCGCGGCCGGGTCCGGCTGGCCGCGGTGCCCGCGGCGCTTGCCGTGGCGGTCATGCTGGTGTTCTGCGGCTGGGCGCTGGCGCTGCCCGCGGTGGTCGCGCTGGCGGTCTGCGGACGGCGCCGGTGCCTGCCTGCCGGCCGCGTTACCGCGTCGCGTTCGCTGGCGGTGCACCACCGCTCGTTCGGAATATTAGGAATTTAAAAAATGACGTGCGGACGGGTGGATGGTTACTGGCGGATCCGGCTACGGACGGTGCCTAGCATGGACGTGATGGATGTGAGCGGACCGCGCGAGATCCTTACCCGGCGACGGGCGCTGGCTGGCCTCGGCGTGCTGGCCGGGCTGTCCGCCGTGGGATGCGCGTCATCGAGCGCCGCGACGACCGATGTCACGGTGAGCCGGACGCCGCCCAAGATCTTGTGGCGGAGCAAGCCGCTCGTCGATGGCGAGTACGTCCTCGGCGTGGTCCCGGCCGGGGGCGTCGTCTGCGTGGGCGACGGCTTCGGCAATGTCTACGGGCTGAGTGCGGCGTCCGGCAGGACGCTGTGGCGCCGGACGTTCCGCGATAACTCGGCCGGTTACCTGCCGCTGGCGGCGTCGGGCGGCCGGGTATTCGCCGTCGGCTCCGGGCGGGTGGCCGCGCTGAGCGCCGCGACCGGAGCGCAGCTGTGGTCGGTCCCTGCCGCCGGCGTCCAGCCTGGCTTCCCGCCGCAGCTCCCCACCTACTTCGTGGTGTACGCGAACGGTGTTGTCTGCGTGCTCGGCGCGGACGGCGACGTGGCGGGCCTGGATCCGCGGACCGGTCGCACGGTCTGGCATCGCGGTCCCCTGGCGTCCGGCGGTTTCGGCGCGGGCGCCGCGGCTGGCGACGGCGTCCTGTACGTGGCGCAGACGAGCGGCGGGGTCGCGGGGCTCGACGTGTTGACCGGGCGACTGCGGTGGGCCGCATCGGTTCCCTCGGCGGCCTCGACGCTCCTGGTCGCCGACGGCGTGATCGCCGGCACTCCCACCGCGTCTCCTAGCTATGACGCGGGCGAGCTCACGTTCGGGCTGGAGGCGGGCAGCGGGCGGCTGCTCTGGAAGAAGAACTTCGACACCGAGACGTACAGCAGCATCGCGGGCGAGGGCGACCAGGTCTTCGTCCACGTCAACCTCCTGAACGGAGCCGCCACCGACGGGAATGCGATCCGCGCCCTGGCCCCGCGCAGCGGCCGGACGCTCTGGTACCGCGCGTTCCCCGGCCAGTCCATCGGCGGGACGATCTACGCGGCCGGCGGCCTGCTGTACACCTGCTTCTCCGACGGCGTCCTGCGCGCGCTGTCCCCCGCGACCGGTGCAGACGTGTGGCAGAGCACGGCGCTGGGCTCGGTGGGCAGCATCACGCCCGGCTCGGGGGTCATTTACGGCAATGCGGCAGGCTCGCCGGACACGATCTACGCCATCCGGCCATAAGGCGGTCAGGCGGTAGGCGGTCAGGCGGTCAGGCGGTCAGGCCCGAGGCGGTCAGGCGGCAGTAGCAGGACGAGGCGATCGGGACGTCGGCGTGGGCGGCGGCGATCTTGAGCTGCTGGGCAATGATGCCGGCTTGCTCGTGCTTGCCGAGGCGGGTCAGGCATTCGTGGTAGCCGTGCAGGCTCCAGACGTTGGCCGGATGCTGGCATCCCCTGGCGAGGGTATCGTCCAGGCCGAGGTCGGCGCGGTAGACCGCCTCGGCCTCCTCGACGTGGCCCTGCTCGAGCAGCAGCGCGCCGAGCGCGTGGCGGGCCGGCTGCATCCAGCCCCATGGCTCGTCGTAGGGCAGGCCGTCGTCGAGTTCGACCGCGCGCCGCAGGTGGGCGAAGGCGTCCTGGTATTTGCCGTCGCGGTAGTCGATCTCGCCGTCGAGCATCGCCGCGGCCACTTCCAGGATGTCCTGGCAGGTGTTGTTGAACACGGTGCGCGACGGCGGCACGCTTGCGGTCGCGTCTTTGAACAACGCGCGCTGCTCGCGCGCGTCTTCGAGACGGCCGGTCGCGGCGTGGGCGATGCCCTTGGCGTAGTGCGTCATCGCGGTGCTGACGCAGTACAGGTCCTGGTCGGCGGGCAGCGGGGTGTCGATGATGTCCTGCCAGCGGCCGAACCTGATCAGCACGTGCATCTTCATCGGGATGAACCCCTCGAGCCAGTCGGCCATCGGCGGGACTCGCACCCGGAGGAGTTCGGCTGGAATCGCGGCGGCTAGCTGGCCGGCGGCCTCCAGGGCGGTGCTCTGCTGGCCGAGGAACATCGCGCCGTAGATCTTGAAGTGGATGTTGTGCGCGCGGTACAGGGTGTAGAAGTTCATCGCGCCGCGGGTCTTGGCGAACTTCTCGTCCGCGGCCATTGCCGCGGTGTTGCACGTCACGACGCTGCGGTAGTCGCCGCACAGCACGTCCAGGTGGGTCGGCATGTGCCGGAGGTGCCCGGCGTCCGGGACGAGATCGCGGAGGAGTTCGGCCGCCTGGAGGGCGTCTTCCGGACTCGCCGACATCTCCATCAGGTGGATGTAGAGGTGCAGGATGCCGGGGTGTCGCCGGCCTTCGGAGGTTTTCAGGGCGGTGTCGAGGACCGCCTTGATCTCAAGCGCGGCCGACCCGTCGGCCGGCTCGCCGGTCTTGGTGTCCCACAGCGCCCACGGGGTCAGGTTCATCAGCGCGTCGGCGAACAGCGCGGCGACGTCTAGGTCGTCGGGGAAGGATTCGTAGACCGAGTGCATCGCCTCGGCGTAGCTGGCGTTCCAGGCTCTGGCGTCGGCTGTCCATGCCGCGGTGGCGGCGGTGGGCTCGGCCTGGGGGTAGCGCGCGGCGAGGGCTTCGGCGAGGCCGCGCTCGACCGGGTCGACGGCGGCCGCGATGGCCGCCCGGGACGCGGCGAATGCGCGGGATACCGACGCGGACAGGTCGGCCTGGTCGAAGGCCTCCCAGGGCTTGTTGTAGTTCGGCCCCAGCGCGTAGGCCAGCCCCCAGTGCGCGAGCGCGCAGCCCGGATCGGCATCGATCGCGCGCTCGAAGCAGGCCGCCGCCTCCTCGTGGTTGAACGCGTACGCCCAGACGAGTCCGCGGTTGACCCACAGCCGGGCGTCCGCCGATTCCGTGGTGACTTCCCTGGCGTAGGTTCCCAGGTCGAAGTAGTCGGACATGTCTGCTGCTCCGGCGGTTACTCGGTCTCGGCGTTCACCATTGTGCCAACGCTGGCGGGGCAGGGCAGGGCAGGGCGGGGCAGGGCGGGGCGGGGCAGGGCAGGGCGGGGCGGGGCGGCGGGCGGATAGGCGGACCAGGCCAGGGACACCGTCGCTCGCGTGATTGCGGGCCACTGCTGTCCGCATGACAGGAGTAGCGACCCACGATCGCTGAAGGCTCCCTCGTGCGATCCCCACTGGCCCCACGGGCCTCAGGTGTGAGGGCGGCCCGTCATCGTGGATACTTACCCGCCATATTTCGGGGGTAACGATCCACGATCACGTCGGGCGGCGGCGGGCGGCAGGCACGCGCTCCCCTCCGGCGCGGGCGTGCTCAGGGTGCAGGCTTTTGGCGGGTGATGGTGATGGCGGTTATGGCGATCCAGAGGAGTTCCAGGCCGAGGAAGATGCGCTCGTAGAGGCCGCCGGGGGCGTGGTGGTGCTTGAGGGCGGCGCCTTCAAGCAGGTAGGCGACGGCGCCGGCTATCGAGATGCCGAGCAGGACGGGAGCGGCGGGGCGCCAGGCCGGGTCGGACATGAGGGTGGCGGAGATCACGATGGCGCCGATCGCGATGGCGGTGAACGCGATGAACGCGAGGACCAGGTGGACGATGCCGCTGCCGTGCTGCGGGGTGCCCTCGATGTCGTCGGCGAAGAACGCCAGCAGACCGGAGCAGACCGCCCAGATGATAAGCAGGGTCAGGCCGGTGCGGGCGCGGCCGGCCGGGCGGAGGACCTGGTACAGGGCGCTGGCCAGGGCAAGGGACAGGGCGCAGCGCAGCAGGAAGTTGATGTCCATCACCCAGAACCACGGGCCGCGGCCGTAGTCGCTTTCCGCGTTGTAGATCAGGCTGTAGCCGGGCCGCAGGAACGCCAGCAGGACGTCGATGGCCACGTAGACGACGACCCCGGCGAGCGCGAACCCGGCGATCGGCTTCGCGTGGGACGGGGCGGGGCGCTGCCGCGGCGGTGAGACGGCGGCGGTCATCGGGATCCCCGTGCCCGTGCCCGTGCCCGTGCCCGGAAGGGCAGGTCGAGGCGGGGTGCGCGGGCCGGGCGCTGACGGCGCGCCGGCATAAGGTGCTTCGAGAAAGGGCAACCTAGTTGCATATCTTTAGTATGCTGGTGTTATGGCGGTGGAGTCAAATGCCACGTACCGGTTCGGCGACCTGCTGGCGCTGACCAGGCAGAGCTGGCTCGGCCAGATGACCAGCCGCCTGGAAGGGCTCGGCTACGTCGACTACCGGCGCAGCGACGCGGCCGCGTTGCGGACGCTGTGGCGGGGCCCGGCGCCGGTCGGCCGGCTCGGGACTGTCCTCGGCGTGACCCGGCAGGCGGCGAGGAAGGTCGCCGACGGGCTCGTGCAGCGGGGCTACGCAACGACCGGCCGGGACTCGCGTGACACGCGGCAGCTGAACGTCACCCTCACCGAGCTCGGCCGCGACTACGCCCGCGCGATCACCGCGGTCATCGGGGAACTCAACCGCGAGGTCGCCGCGCGGGTCAGCGCGGACCAGCTCGCCGCCGCAGACGCCGTGCTGCGCGCCGCCCTGTTCGACGACAGCGCCAGGCAGCGGGCCAGCCGGGTGCCGCCGCCTACCGGGCAACCGTGAGGCCGTTGTCCAGGCCCCACAGCCAGTAGCGGCGATCCAGGCCCGGCCGGCCGCCGTCCGGGTGGCGGCGAAGTCGTCTGGTGTCAGGTCCGCGAACGTCGGCACCGGCGCCGTCCTGGCGTAACCTGCACGTATCAGGGTTCTTTCGCAATTGGAGGCCACGGGTGAACCGGATCGAACGGCGGATGCGGAACCTGGTCAACCCGTACTCCACTGCGTTCGCCGGATGGTGGTGCCATTCGGCCCGGTACCTGCCACTGATCAGGACGATCTCGGGCACCAGGGGAGCCGCCCGGCCGCCGCGGCGCGCCTGGCCGGCGGACCGTCAGGTCCCGGCCGGCCAGGCGGCTGCCAGGCGGACGGCCGTCGACGCGGTGCTGGCGAGCAGGGAGAGGCCAAGTCCCGATCCGTGACCGTGAGCACGAACCGATGGGGTGCCCGCCCTCGACGCCGGCGGGTCTCGCTGTCGAGCCCCGACTGGTTAACGAGGAACAATACACGGCCCGGATTCGCCAGCGTGACGTCGGTTACGCGGAACCCGGCCCGGCTAATATTTAGCTGGGCAAGCACCACGATCCGTTTGGAATAGAAAAAAAGAATTTCTATTTTCCGAACGGACGGTGGTATTTCGGCCTCAGCCCGCGCCCTGCGCAGTGGGTGGCGCGCGGCGCGGTCCAGGTAGGGGCGGATTCATGATGCTTGACAGGCGCAGCGCGCTGATCATTGCGGACGAGGTATTCCGCGATCCCCGGCTGCCGCCACGGCAGGGCCTTGCCGGGGACGCTTCGGCGCTCGCGGATGTGCTAGAGGATCCGCGCATCGGCGATTTTGACGTGCGGACGCTGGTCAATCCGGCCGCGCAGGCCATCCGCGCGGGGATAGCGGACTTCTTCGCCGGACGCCGGCCCGGCGATCTGCTCGTCGTGTACTACGCGGGCTACGGGTTCAGGGACGCCGACGGGGAACTCCACCTCGCGGCGGCGGACACCGCGGCGGACCGGCTCGAGGCGACCACGGTGCGCCCGGGGTTCATCAACCGGCAGATCGAGGTCAGCGGCTCGCGGAACGTCGTGCTGCTGCTGGACTTCGCCGATCCCGCGGTATTCGCAGGCGGCCTGGTGGCCAAGGGCGGCGGGCTCAGGATCGAGCGGGAGTTCCGCGGCCGGGGCCGGATGGTGATCGCCGCGTCCGGCGGGCCCGATTACGCGTCCGGGGAGTCGGCATTCACTCCTGCCCTGGTGGAGGGCCTGGCGGCCGGGGCGGCCGACCTGGACAGGAACGGCCTGGTCGGGCTGGGCGAGCTGTACGATTACGTGGCCCGCAGGGTAGTCGAGCTTCCCGGCAGGCGGGTGCCCGGGCTGGCGGCCTCGGGCCTGGAGGACGGGCTGTACCTCACCCGCGGCCGGCCGGCCTCGTTCGGGCAGCCACGGGGCGGCGGCCTGCCGACGTCGCTGGAGTCGGTCACGGGCCCCGCCACGAGGGGCGGGTACCGGGGCATCGACGCGTCCCCGCCCTCCGGCTGGCAGGCAAGCCCCGGCACGCTGTTCTGGAACACCCGGTTCCCGCGGAACCCGGACATCCTGCTCGGCCAGCCGCCTGTGGTCGCGACGGGCACTGAGTACCTGCTGGAAACAGGGCTCGGGCGCAGGCCGGAGCCGGGCGCGCTGACCAGCCCGCAGCCTGCCGCGCGACTGCTCGACAGGCAGATTCGGTATCGGCTCGAAGCGGAGAACGGCGAATTCCGCCTGCCGGATACCGACCGGTGGCGGCCAAAGGCCGAAAGCGCGGCGATGACCTGCACCGCGGCGGGCACGGACGCGTTTGCCGTCTACTACCGCGCGGTCGGGGCCGGTCCCGCCACGATCAGGGCCTTGCTGATCGTGGACAACGGGAGCGTCGACGAGTTGGACATCGAACTGCAGGCCACGGCCGGCGAGGACGAGGCGGCGCCGCCTCCTGGCGCGGCGGGCATCCTGACCCGGTCGGCGGGGCGCTCGGTGCAGGACGCGCCGAGCCCGGACTACCGGCTCAGCATCCGGCGATCCTTCGCCGACCTGTGGCACCAGAACACCCAGGTCGACGACGTCGATCCGCTGCCGCAGGAACTGGCCGGCCAGCTGGACCGGATCGCCAGGGACCTGTATGAGACCCTCCGTGACATATCGCTGGATCACCCGCTGCAGGGTGGTGACCAGGCCCGGCCGCTGCGGGTGAGGGACCCGGCCGGGGCCAGGCTCCGGCTGGCCCAGGCGGGCGCCGAGCTGCACTACCGCCTGTTCCGCGAGCCGTTGCGCGGCGGCCTGCCGGCCGGCCTGGGCGCGATGGCTGATTACCTCCGCGATAGGGGGAACCAGGAGGAACCGCCGTTGCTGCAGATCGTGGCGCGCGACTTCCCCGTGCCGTGGGGGCTGCTGTACGACCACGGCGACGACCTGAGGACGCCGGATGACGTCGACCCGGAGGGGTTCTGGGGGCGGCGCTTTGACATCTACCGGTCGGTGGTGTCGGTCGACCGCCCCACGCGGCGGGGAAAGCGCCGCTGGGTCAAGCCGGTGATAGGCGGCGACGTGCCGCGGAACCAGGAGCAGCGGGACTTCGTCGAGGAATTGCGGGCCGACCTGAGCGATACCCTGCTCCGCGTCGAGGGCACCGTCTCGACCGTGCCCGACCTGATGGACTGGGCGACCAGCGGGCGGGACAGTGACCTGGTCTACTTGTTCTGCCATGCCAGGCCGGCGCACTACGACAGCCGTGATCCCGGTGCCCGCACCAACTGGCTGGGCCTCGGCGCCACCGAGGACGACGACCGGGTGGCGCTTGACGACCTCGAGCGGTGGTGGGGGAAGCAGCGCCAGACCAACCCCATCGTGATCCTCAACGCGTGCTCCTCCGGGCAGCAGGACCTGCTCTACGGGGCGCCGTTCGTGGACTTCTTCATGAAAAAGTGGGGAGCGCAGGCGTTCATCGGCACGGACTGGCCGATCAACGCGAGCTTCGCCGACGTGTTCGGGCGGCGGCTGCTCCGGGAGATCCTGCTCAACCGCCTCTCGCTGCGGGATGCGTTCAGGGCGGTGAGCGACGAGGCCGCCGCGGACGACAATTTCTTCCCGCTGATGTACGCCGTCTACGGGCTGAACACGGTCCAGTTCACCGATCCGCTGTCACCCTGATCCGTCGAGCGGGTCGTCGGTGAACAGGTCCGCGGGGTCGCTGTCGTCGAGGAGTTCGGCCTGCCAGGTGTGGCCGAACTTGCTCTTTCGCAGCTTGAGGCAGTGGTATAGCGGCGTGCCCGGCTGGCACACCGAGGAGTAGCCCTCGCCCCGCCAGCTTGAGGCCGTCCAGCCGAGGGTCGGCTTGGCGATGGTGACGCCCGCGATCCCGGCGGGGATGGCCGCGTTAGCGTGCAGGTCGAGTTCGGAGTCCTTCTCCGTCGCCACGGCCAGGGTGGCAGAATCGGCGGCGATCACGTCCACGGCCAGGATCCAGTTCTGCTGCCACGAGCCCGACCTGGCCCGCTCCAGGATCCTGCGCCGGACCCGCACCTGGTCCCGCATCCGGGATCTGGTCGCGGCGTCGTAGGCGAGGACGAAGCCCGCCTCGCGGGTGAAGGACAGCGAGAGCGTCCCCTGGACGCCGACGCCGCCAGGTACCCGCACGCCCGCCCCAGCCTGGGCGCCGGTCTTGCGCTGGCAGCCGCTGTAGTAGGTCTCGGAACCCGCGATGGCCTCACTGCCGACCGTATCCCGCGACCAGCCCGGCCAGTCGAACGCGTTGCCGAGCAGGACGGGCACGCCGTCCTCGCGCAACTCGAAGTAGTCCCCCACCCGGATCGGGACGATCAGCGGGAACGCCCCGCGCCAGCCGGTCAGGCGGTAGATAAGGCGGTTGTACTCCGCGGCCACCATGTGCGGGCGCCTCCGGGCTCTCGTTAGTCGGCGGGCAGAACCAGGGCCTCGGCGGCCAGGGCGGCGTGGGCGAGGCTGTCGTAATAGGCCCTGGCGGCGGGCGCGGCGGGCGCGGCGGGCGCAGCGGGCGCAGCGGGCCATTTTCTGGCACGCGTAGTGCAGGATCGCCAGCACCAGCACCGCCAGGCACCCGCCCATCGCCATGGTCAGCCGCCGCGCCGCGGCGTCCTTGGCACCTCTCGTTCCCGGGTCCTGCCAGTGCCTTTCCGGACGTTCTCGCATTTGCCCGTTATCTGTACTGCCTTACCCCTGTTAGGGACGTGGGTTCGGGGGTGCGACACGCCCGTGCCTTACGAGTATCCGGTACTTGTGTGGCACGTAGGTTACGTTACGTCACGTGACCGGTCTGATT
>JBOHCG010000217.1:0-11408 GCA_050698735.1 Streptosporangiaceae bacterium | reverse complement strand
CGATCGGGCTCGGCTTCCGGGTGCCCGCCATCGTGGTCTCGCCGTGGTCGGCGGGCGGCCACGTTTACTCCGGCGTGCTCGACCACACCTCGCTGATCCAGGCCATCGAGCGGAGGTTCGGCGTCAGAGAGCCGAACATCACCGACTTCCGCCGCCGGACCTGCGGCGACTTCACCGGCGCGCTGAACTTCGGGCGGCAGGCCGGCTACCCGCGGTCCAACCAGGCCATCAGCCTGGCCGCCGCCGACGCGGGCCTGCTGACGGCCCAGCAGGAGGTATTCGGCAACCCGCCGCCGCTGATCCCGTCGACCAACCAGCCGCTCCCGCGCCAGTGAAAACCTCTTTTTTAGCCGAACGAGAGGTGGTACTAGTGCCGGGTCCGCGCGTCAGCCACCGGGATGCCGGGAGAGTCAGGCTCCTTGGGTAACTGGACATCGCCGCCGGGAGACATAGCCCAGGTTCATGGTCACAGGTCGTACCGGCCCCAAGGCTCCATCACCGGGCGTTACTGGACGGCCGTCGGTCGGATCGTGTCGCCCTGAAGGTAGGTGCCGGGCGTCTGGCCGGTGACGCGACCACGACGCCGATGCGGCCGTCGAGCGCGGCACCGCTGACCCACGGCCCGGCCCGCAAGATCTCCGACGTGCTCGTACTGGCCGGGCGCAACCTTGTCCATATCGGCCGGGAGCCGGGCCAGCTGGCATCCGCGTTGCGTCCGCCGGGCGCAGAGCCTTCCGGGTGACGGGCACCACTCTTCGTTCGGCTGAACGGCCTTTAACCGGGGCGCAGGGGGACGGCGGGCAGGGCGGGTGCGGCGAGGGGCTGGCCGGGGTAGCCGTGTACCTCGGGGAAGCGGCCGGCGGCCCAGCCCTCGCGGGCCTCCTCCGAGTGCGTGACGCCGTGTCCCGCGGTCATCAGGTTCAGCTCGCCCGGCCGGATCAGCTGCCTGCCGCCGAGGCTGTCCCTGTGCAGCACCAGCCCCTCGAACAGCCAGCTTGCGGTCTGCAGGCCGATGTGCGGGTGCGGCGGCACCCGCATGCCGTGCCCGACGCTCACGTCGTCGGGTCCGTAATGATCCAGGAAGCACCAGGCGCCCACGGTGCGCAGCGTCCGCTGCGGGAGCATCCTGCGGACCTCGGTCCCGTCGCCGATGGCGGTCTTGCGGGCCTCGAGCACGTCGACCACTGGCTTAGCGGCGCTCGGCGGTGACGTGCTGGCGGTACATGTCGGCGACGCGGAACGCCAGGTCGAGGGACTGGCCGCGGTTGAGCCTCGGGTCGCAGGCGGTCTCGTACCGCTCCCGCAGGTCGCTTTCCGCGACGTGATGACCGCCGCCGATGCATTCGGTGACGTCGTCGCCTGTGAACTCGATGTGGATGCCGCCCGGGTAGGTGCCGAGCGCGCGGTGCACCTCGAAGAAGCCGGCCACCTCGTCGAGCACGTCGTCGAAGTACCGCGTCTTGTGCCCGGTGGCCGCCTCGACCGTGTTGCCGTGCATCGGGTCGCACACCCACACGACCTCAGCGCCGCTTGCCGTGACCTTCTCCACCAGCGGCGGCAGCGCGTCGCGGATCCGGCCCGCGCCCATCCGGGTGGTCAGCGTGAGCCTGCCGGGCTCGCAATCGGGGTCCAGGGCCGCGATCAGCGCCAGCACGTCCGGCACGCCGGTCGCCGGGCCGATCTTGACCGCGACCGGGTTGCGGATCTGGCGCGCGAACTCGACGTGCGCGCCGCCGGGATCCCGGGTGCGCTCGCCGATCCACAGCAGGTGCGCCGACAGGTCGTAGGCCCGCCCGCTGCGCGAGTCGGTCTTGGTCAGCGCCCGCTCGTAGTCAAGGAGCAGGGCCTCGTGGCTGGAGTAGAACTCAACCGCGCGGAACTCCTCCGGGTCGGCTCCGCAGGCGTGCATGAACGCGATCGCCCGGTCGATCTCGCCCGCCAGCCGCTCGTAGCGCTGCCCGGCCGGGCTGCCGGCCACGAAGTCCTGGTTCCAGGCGTGCACCTGGCGCAGGTCCGCGTACCCGCCGCTGGCAAAGGCGCGGCAGAGGTTCAGCGTGACCGACGAGCAGTGGTACGCGTCCAGCAGCCTGCCGGGGTCCGGCGTCCTCGCCGCCGCGGTGAACTCCAGGCCGTTGACCGCGTCACCGCGGTAGACCGGCAGCGCCACGCCGTCCCTGACCTCGGTCGCCGCCGACCTGGGCTTGGCGAACTGCCCCGCCATCCGGCCGATCTTCACCACCGGCACGCTGGCCGCGTAGGTGAGCACGACGGCCATCTGCAGCAGCGTGCGCAGCTTGCCGCGGATGCTGTCGGCCGTCGTGCCCGCGAACGTCTCCGCGCAGTCGCCGCCCTGCAGCAGGAACGCCTCACCGCGCGCCACGCAGGCCAGCCGCTCCCTGAGCTGGTCGCATTCCCCGGCGAAGACCAGCGGCGGCATCTTCTCCAGGCCGCGCAGGACCGCGGCCAGCCGGTCACGGTCAGGCCAGTCAGGCTGCTGCAGCGCCACCGCCTCGGTCACCCGTTCAGCGTAGTGGGTTCACCTCGGCGCAACCCGCGTGGCTGGCGGCCGATACCGCGAAATTAGTACAATCCTCGCGATCGATGGCCGTGCCGGACCGCCGCCGTGGGCAGGCAGGGAGACCTTTATGACCGAGCTCATGGTCGGCGCAGATCAATCTGACACGCATCAGAAGGCGCTGCGCATCAACCTGGATCCGCGCTGGTACGGGACGATCGCGGAGATCGGGGCCGGCCAGGAGGTGGTGCGCTGGTTCTTCCGGGTCGGCGGGGCCGCCGGCACCGTGGCCAAGTCCATATCCGCCTATGACATGGTGGTCAGCGACGCCGAGTACGGCAAGGCGGACAGGTACGTCTCCGCCGGGCGATTGCAGGGCATGCTCGACAAGGAGTTCCAGCTCAACGTCGAGCGGCTGGGCGAGGAGCGCGGCGACTCGAACTGTTTCTTCGCGTTCGCCGACACGGTGGTGGCGCGCAGCTTCCGGGGCGGCAACGAGTGCCACGGCTGGATGGGCGTGAAGTTCCAGTCCCAGGCGCACGACGACCCGAGCCAGATCGTGATGCACGTGCGGATGCTGGACGTCGAGGCGTGGGCGCAGCAGGAGGCGATCGGCATCGTCGGTGTCAACCTGCTCTACGGCGCGTTCTTCCACCACCACGAGCCGGAGAAGCTGATCGAGAGCCTGCTGGACCGGCTTACCACCGGCCGCATCGAGATCGACATGATCCAGTTCCGCGGCATCGAGTTCCGCGGCGTGGACAACAGGCTGATGGCGGTCAAGCTGGTCCAGGTCGGGCTGAGCGGCGTGGCCATGTTCGGCCCCGACCGGGAGGTGCTGCAGCCCAGCGAGGTGCTGCGCAAGAAGGCGGTGCTAGTCGAGCGGGGCAGCTTCCGGCCGCCGACGCACGTGAACCTCGACATGCTGGAGACCGCCAAGGCCAAGTTCGCGGCCGATCCCTCCGTAATAGGCAAGCCGATCCTGCAGCTCACCGAGATCACGATGCGGAACCTGCTCGCGGGCGGGCAGGAAGTCGACCGGCGGGACTTCCTCGCCAGGGCCGAGCTGCTGGCCGCGTGCGGCGAGACCGTGCTGATCACCGACTACTTCGACTACTACCGGCTGGCCGCCTACATCGGGGAGCGGACGACCGAGCGGATCGGCATCGTGATGGGGGTGCCGAGCCTCATCGACCTGTTCGACGAGAAGAATCACCTCCAGCTGCCCGGCGGCATCCTGGAGAGCTTCGGGCGGCTTTTCAAGAACGGCCTCAAGCTCTACGTGTACCCGCTGCGCCCCTCGGCCGACGATGAGCTGAAAACGGTCGACGACATCAAGGTCCAGCCCGAGCTGCAGCCGCTGTATGACTACCTGGCCGGCCGGGGCAGCTTCGTCAACCTGGACAACTACAAGCCCGAGTACCTGCACATCTTCAGCCGGGACGTGCTGCGGCGGATCGCCGCCAACGACGACTCGTGGGAAGCCATGGTCCCCTCCGAAGTCGCCACGATCATCAAGCGCCGCGGGTTCTTCGGCTGCGTCAGGCAGGACCGGGAGTAAGCTCCCCCCGCCTGCGTAGCAGCTCCACCTTCAAGATGGCCGCGACGCTGACCGACTCGGTGATCTGCCCGGTCAGCACCTGATCGACCGCCTGATCGAAGGGCAGCCAGCTCAGCACGAGCTGCTCCTCGGGGTCCTGCGCGTCCGGGCCCGCCCGCAGGCCGGTGGCGAGGAACATGTGCCCGACGTCGTCGGTCACCCCGTTGGAGTTATCGATGGTGCCGAGCTCAAGCCAGGTGCTCGCGGAAAGGCCGGTCTCCTCGCGCAGCTCGCGCTTGGCGGCCGCCAGCATGTCCGGATCGGACGCGTGCGAGCCCCCGGTCGGGATCTCCGTGGACATCTTCTCAAGCGTGTATCTCCACTGGGTGACCAGCGCCACCTGGTCGTCGTCGCCGATCGCGACGATGCCGACGGCCGGGCTGACCTCGACCACGCCGTAGATTCCCTCGCGCCCGTCGGGCCTGATCACCGCGTCTTCGCGAAGCCGCAGCCAGGAGTTGGCGTAGATGACCCGGCTGCCGAGCGTCCGCCACGGGTTTCCGTCCATCGGCTCCCCCCTGACCCTTCTACCGCGAGGACCTCAGCCTAGGCGGTAGTCCTGCTGGGTCTTGGCGTACTCGCCGAACGCGTCGAGGGACTGCGGGTTGGCCATCGCGTTGCGGTTGGCGGCCTCGTCGGGCGGCGCGCCAAGCAGGATCTTGCGGACGGGGACTTCCATCTTCTTGCCGGTCAGGGTGGCCGGGATCGCCTCGACCTGGATGATCTTGTCGGGGACGTGCCGCGGCGTGTACTGCGTGCGGAGCCGGTCGGCGATCCCGGCCCGCAGCGCGTCGTCGAGCACGGCGCCGCCTGCCAGCGTGACGAACAGCGGCATGAAGAACCCGCCGTCCGGCAGGTCCAGGTTGACGATCAGGGCGCCGGAGACCTGCGGGACCGACTCGAGCGCGGCGTAGATCTCCGCGGTGCCGATCCGGATGCCGTGCCGGTTCAGCGTCGCGTCGCTGCGGCCGAGGACGAAGCAGCCGCCGCGCTCGTTGACCTTGAAGAAGTCGCCCTGCCGCCAGATCCCGGGGAAGTCGGCGAAGTAGGTCCGCCGGTACAGCTCGCCGCCGGAGTCGTTCCACAGCCGGACCGGCATCGACGGCATCGGCTGGGTGATCACCATCTCGCCGACCTCGCCGGTGACCGGCTCGCCGCTGTCGTTGAACGCGTACGCGGCCACGCCGAGGTTGCGAGCCTGGTGCTCGCCCGCGTAGACGGGCATCGTGGGCGCGCCGCCGGTGAACCCGCTGCACACGTCGGTGCCGCCGCTGCCCGCGTGCAGCCACAGGTCGTCCTTGACGTTGCGGTAGAACCAGGCGGCGCACTGCGCCGACACCGGCGAGCCCGCCAGCATGACGGCGCTCAGCGCGGACAGGTCGTAGCTCTCGCCGGGCACCACGCGAGCCTTCGACAGCATGCCGACGTAGGCGGGGCTGGCGCCGAACATCGTCGCCCTTGCGTTCTGCGCCATCTCCCACAGCACGTCCGGCCGCGGGTAGCCGGGGTTCCCGTCGTACAGCAGCGGCCGCACGCCGAGCAGCAGCGAGCTGACGAGGAAGTTCCACATCATCCAGCCGGCCGTGGTGTAGAAGAACAGCCGGTCGCCTTGCCGCAGGTCCATGTTGAGCGTCTGCAGCTTGAACTGCTCGATGAGGATGCCGCCGTGGCTGTGCGTGATCGCCTTGGGCAGCCCGGTGGTACCCGAGGAGAACAAGATCCACAGCGGATGCCCGAACGGCACCTGCTCGAACTCGAACCCGGCGGCCGGCACCGGCGGGTGGTCCATCAGCTCATCCCAGGCCCGGGCGCCCGGTACCGGCCTGCCCAGCGGGCCCGGCACATGTATGACGTGCCGCACGCTGCCGAGCGCGCCGATGACCTGGGCCATCTCGGCGCCGCGGTCGTAGTCGCGGCCGCCGTAGCGGTAGCTGTCCACGCAGAACAGGACCTCCGGCGACAGCTGCCCGAACCTGTCGCTGACCCCCCGGCTGCCGAAATCGGGCGAGCAGCTGGTCCAGATCGCGCCGATGCTCGTCGTGGCCAGCATCGCGATCACGGTCGCGGGGATGTTCGGCATGCAGGAGGCGACCCGGTCGCCGGGACCGACGCCCATCTCGCGCAGCCGGGTGGCAAGCACCCGGACGGAGTTGCCGAGCTCGGGCCAGGGCAGGCCGGCCAGCGGCGTGGTCTCCGACTGGTAGTACAGGGCGTCCTGGCCAGGACGTTCGTTCCGCAGCACGTGCTGCGCGTAGTTCAGCCTGGCGCCGGGGAACCAGTCCGCGCCCGGCATCGTCCGGCGGCCGAGCACCGCCGTCGGCGGGGCCGACGCCTCGATGCCGCAGTAGTCCCAGATCGCCTGCCAGAAGCCGTCGAGGTCGGTCACCGACCAGCGCCAGAGAGCGTCGTAGTCGTCGAGGTGGTGCTGCCCGCGTTCGGCGGCGAGCCACCGGGTGAAGGCGGTCACGTTGGCGCGGGCCACCCGGTCCTGACCCGGCGTCCAGAGCAGGTCGCCCTCGCGCGCCTCGCGTCGCGGCTGCACATCGCAGACGGTGCCACAGCCAGAGCGGCCGGGCAAGATGCTTCCCGCACAAACGCTGGCCAGCGAAATGGTGGTCGCGCCATGCTGGCCCCTGCAATCCCCGCGTATAGGGTGTCTGTCAAATGACCTGCCTAGACCTCTCCGCCCTGCAGGGGATCGACGTCCACGTGCACGTCGAATCGGATTCCCGCGGGCACCTGTCGCTCGACGAGGAGTTGCTCGAGGCGTCGGCGAAGTACTTCAAGGCCACCGCGGAGCGGGCGCCGACGGTGGAGCAGATCGCCGAGTACTACCGGCCGCGGCAGCTCGCGGCGGTGGTGTTCTCGGTGGACGCCGGCACGCAGACGGGCCATCCGGCGGTGTCGAGCGAGGAGATCGCCGACCGGGCCGCCGCCCACGCTGACGTGCTCATCCCGTTCGGCTCGGTCGACCCGCTGTCCGGCGCCGAGGCGGTGCGCCGCGCCAGGCGGCTGATCGGCGAGCACGGCGTGCGCGGCTTCAAGTTCCACCCCAGCCTGCAGGGCTTCTCGCCGGACGACACGCGGTATTACCCGCTGTACGAGGTGATCGAGGAGGCCGGGCTGCCCGCCGTCTTCCACACCGGCCAGACCGGCATCGGGGCGGGCCTGCCCGGCGGCCGCGGGATCAAGCTGCGGCTGTCCAACCCGATGCTGCTTGACGACGTGGCCGCCGACTTCCCCGGCATGCCGGTGATCCTCGCCCATCCCTCCGTGCCCTGGCAGGACGAGGCGATCTCGATCGCCACCCACAAGGCCAACGTGTACATCGACCTGTCCGGCTGGTCGCCGAAGTACTTCCCGCCGCAGCTTGTCCGCGCCGCGGACTCCTACCTCCAGGACAAGGTGCTCTTCGGCACCGATTACCCGCTGCTCACCCCGGAGCGCTGGCTGCGCGACTTCGAGCTGCTCGACATCAAGCCGGATGTCCGCCCCAAGATCCTCAAGGACAACGCGGCCCGCCTGCTCGGCCTCGCCGCCCAGCATTTATTCGCCCAGCGTTAATTGCGGTTCAGCCACGAAACGGCGTCAACTGGCGTCGCGGTCTTGTCCGGTGCCCGGAACACGCCTTGAATGTGGATTCATGCCGTAGCTATCTCGTTCGTGTCAACTAGGACAAAGAGCGATGAATGCTGGTTCAGTACTTGAGGTAAGGGGCGTAACGGTCCGGTTCGGCGGGCTGACCGCGCTCGATGCCGTGTCGCTCGCCGTGCCGCCCAGGCACGTGATGGGCGTCATCGGGCCGAACGGGGCGGGCAAGACCACCCTGCTCAACGTCTTGTGCGGCTTCATCAAGCCGGACGCGGGCGAGGTGCTCTTCAGCGGCCGCCGCCACGCCGTCCGGCCGCATCAGCTCGCCTCCCTCGGCGTCGCGAGGACCCTGCAGGGCGTCGGCCTGTACGAGAACCTGTCCGCGCTGGAGAACGTCATGGTCGGCGCGACCAGCCGGGCATCGGCCGGCTTCTGGTCCGCGCTGCTCTCGCTGCCCTCGGCGAGCCGCGACGAGCGCAAGCTGCGCGGCCTCGCGCTGGCGTCGCTGGACCGGGTCGGGGCCGCCTCGGCCGCGGACACCAGGCCCGGCGAGCTGTCCTACGGCATGCGCAAGAGGGTCGCGCTGGCCAGGGCGCTGGTCGCGGGCCCGGGCCTGATCCTGCTCGACGAGCCTGCCAGCGGCCTGGACGAGACCGAACTCGCCGAGCTCGGGCGGCTGATCCGCGACCTGGCCACCGAGGGATCGCTGGTCGTGGTCGAGCACCACATGGACCTGATGATGTCCGTCTGCGACTCGATCGTCGTCCTCGACTTCGGGAAGGTGATCGCCACGGGCTCGCCGCGTGAGGTCCAGGACAATCCCGCTGTCACCGCCGCCTACCTCGGCACCGCCGACACGCAGGCGCCGTCCGACACCGAGGCGCTCGCGAGCTCCGAGGCGCCCTTCGACATCGAGGCGCCGGCCGATGAGTGACGCGCTGGTGGTCGACGGGCTGGTAGCCGGGTACGGCGAGGTCATCGCGCTGGACGACGTCGACGTGAGCGCCGAGGCGGGCGCGATCACGGCGGTGCTCGGCGCGAACGGGGCGGGCAAGACCACGCTGCTGCGAGCGATCAGCGGCATGATCAAGCCGCGCCGCGGCCGCGTCCTGCTCGACGGCGCCGACGTGGCAGGCCGCAGCCCCGAGCAGATGGTCAGGGCAGGCGTCGCACACGTGCCGGAGGGCCAGGGCGTGATCGCCGAGCTCACCGTGGAGGAGAACCTCCGCATCGGCATGATGAGCCGGCGCTCCAACCGGACCGAGCGCGCCGCCGCGCTGGATGAGGCCTTCGAGCGCTTCAGGCCGCTGGCCGACCGCAGGCGCAAGCTGGCGTCCACGCTGTCCGGCGGCGAGCGGCAGATGCTGGTCATCGCCCGTGCCCTGCTGGCCAGGCCGCGGGTGCTGCTCCTCGACGAGCCCTCGCTGGGCCTGGCGCCGAGGGTGATGGCGCAGGTCATGGACCTGGTGGTCCGCCTCAGCCGGGAGCATGGCCTGACTATCGTGCTGGTCGAGCAGAACGCGCGCAGCGCGCTCGCGATCGCCGACCACGGCCTCGTGCTCAACCTCGGCCGGGTCGTCGCCGCGGCGGACGCCCCGACGCTCGCCGCCGACGTCGCGCTACGCCATCACTACCTAGGGTTCTAGCCGCCATACGGGAGCGTCAGTGGTCGAGTTCCTCCAGTTCACTCTCAGCGGGGCCGTCTTCGGGATGGTCTACGCCGCGATCGCGCTATCGCTGGTGCTGATCTGGCGGGGCACCCGGGTGCTGAACTACGCGCAGGGCGGGATGGCCATGTTCACCACGTACGTGGCGATCGAGGTCATCTACCGCACCGGTTCCTACTGGGCAGGGTTCGTCGTCGCGCTCGCGGCCGGCATCGTGCTTGGCGCGGTCTGCGAGCGCACCGTCGTACGGCTCACCACCGGCAAGCCGCCGCTCAACGCGGTGATCGTGACCATCGGGCTGCTCATCCTGCTCGAGGGCCTGGCGGGCATCTTCTACGGCGGGCAGTACCGGTCGTTCCCCGCGGCGTTCTCCATCACCGGGCTGAGTGTCGGCCATACGCCGATCGGCGTGTCGCGCTTCGACGTGTTCGTCGCGGCGGCGGTGCTGGCGACCACGCTGGCGCTCGCCGCGGCGTTCAAGTACACCGCCGCCGGGCTACGGCTGCGCGCCGCGGCGTTCAACCCCACGATCGCCAGGCTGTCGGGCATCCGGGTGGCCCGGGTGCTCACCGTCGGCTGGGCGCTGGCGGGCCTGCTCGGCGCGCTGGCCGGCGTGCTGGTCTCGCCCGACACGTTCCTGTACCCGAACAGCATGGACACGATCTTCGTTTACGGTTTCACCGCGGCGGTGATCGGCGGCCTGGACAGCCCGGTGGGGGCGGTGATCGGCGGGCTGCTGCTCGGCATCGGGCTCAGCTACGTGGGCGGCTACCTGGGTGCCCAGGGCTCCGACCTTACCGCGCTCGTCGCCCTGGGCATCCTGGTCGCGGTGCTGATGATCAGGCCCGACGGGCTGTTCGCCGGCGCGCGGCTGCGGCGGGTGTGACCGTGTCCACGCTGCCGCGCAGGCTCGCAGTCGTGATCGTGGTGGCCGTGATCATCGCGTTCCTTTCCATCAAGCTGAACGCGTTCCGCGACTACCAGATCGCCGAGATCGCCTACGAGGTAGCGGCCGTCGCCGGGCTCACCGTGCTGACCGGTCTTTCCGGCCAGATCTCGCTTGGCCACGGGGCGTTCATGGCCGTCGGCGGCTACACGACGGCGCTGCTCCTGCTCCACCTCGACTGGCCGTTCATCGCCGCGCTCGTGGTGGCCGCCGCGGTCACGGCCGCCTCGGGGGCGGTGGTCGGCGTGGCCGCGGCCCGGCTGCGCGGGCCCTACCTGGCGGGCGCGACGCTCATGCTCGGGGTCGCGCTCCCGGCCGTGGCGTACGCCTATCCCGGGGTCTTCGGCGGAGACCAGGGCCTGGACGTGGTCTTCACCGTTCCCGCCTTCCTCGGCGCCAACTTCCCGCTGACCAGGTGGGAGGCGTGGGTTAGCGCCGCGGTGGCGCTGGTCACCCTGGTGCTGCTCGCGAACCTTTGCTATAGCAGGATCGGCCGCAATTGGCGTGCCGTGCGTGACGACGATGTGGCGGCCGCGCTGGACGGGATCAACGTGGCCGCGGCCCGCGTCCTCGCCTTCGTGGTGAGCGCGACCTGCGCCGGGGTGGCCGGCTCGCTGCTGGCCATCATCACCGCGCTGGTCGCGCCCGGAGAGTTCACGCTCACGCTCTCCATCGCCCTGCTGACCGCGGCCGTGATCGGCGGCCTGGGCAGCCTGCCCGGCGCGCTGTGGGGAAGCCTGCTGATCGTTCTCGTGCCGACCTACGCCACCGACGTGGCCACCAGCCACGGCCTGTCCAGCTCGATTGGATCCAACATCCCTACCGCCGCCTATGGCGCGGTCCTCATCCTCGTCATGCTCGCCTTCCCGCAAGGCATCCAGGGCGGGCTGCGGCGACTAGTGGCCCTCTTCACCGGTCCGTTGACCAGGGAAAACGAACCTGTCGTTACCCCAGAACACTCTGAGAAGGAAGGCAGTTCATGAGTAGACCCCATAGATTCCGCCTGCCGGCCGTGGTAGCCGTCGCGACGACGGCCGCGTTCACCCTCGCGGCGTGCTCGTCGAGCCCGAGCCCGAGCCCGACGAGCAC
>JBOHCG010000216.1:0-11412 GCA_050698735.1 Streptosporangiaceae bacterium | reverse complement strand
AGTTAGCACTTGAGGTGTCTCACCGCGCGCAATACCGCCTTTGCCCGGTGGTCGTCGGCTTGCGCCAGACTCGGCAGCGACTCCGATACAAACGACAAGACTTGAGTTGGCATTATGCCGCTGGTGTTAACGGCATACAGGCCAGTGCATAAGTGCCCAGGCAGGCAATGCTCGCTATTCGGCAGATCCGGACGTCGCCAGCCCGGCGAAATTGGAGGGATTGGCCCCATCGAGCCCGAGCCGGTACCGGATTCGCCGGTCGGCGGACGGCTAGCCGACGCCGGAGCGCTGACCGCGCTCCTGGATGGCTGAGCGCGACGGCCAGCCTTCATAGCTTCAGCGTGGCTTCGATGGTCAGCCGGCTGGCAGGGTGAGTATTTGCAGAGTTGGCGTGGCCCTGTCCCCGGAGCTTCTGCGGGCATGGGTCCGCCCCCGGCACGGGGGCACCGGGGGCGGACGGTAAGCGGGCCGGGGGCGGGCGGTAAGCGGGCCGGGGGCGGGCGGCTGAGGCGAGGAGCCGCCCGTCCCGGGACCCGGGCTGGTGGGGTTAGTCGATGGCGGTGGCGTAGTGGGTGAAGGGGATGGTGCCGTCCCACAGGTGGACGTCGTGCGCCCAGTAGAAGGCGGTGAAGCCGCAGGACCGGGCCTGGGCGATGGCGGCGGCCATCATGCCGGTGCTGGTGGTGTTGGTGAAGAAGGTGTCCAGGCTGGCGGGCAGGTTGAGGCCGGGGTTCTCCCCGGCGACGGGCAGGCCGTACTGGGCGGCGATCCGGGTGATCCACCGGGTGGCGGACCAGGAGTCCAGCGCGGGGCTGGTGAGGGACTGGGCGTCGTCGGCGGCGGTGCAGAGGTTGTTGCCGCCGGAGTTGTCGGCGACGGAGGAGATGTAGGCGATGACGTCAGTGGTGGCGGGGAGGTTGGCGTAGTACAGCTGCCAGACGGCGCCGACGCCGGTGGTGCCGTCGTCGGGGAGGTTGGCGTTCTCGTCGGCGACCAGCTGGTCGGGGCGCCGGCGGCGGCGCGGCCGCGGCCGGCGGTGAGGGTGGCGCGGAGGGTGGTGCGGAGAGCCATGGGATGTTCGCCTCTTTCATTTCCGTGTCCCGTGAACTGCTCTCCACCTTCGTGTTTTTCCTTTCCGTTTCTCAGAGCCGCTGTCCCTGTCTCCGGCAGGCCATTAGCCCGGTCTTTAAGACCCGGGCACCCCGCCCCGATCACAAGGTCCCTGCCGCGTTAGGGCCAGGACTCTAAAAGGCCCGGGTATTAAGGCCCGGCAGGACCAAGGCCCTTCGGCCCGGGCCCTCCAGTCCTGGCCACGCTGAAGCGAGTCCGGGCAGCCCAGGCACGAGGTGGTGGCTGCCGATCGGTCGAACCACGCGACCTCGGTGAGCTCGCCGTCGGCTGGATCGGGCAGGCCGCTGGTGATCTCCGCTTCGTACACGGCGGTGACCCTATGGCGCCGGTTCGCCGGCTCAGCTATCGGCGTCCGCGCCGAGCAGTGCGGCCACGGCGTCCTCGGCCTTCGCGGCGGCCGGCAGCACGGCGGGCAGCCGCGGGATACCGGGCAGCCGTCCCTCGGCCTCGTACCGGCTGATCACCCGGGGGTCTATGTACGAGCCGCGCGCCACAGCCGGAGTGTCTCCCAGCCAGTCCGCCACCCCGCGGACCCCGCCGGCAATCACGCGGATCCGGCCCCTCGCGGTCGGCGCCGGACCCGCGTTCGCAAGCAGCAGCGCCATCAGCACGGTCGCGTTCCAGGTGCGGAACTCCTTGGCGGTGAAGTGGCCGCCGGCCCGGGTGGCGATGTAGCTGCTCACCTGGTGCGAGCGAAGCGGCCGCCACCCGTCGCCGTCCCGGAAGCAGAACAGCGGGCCGAGGCCGGTGTCGCTGCCGATCAGCGCGCGCACCATCGTCCGGACCGCCCGGTCGGCGACCGAGATCGAGCGGCGCTTGCCCTCCTTGGCGATGTAGTCGAAGGCCACGGTCGCTGCGGGTCAGCCCTGGTACCGCGGCGGCCGCTTCTCCGGCGCTCATCGGACGTCACCTCGGATCATCGGATCATCGGATCAACGGATCATCGGATCAACGGTCTACCGGCAAGCCGCCATCCCGCACTTGTCGCGCCGTAAAACACGGGCAGCACGCAGATGACGACCAGGCCAGCGACGGGATACCAGACCGCCGCCAGCCCGGCGACCGCATACGACGCGACGCCGACCAAGGCCCGGTGCCGTTCTCCGGTGAAGAATCCGGCGTCCGCCTCGTCCTTCAGCAGGCGGGGAGCGCGGGAAAGGAAGTGGAAAAGCAGCCACCACGTCGCCGCGGTCGCGAGCCCGGCCAGCGCGTAGAAGACGAGGGCAACCCGCCGGTCGTCCGGGGTCCCGTGCTGGAACGCCGAGCTGACGACCGCGGTGGGAAACGGCAGCACCGAGGTGGTGAGCAGCAGGACCAGGTTTCGCCACAGCAGCCCGCCGTCGACCCGGGCGATCCGGGTGAACAGGTTGTGATGGTTAACCCAGATCACGCCGACATAGCCGAACGACGCCAGGTACGCCACATACGCCGGCCACTGGCCGAGCAGGTCGTGCAGCACGGCCCCGCGACTGTCCGGCGCCTTGAGGTCGAGGATCAGCAGCGTGATGACGATGGCAAAGACGCCGTCGCTGAAGGCCTCCACGCGATTGCTCTCGGCGAGCAGACCCGGCACGGAGCCCACGGAGCCCGCAGAGCCCGCGCCATCCGGCCCGCCAGGCGATTGCGACATGCCGTTCATGCTATGGAACATAGTTCCGCCGCACCCTCGCCCCCCACCGCCCGGGCTAAGGTCCCGAACGTTTCGTTTTCTACCGAACGAGCCGTGGTTCCCGCCCCCCGCACCGCGCGAGTCCCGGCGGGCAGGAGTCAAGGAAGCCCTCCGACACATCCCGGGCCCCGCCCCCCGACCCGCCATGGTGGGCCTAGGCCTACCTTCTTTCGGGGTCGCAGGCCCCTGGCCGCCCCTGGCCGGAGCAGCCAGGATGGGAACAGGACGGGTGGAAAAGGAGTCTGCGGTCATGCTCTTCGCGATTGTGCTGGCACTGACGATCGGATGCATCGCGTTCATCCTGGTGCGGGAGGCTCGGGGCGTCCCGCACCACGGTGGCGTGCGGGGCTGGATCCGCGATCGCGGCTGGAGCCTGCTGCTGCTGCCGATCGCGATGTCGGCCGCCGTGATGGCCGGCGGCGCTCACGGGCTTATCCCGGCCGAGCTCGGCATCGCGGTCCTGGCCATCGTCTTCGCCCCGAAGCTGGCCGCCAAGCTGGTGCCCTACGGCGTGCTCGTGCTGGCCATCTTCGGGGTAATGCTGGCCAAGACGTACCGCGACGGGAACACCAGCCCGGTACAGTACCTGTTCGTCCACGCGGGTCCCGGAGCCTGGGGCACCCGACCGGTGCTTGCCGAGGCCGGAGTCCTGTTCGCGGTCGGCCTGTGGCTGCTGCTGCGGCTGAACGCGCCG
The DNA here is from genome assembly GCA_050698735.1 of Streptosporangiaceae bacterium. Taxonomy (GTDB): domain Bacteria; phylum Actinomycetota; class Actinomycetes; order Streptosporangiales; family Streptosporangiaceae; genus Palsa-504. Next base: position 7,918 of record JBOHCG010000216.1, on the reverse strand, counting down.
GGCGCAGGGCTGGTCAGGGCGCTGGCCGCCCGGTGGCGCGACAGCGGTCGCGGCGGGATCTCCGCCCGCCAGGCCCTGCTCCTGATTCCGGTCGTGGCGCTGACGATGCAGCTGCTCGGGCCCGGCAACTGGTTCGGCATCGGGGGGTTCGACGGGCTCGACGCGGCCGTCATCGATCTGGCCATGGCCACGGCCGCGCTGGTGCTGATCTTCCGGTCGCGGGCCTGGGCCGCCACGCTGGCCGTGGCGGGCCTGCTGGTCCTCGGCGCCTACGGCTGGCTGATCGCGGTGTTCTGGCCCGCGGTGCCCGGGTTCGCGTACGGCTTCGCCGACCTCGGCAACAGCCAGCCGCCCACCCCGCTCTGGACTGACGCCTTTGAAGGCTCGCTGCTGCTGGCCCTGGGCGTGTGGCTGGCGCCGCGGGTGATGCGCCACCACCTGGCCGACCTGCCCGACCCGGAGCTCGCGGCCCGGGCTCAGCAGCTGACCAAGCGGGTGCAGATGCTGACCCAGACCCGCCGCGACGCGGTGGACACCGCGGCCACGGAACTGCGCCGCATCGAGCGCGACCTGCACGACGGAGCCCAGGCCCGTCTTGTCGCGGTCGGCATGAGCCTGCGGGCGGCCGAGCGGCTGTTCCCGACCAACCCCGAGGCGGCGCTCGCGCTCGTGGCCGAGGCCAAGGAAGCCTCCTCCAATGCCCTGACCGAGCTGCGCGACCTGGTGCGCGGCATCTACCCGCCGGTGCTTGCCGACCGCGGTCTTGCCGACGCGATCCGCGCCCTGGCGCTGGACGCACCGCTGCCCGTCGAGCTCGACATCGACCTGCCCGGCACGGTCGAGCTGCCTGTTGCCTCGGCCGTCTACTTCTCGGTGGCCGAGACGCTGGCCAACGCGGCCAAGCACTCCCACGCCCGCAGCGTCCGGATCCAGCTGGATCACACCCCGCATGCCGGCGGCGGGGGCATGCTGCGCGCGCAGGTCACCGACGACGGCTGGGGCGGCGCCGACCCGGCCCAGGGCACCGGGCTGGCCGGGGTGGAACGCCGGCTGGCCGCGTTTGATGGCATCCTGGCGGTGAACAGCCCGTCGGGCGGCCCGACCATCGTCGTCATCGAGGTGCCGTGCGCATTGTCATCGCAGAAGACCTCTTCCTGCTGAGGGAGGGCCTGGTCCGGCTGCTCTCCGCGCACGGCTTCGAGATCGCCGCCGCGGTGGCCAGCGCCCCCGAGCTGTTCGAGGCGCTGGTCGAGCAGCGTCCCGACGTGGGCATCGTGGACGTGCGGCTGCCGCCCACGCACACCGACGACGGGCTGCGCGCGGCCCTGCAGGCCCGCGCCCAGATACCGGGCCTGCCGGTGCTGGTCCTCTCGCAGTACGTGGAGCAGCTATACGCCCGCGAACTGCTGGCCGACCGGGCGGGCGGCGTCGGCTACCTGCTCAAGGACCGGGTGTTCAACGACGAGGCGTTCGCCGCGGCCATCCGCACCGTGGCCGCGGGCGGCACCGTGCTCGACCCCGAGGTGGTCGGCAAGCTGATGACCCGGCGCTCTCGCATCGAGCCGGTGTCCCGGCTGACCCCCAGGGAACGCGAGGTGCTCGCGCTGATGGCCGAGGGCCGGTCCAACGTCGCGATCGCGCAGCGGCTGTAAATATCGCCAAAAACTGCCCGCGATCATGAATGCACCCCGGACGGCCCCACCCACTAGCCTCACAAGCGAACCCGCGTCACCGGCGGCGGCCCGCCCCGCGGCCCGAACGTCTCCACCACCGCCGAAACCCCGGAGTTCCCCGCCCCCGCGACCACGACCAGCACCGCGGCGGGAGAGTTCAGCACCTGGACCATGCCACCCGAAGCGGCAATGGGCAGCGCGTCCGGGTGATCGGACGGCAGCCGCCACCGCGTCCGGCTGGACACCGCCTCCTTCCCGGCCGCGGCGAGCTTCGACCAGGAGACGACGGCATGGGAGTGCAAGAACGAAGCGATGTCCCCCTTCGACCACCCAGCCGCCGCGAACAGCCGCGCATGCTCCGGGCTCAAGACAACACAAGCGCTGATCGTCTCGTGGATCAGCGCCCCGGTCCGCGAGATAGTCCCCGCGATGTCCGTCGCCAGCTGCTCCGGCACCCGCGTATGCCGCGCCTCGATATGCACGCACGACCGTATGACAACAGCCGTCACGGCACTATCAGAAGCCGAGAGCCCGAACTCCGTATGAAGGCCCGGCCACGGGCTCTCCTCCTCGTTCTCCCCGATGCAGAACGTGTACTTCGCCGGCGTGCCCTGCGTCGCCTGGTCAAGCTCGTGTGGCCGCAGCCCGAACGCGTTCAGCACGCCGAGCCGGATCGCCCGCCCGATCGTCGCGTTCGCCCGGAACCCGGATCCGAACACGTTCCCCCCGCTGTTCAGCCCGATCCGCTCCCGCACCGGCCCGTTCACGATCAAGAACGGCGCCGTCCCGGTCGTCGACTGCCAGATCCCGCGAGCCGGGTACCCCTCGGCAGCCAGCGACTCCCACGCGGCCACCACGACGGGGAAGTACAAAGGCAGGCACCCGGCCAGCGCCGCGTTGATCGCCGCCAGCCGCACGGTCAGCGAACGGTCCAGCTGCGGCATGTCAAGTAGCACATCGCCCGGGTCCTTGTCCACCGACGCCAGGAATTCCGCCAGGTAGGACTCGGTGACCGGCACCACAGGCAGCCCGTCGGTCCACCCCTGCTCCGCGTAGTACTCCATCGCCGCCCGCACCGCCGCGGCATCCTCCACAAACGAGCCATCCACCTAGAGCTCAACCCCCAGGATCCGCAGCAGGTCCGGCATCAGGTCCCGCACGCGCGACTGAATCTGCAAGACCGTCAGGCTGGCCACCGGGTGCGGTATCGACACGTACTCGAAGCCCGGAAAGCCATAGGCCGAAGCCATCGCCCGCGCGGTCAGCACGAACGGGTCGGTGCAGATGCTGACCGCGGGCAGCCCGGCCCGCTCCAGCAGGATCCCGTCGGCCAGACCGGCCGCGCTGCAGGAGCCTCAATCGCCGATTCCGGCCACCACGAAGTCGCAGTGCCGCAGGATCTGCTGGACCAGGCTCTGCTCAACCGGCGTGCCGAAGTACCCCTTCTGGAACATCACGAACTCCCGCACCCCGAAACCGTCCCGCAGCGACCGGCCGACCTCAGAAAGCAGCACCGACGCGTTCGGCTTGGCGTTGTCGAGCAGTCCCACGGTCAGCCCGCGCAACCCCCCGCGCGGCCGCGGCGCGAGCGTGGTGTCCACCGCCCGCTCGCTCGCGCCCGTCGGGTCCAGCAGCTTCTCTCGCATCTCAGTCTCCCCAGCACTCCTGCATGATCCCTACCGAATCGCAAACCGAGACCGGCATCGGCGTCAGCGCCAGCACCTCGTCCACCGAGAACCCGCCCGCGACCTCCTCCAGCCGGAACCCAGAGCCCGAGCCAGGCCCGCCGCCGGAGCCAGAACCAGCGGCCCGCCGCAACAGCGCCAGGTCGGTCACCACCGTGTCCACGCACCCCGGCGCGGTGACCTCGAACGAGCACGTTTCGACCAGCTTCGGCCGCCCGGCCGAGTCGGTGTGCTCGCACATCGCGATGACCTGCCGGGCACCCACCGCGAGGTCCATCGCCCCGCCGATCCCGCCGCCCGTCATCCCGGGCACTGACCAGTTCGCCAGGTCGCCGTTCGCGCCCACCTGATAGGCGCCGAGCACTACCGCGTCCAGCCTCCCCGACCGCGCGATCTCGAACGACGTGACGCTGTCGAAGAACGACGCTCCTTCTCGCACCGTCACGAAGTGCCCGCTGGCATCGTGCAGATCCGGATCGAACGAGGCGCCGAGCACGAACGACCCGTAGTTCAGCATCCCGTTCTCGCTGTGCAGTACTACCGAGCGCCCCAATAGGAAGTTGGCCACCAGCGCCGGCAGCCCCGCGCCCAGGTTGACCACCGCCCCGTCGGGCAGCAGCGCCGCGACCCGCCGCCCGATCTCCTCCCTGCTCAGACCCGGCTTGCCGTGATAGCACCGGCCGCTGGCGGCGGGCCGGCTCACCCGCATCGGCAGGTTCGCCGCGTCAAGCTGCGTAGTACTCAAGATCACCCGGGACACGAACACCCCGGGCAGGTCCACGTCCTCCGGCGCGATCGGCCCGATCTCGTCCGCCTCGGCGATCGTGACCCGCGCGGCCTTGGCGAAGCTCACGTTGAAGTTCCTGCTGCCGCCGCGGAACTGAAGGTTCCCCATCCGGTCCGCCCGGTGCGCGCGGACAAAGGCGAAGTCCGTGGTAATCGCGCGCTCGAGCACGTACGGCCTGCCGTCGAAGTACCGCACGTCTTTCCCCGCGGCCAGGCTGGTGCCGAACGACGTCGGCGTATAGAACGCGGGTATCCCGGCCCCGCCCGCCCGCATCCGCTCTACCAGCGTCCCCTGCGGCACCAGTTCGAGCGTCATCTGCCCGGCCCTGATCTGCCGTTCCGCCTCGGACACCACCCCAGGCCGCGCCGAGAAGCACGTCACAAGCCGGCCGATCTGCCGGCTGTCCGCGAGCAGGTGCGCGGTCGGGAAGCCCGGCTGGCCGAGCCCGTTGCAGTAGACGGTCAGCCCGGTCGGCCCCTTGTCCCGCAGCGCCACGATCAGGCTGGACGGGAACCTGTGCGCCACCCCGAACCCGGCGATCCCGATCGACGCCCCGTCCCCGATGTCCGTCACCGCCGCCGCGGCCGAGCCAAGGACCTTATCCACCACATCTACCACCCTGCGACCCCGCGCCCTGGACGGCAAGGCACCGGTCATGGCCAACCGAGGCGGTTGTCCCGTCCTACAGCCCCAGCCGTCGTCTCTTGTGCCCCAGCCACGTGCGATGGCGTGATCCCCCTTCACCCCACCGCCCGGGGGGAGGCAGGGAACGGGCCCGCCTGGCTAACGTCGGTATTGCCACGGCCGCAAGCAGTTGACGGAGCCGAATGAAGGACCTCGCGAGCACCGCCGCCGCGCTCGTCGCGCCGGCCAAGGGCATTCTCGCGGCCGATGAGCGCATCCCGGACCTGCGGGCGCCCGGCCGGCTGGCCTATGACGAGATGCTGGTCACGACGCCGGGCCTGGCGACCGGCGTCAGCGGCGTGATCCTGGGTCCGCGGACCTGGAGCCAGCGGACGTCCGACGGCACCCCGTTTCCCGGCGCGATCAGGCATCGGGGCATGCTGCCCGGTATCAGGGTGGACACCGGTACCGGCCCGCTGCCCGGGTACCCCGGCGAGAGGGTCACGGAGGGCCTGGACGGCCTGTGGGCGCGGCTGCGGCATTTCGCCGGCCGCGGCGCTGCCTTCGCCTCGTGGCGAGCGTCGCTGCGGATCGGCCCGCTCCGGCCGTCGCCGGCCGCGGTGCGCGCCAACGCGCAGGCGCTCGGCCGGTACGCGGCCGCCTGTCAGCACGCCGGCCTGGTCCCGGTGGTGCAGCCCGAGGTGCGGGCGGATGACTCGCCTTCGCTCGCTCAGTGCGAGGCGGTGACCTCGGTGGTGCTGCTCGAGGTGATGATCGCCTTGCAGGACTACGGCGTTGCGCTGGACGGCATGATCCTGGCACCTGGCATGGTGGGCAGCCAGGCCGGCCGGCCCGCCGAACCCGCCGATGTAGCCGAGGCTACCGTCGCGGCCCTCGCCTGCCTGCCGGCCACGCTGGCCGGGGTGGCCTTCTCCTCGGGCGGGCAACGCCCCGAGCAGGCGACGGCCAACCTCGCGGCGCTGCAATCGCCGCTGGTCGTGTGGCCGCTGACGTTCTGCTTCGGCGAGGCCCTCACCGGCCCTGCGCTAACCGCGCGGCAGGGCACAGACGGGGATGTCCGGGCCGGTCAGCGGGCACTCGCCGACCGGGTAGCGCGGAACGTCGCCGCGCTGGAGCGCCGCTACGCACCCGAGCCCGACGCCGGATCCGGGTCCGCCCCCGCATCCTGGCCGGGTACCCGCGGCTGAATGTCGTCCCGCCAGCTGCGCCTTTCAGCGTGGAACACCACGACCAGCCACGCGATCAGGCACAGCGTCCCGACGATCGGGATGATGACGGGAGCGAGGCTGGGTCCGGTCATGTCAGTGGCTCCTTCCGAGGGCACCGCTTGGCACGATCCAGACGCTAGGTTCGGCCGGCCCGGCGTGCTTCCCCCGGCCAGTTGAGCCGCAAGGTGAATTCCGGCCAACCCGGTCACTTACCCCGCGGCGGCCCAGCCCTCCGCCTGCCGGACCTGCCGGATGAACAGCTGGCTCGGGGCGGGCAGGCGGCCTGTACGGGAGACCAGGCACCAGTCGCGCCGCAGCGGCGTGCCGGGGCACGGCAACTCGGTCAGCACGCCCCGGCCGAGTTCTCGTGCGACGGCGTCCTTGGATATAAGGGTCACCCCGAGACCGGCCGCGACGGTCTCGCAGACGGCCACGTTCGAGCCGACGGTCAGCGTGTCCGGCGCGATCTCGAGCTCCTCGAGGAAGGCCTCGGTCGTCGCGCGCGTTCCGGAGCCGCGCTCGCGCAGCAGCCAGGTCTGCCGTGCCAGCCAGGCCACGAGCCCGGGCCTGACGGTCGGCTTGCCCGGTCGGCCGAGTTCCCCCGCCGCCGCGCCCAGTTCGGCGCGAAGGTCCGCGAGCAGCGCCGGAGGGCACACCACCACCAGCGGGTTGGTGCGGGTCGCATGCGCGATCATCCTGGGCCATCCCGGTCCCTGCGGCGGCCGGCCGCCGAGCACGAGGTCGACCTGGTGGTCGTCGGCCAGCCTCAGCGCGCGCTCCCTGTTGCCCACCTCCAGGAGGATGCCGATGGACGGATGCCTCGCCCGGAAGGCAGCGAGCAGCCCGGGCAGCAGTTGCTCGCCGGCCGTGGTGACAGCGGCGATGCGCAGCAGGCCGCCCTCGGCCTCGCCCGCGGCGGCGGCATGCGCCTCGTTGAGGAGCCCGAGTATGCTCCGCACGTACCCGGCGTAGATCGTGCCCGCGTCGGTCAGCCGCAGGCCGCGCCCGTCCTTGCGCACCAGCGTCAGCTTGAGGTCTTTCTGCAGGGAGCCGACGCAGGACGACACGGCCGATTCGGTTACCACCAGGCGCTCGGCCGCCGCCCGGACGGATCCGGTTTCTGCGACCGCCAGGAAGGTGCGCAGCTGGGTGAGCGTCGTCATCCCGGCTCAGGCACTATCCCGCAGCACGTGGTAGAGCAGGAGAAGCTGCGCGAGCCGCAGCGGCTCACTGCGGGTGCGGGTGTCGATCATGCCGAGACAGGCGGGCAGCGGCTCGTCGACGCCGAGGCTCTCCCAGATCGCCTTGGCGAGCACCTCGGCCTCCGCTTCCGGCGCGTAGCCGTGGATGTGCAGCGCGTCGGCCGGGCATCCGTCCGCGTCACGCATGAGCTTGAGATGGGCCACGGACGGCGGCACCTCGGCGATCAGCTTGGCAAAGTTGGGATGGCGGATGGTCGGCCGTAGCAGCAGCGTCGCCGACAGCGGCGTGCCCGGCGGGTCGTGCCGCCCTTCGATCGGGCCGAAGCTCACGGTGATGTCCGCCTCGCGGCGCTGCCTGCGGACGAACTCCTCCGACTCCGGCTCCCGCCGCGCCAGCTCGGCGAGGACCTGGTCCCGGCGGTAGCCTCGCTCCGCGGTGTCGCGCCGCACCTTCCATTCCCGCCGGATCTCCTCGCCGGGATCGACGTACACGGTCACGTCGAAGCAGGCGCGCGACAGCCTGGTGTGCAGGGGCAGCAGGCCCTCGGCGATCACGACCGCGCGCGGCTCGACGAGCTCCGGCCTCCTCAGCAGCCCGGTGGAGTGGTCGTACACCGGCTTGAGCACCGGTTCCCCCATCGCGAGCAGCTGCAGATGCTGCTCCATGATCTGCACGTAGTTGCAGTCCGGGTGCAGTGCGGTGAAAGGCAGCGCGCGC
>JBOHCG010000215.1:0-11428 GCA_050698735.1 Streptosporangiaceae bacterium | reverse complement strand
GTCCTTGTCCACGACGGCCTCGACGCCGCGCAGCGCGCCTGAGGCGTCCGCCACCACCGGGATGCCGCCGCCGCCCGCGCACACCACCAGCGCGCCAGCCTGCAGCAGCACCCGGATGAGCGGCAGTTCCACCAGCTCGAGCGGCTCCGGGGAGGGCACCACCCGGCGCCAGGAGGTGCCGTCGGGGCGCACCGCCCAGCCGCGTTCGGCGGCCAGGTCCCGCGCCTGCGATTCGGAGTAGACCGGGCCGACGAACTTGGTGGGGTGGGCGAAGGCGGGATCGTCCGGGTCGACCCTCGTCTGGCCGACCAGGCACCCGGCGGGCTTGCCGGTGGCGGCGCCGCGCAGCGACCGGACCAGCCAGTACCCGATCATCCCCTGGGTCTGCGCGCCGAGCGCGTCCAGCGAGTACGGGCGGGTCAGCGCGGGGTCGCTCGCGCTCTCCAGGGCCAGCATGCCGACCTGCGGCCCGTTGCCGTGGGTGACGATGAGGTCGTGGGAACGGGCGAGCGGCGCGAGCGCGTCGGCCGCCTGCTTGACGTGGTGCTCCTGGATGTCCTCATCGGGCTTCTCGCCCCGCTCCAGCAGGGCGTTGCCGCCCAGCGCCGCGACGATTCTCACGACCCGTCGCCGATCGTGGCCAGCATGAGGGCCTTAATCGTGTGCATCCGGTTCTCCGCCTCGTCGAATACCACGGAAGCGGGCGACTCGAAGACCTCGTCGGTGACCTCGAGCGCGTCGAGCCCGCGCTTGGCGTAGATCCGCTGGCCGATCTCGGTGTCGCGGTTGTGCAGCGCGGGCAGGCAGTGCATGAACTTGGCGTCCGGATTGCCTGTCGCCTTCAGCACGGCCGAGTTCACCTGGTACGGGAGAAGCTGGTCGATCCGCGAGCCCCACTTGTCCTCCGGCTCGCCCAGGGACAGCCACACGTCGGTGTAGACGAAGTCCACCCCGGCCACGCCCTCGTTGACGTCGGCGGTCACGGCGAGCCTGGCGCCCGACCCCGCGGCCAGGCCCGCGGCGATGCCGCGCACCTCCGCCGATGGCTGCAGCGCCGCCGGGGCGCAGATGCGGCAGTCCATGCCGAGCGTGGCCGCGGTCACCAGCAGCGAGTTCGCCGTGTTGTTCCGGCCATCCCCCAGGTAGCAGAAGGACATCTGGGTCAGCGGCTTGTCGCAGTGGTCGGTCATGGTCAGGATGTCGGCCAGCATCTGCGTCGGGTGCCAGGTGTCGGTGAGCCCGTTCCAGACCGGCACCCCGGCGGACTCGCCGAGGATGTCCATGGATTCCTGGGTGAACCCGCGGTACTCGATGCCGTCGAACATGCGGCCGAGCACCCGCGCGGTGTCCTTCACCGACTCCTTGTAGCCCAGCTGGGATTCCCCCGGGCCGAGGTAGGTGACGTGCCCGCCCTCGTCGTGGGCGGCCACCTCGAACGCGGACCGGGTCCGGGTGGAGGTCTTCTCGAAGATCAGGGCGATGTTGCGCCCCGCCAGCCGGCGCCCGGTCACCCCGCGGCGCTTATCGGCCCGCAGTTGCCTGGCCCCCTCGACGAGAAATCCGAACTCCTCGGCGTTGAGATCGGTCTCCTTCAGCAGGCTGCGCCCGTGCAGGTTCATCAGAGTCCTCCTAGGCCGGGTCGCGCTCGATCGGGCAGGTCATGCAGCGGGGGCCGCCGCGCCCCCGGCCGAGTTCGCCGCCGGGCACCTCGATCACCTCGATGCCGTGCTTGCGCAGCATGGTGTTGGTGGTGTTGTTGCGGTCGTAGCCGAGGATCACGCCGGGGGCCACCGCCAGGTAATTGGTCCCGTCGTCCCACTGCTCGCGTTCGGCGGCCCGGATGTCCTCGTCGGTGACCAGCACGGTGACCGCGTCCACACCGATCGCCTCGGCCAGGGCGTCCCACAGGCTGCGGTTGTGGGCGACCTTCAGGTCCTCCCCGTCGGGGGTGATGGTCCACGATCGCATGTGGCGGTCGATGTAGGGGTAGAGCACGAAGGTGGCACGGTCGATCATGGTCATCAGGGTGTCGAGATGCATCGTCGCGTGCGACTTGGGAATCTCGGTGGCTATCACGGTGCTGGCCTGGCCGGCCTGGAACAGGGCGCGGGAGAGGATCTCGACCGCCATCGGCGTGGTCCGCTCCCCCATGCCGATCAGCACCGCGCCGTGGCCTAGGACGTGCACGTCGCCGCCCTCCACGCTGGCCGGCAGGTGATCGGCGTCGTCGCCGGCGTACCAGGTGACGAAGTCGGCGCCGGCGAACATCGGGTGATAGGTGTACACGGCGCGGATGTGCAGGTGTTCCCGCTGCCTGGCAGGCTTGGCCATCGGGTTCATCGAGACCCCGCCGTAGACCCAGGCCGAGTTGTCGCGGGTGAACAGGTGGTTCGGCAGCGGGGCGAGCAGGAAGTCATCGGCGGCCAGCATGTCCCATTTCAGGCTCCTGGCGTGCCGCGGCCTCAGGTCGGCCTCAAGCACCCCGCCGATCAGGTACTCGGCCAGGCGGGGCCCGTCCAGATCGTCGAACAGTTCGCGGAGCGGGCCGACCAGCGTCGGGCCCAGGATCTCGGGGGTGCACACCCGGTCCAGCACGAACGCCCGGCCCTCGGGCAGGTCCAGCGTTTCGGCCAGCAACTGCTCGAAGTAGTGCACCTGCACGCCGCGGTCGCGGAGGATCTCGGCGAGGACGTCGTGTTCTTCCTTTGCCTTCTGCGCCCACATCACGTCGTCGAACAGCAGGCCGCCGATGTTCTGCGGGGTGAGCCTGGACAGCTCCAGGCCCGGCCGGTGGATGATTGCCTGCCGCAACTGGCCCACCTCTGATTGCACGCTGAACGTCATGACTATCCCTCCACGTCAGCCGGCACCGGAACCTGACCGGTGCGCTCTTGGTGTGCCCGAATGAAGGCGTACAGGATGATCCCGGCGAGCACGATGACCAGGGCCTGGTACACCGCCGAGTAGCCGGCCGCGAACGCGACCCACAGCGAGAACAGCGTCGCCGCCGCGGTGATCGACAGGTCCCTGGCCAGCAGCCAGCCCTGCACCCGCCTGCGGCCCGACACCAGGTAGGTGAGCTGGGCGCAGGCCGAGAACAGGTACGGGATGGCGACGGTAACCACGGTCAGGTCGACCAGGTCGGTGAACACGGTCAGCCCGGAGCTTGTGGTGTACCGCCACAGCATCAGCAGCGACGGCAGCACCGCCGCGACCACGACGCCGAACCAGGCGGTGTCCCTGCGGTCGGCCCAGGCGAACGGCCGCGGGAACAGGCCGTCGTTGGCCGGCGCCCGCGACACCTCGGCGGTGACCAGGGTCCAGCCGATGAGCGCGCCGAAGCCGGAGACCGCCGCCAGCGCGGCGACGAGCTTCCCGGCCCAGGCGCCGTGCGGGAAGATCGTCTCGAAGGCGTTGACGAACGGGGCGCCGTTGCCCACCAGCGCGCGGTGCGAGACCAGGCCCATGACCGCGGCCGACACCGCCAGGTACACGATGGCGGCGGCGCCGGTGCCCAGCAGGGACGAGCGGCCGACGTTGCGGCGCGGATCCTTCACCCGCTTGGCGGTGATGGCCGCCGTTTCCACGCCGATGAACGAGAACAGCGCCACCCCGGCGGCGATCCCGATCGCCGAGTACAGGCTGCCGCCCGAGGCGTTGAACGCGCCGAAGTTAGCCTTGGTGACGAAGAACCAGCCCACCACGGCGACGAACAGCAGCGGCAGGTACTTCAGGACCACGGTGAGGTTCTGCAGCCAGGCCGTCTGCCTGATCCCTGCCAGGTTGATCCCCGCCGGGATCCACAGCCCGACCAGGGCGATCCCCCAGTTCCCCAGGCCCGACGGCTTGATGTTGAACAGCGCGTCGACATAAAACACCCAGGACGAGACGATGGCCGCGTTGCCCGCCCAGGCCTGAACCCAGTAGCACCAGCCGGTCAGGTAGCCGGCGAAGTCACCGAACTCGTGCCTGGCGTACGCGTAGAGGCCGCCGTCGGAGTTTGGGATCCGCCTGGTCAGCTGGCCGAACAAGACCGCGAGCACCATCGCGCCCACGGCGATCACCCCGAGCACGGCCAGCGAGACGGTGCCCGCGCCCGCGAGCACGCCCGGCATCGTGAACACCCCGGCCCCGATGACGGTGCCGATGACCAGCCCGGTCGCCGACGTCAGGCCGAGCGCCCCGGCCTTCCGCTCGTCGCCGGCCGACGTCAGCTCCGGCTCGCCCTGCAGCCCACCCGGCGGGTGGGAGCTCACCGCACTGGACATGGGTTCCTCCTCCGGAGGGTTGGTGACGGAACCCACGGTCGCACCCCGGGCGGCCCCTTCGCGCCCGGGAGAACCCCGGCCGCTACCCCCGGCCCCGAGGCGGGCAACCCCCCGGGTCGCCCCGCCGGCCTGCCGGAACCGGTTCACGCGGCGGCCGCCGACGGCTCTCAGCACCGTGCTCCCCCAGCTGGTTGGCGACCGTGATACCACCGCCCGTTCTGAATAATTAAAAATCTTTTCTACCGAACGAGCGGTGGTACCAGTTCCGGTTACGACGGACTAATTCAGCGCGGGTCTTGTTTACGCCGGCGGGTTCGGTGCCGATCAGAGATGGTCGGCCTGGACGACTGCTCGGGTCCAGCCCCGGGGTCTTCCTGCGGCACGTTGTGACCGACCCGCGCCACTCCCCGGGTGGCGGACCAGGGCATCGGCCCGTGCCTGATCCTGGCGCGATCAGCCCGCCAGGCGCGGGACCGTGAATGGTACGCCCGGCCCTGGCGGCCCTGGGCCGGGCGGCATTCAGAATCGGCAGGAAAGCAGGGCACGCCATGACCCGCAGGCAACGTAACGAACTGGTGGCAGTGCGCGCTGCCTTCATCTTGGCCGAAGATCCTTCATACACGCTTCATTTCGAAACCCAGATGCGCCGCGGCAGGGTTTGGAGGCTGTTTTTCGCGAGCCACGCGCATTTCGCCCGGATCGGCGAGATGCTGTCCGGCTTCGACACGGGGGAATTTCACTGAGCAGAGCGACCCGGCCGGCCGGAGCGACACTGGAAGGCCTGCAATGCTGGGCGGCAGGTCGTCCGCAGACGGGAGCCGGCTTTCATGCGACGGAACACCGCACGGATCATGGCCGGCGGACGGCCCGTCAGCTGGCTGGGCGCGAACTTCTGGTCCAGGACGGGCGGGCCGCTCATGTGGCGGAACTACGACGCTTCCGTTGTCAGCGACGAACTGCGCGTGCTGCGCGAGCACGGCCTCACCATGACCAGGTCGTTCTTCTACTGGCCCGACTTCATGCCCGCGCCCGATGCGATCGACGAGGACATGGCGGCCAGGTTCGGCGACTTCCTGGACCGGCACGCCGCCCACGGGCTGGTCACCGTGCCCACGTTCATCGTCGGGCACATGTCCGGCGAGAACTGGGACCCGGCGTGGCGCGGCGGCCGCGACCTGTTCGCCGACGTGTGGCTGGTCGGCCGGCAGGCCTGGTTCGCCGGGGAGATGGTCCGCCGGTTCGGCGGCCATCCGGCCGTGGCGGGGTGGCTGGTCTCCAACGAGATGCCGCTGTACGGCGGAGATCATGCGCCGCCCGAGGTGGTAGCCGCCTGGGCGCAGATCATCAGGGACGCGGTGCGCGCGGCGGGCGGGCACCAGCCGTTCTCGCTGGGCGACGGCGCGTGGGGAATCGAGACCAGCGGGCGCGAGAACGGGTTCCGGCTCGCCGATACCGCGCGGCTCTGCGACTTCGTGGGCCCGCACGTGTACCCGATGGACGACGACCCGATCAGGCAGCGGTACGCGGCCGCCTTTCAGTGCGAGCTCGCGGGCACGTTCGGCCTGCCGGTGGTACTCGAGGAGTTCGGGATCAGCTCCGACTTCGCCTCCGGCGAGCACGCCGCGCGCTACTACCGGCACGTCCTGCACAGCAGCCTGCTGGCCGGGGCGACCGGCTGGATCGCGTGGAACAACACCGACTTCGACCTGCCCGGCCAGGACCCCTACCGGCACCACGCTTTCGAGCAGCACTTCGGGCTCACCGACTCATCCGGCGTGCCCAAGCCGGCGCTGGCCGAGATGCGCGCGTTCGCGGCCGTCCTTGACGCGATCGGTGTTCACCGCTGCGTGCGCACCGATACGGATGCCGCCCTGATCGTTCCCGCCTACCTGGACACCGCCTACCCGTTCACCGATCCCGCCGATCGCGCGCACATCGCGCGGACCCTGGCCCAGGCGTATGTCGCCACTCGCCTGGCGGACCTGCCGGTGGCGCTGACCAGGGAGAGCAGCGGGATCGGCGGCGGAGCCAGGCTCTACCTCGCGCCCTCGGTCAAGCAGTTGCTCGCTCCGACCGCCGCCGGCCTGGAGCGGCTCGCCGCCGGCGGGGCCTGCGTCTACCTGTCCTACTCCGCAGGGGATACGGCACGGCATCCGGGGCCGTCGTACGGGCGGCTGAACGAGACCTTCGGCATCCGGCACCAGCTCGACGCCGGAGTCGGCTACCCGATCGAAGACGAGGTGGTGGAGTTTTCGTTCAGGCGAGACTTCGGCGGGCTGGGGCGCGGGGACACGCTGCGATTTCCGGCGGCGGGCAATGAGCACAGCCGGTCGTTCCTTCCGGCCGAACCAGCGGGTGCCGAGGTCCTGGCCACCGACGGCCGCGGGCGTCCGGCGCTGCTGCTGCGCTTGACCGGACGGGGTTCGCTCATCTTGTGCACCTACCCCATCGAGCACATGGCCGCGCTGACGCCCCGGGTGAATCCCGACGATGCTGTTGTCTTGTATAGAGCGCTGGCCGCGCACGCCGGGGCCGGCAGGCCGGTCACCGTCGAGGATCCTCGCGTCGCCTGCGACACGCTGATCCGCGATGACGGCACCCTGTTCGCCGTGCTCCTCAGCCATGCCGACGAGCCGCTGACGGTGACGCCCGTTCTCGACGGCGGCGGCCTGGTGACGCTGGACGGGGAGGCTGGCGGCAGCGTGACGCTCGAGCCCTTCGGGACGGGGGTCTTCACCGTAACTTCTTCATCTGACGCCGAGTTAGAACTAAAAGCGCGAAATCCATAGCGGGCCAGCCCAGGCCTACTGGCCAAGGCCGATGATCTTTCTTCACGATTTCGGTGCTGCCGCCAAGAAACCGCGCGGCGTAGCGATCCGGGATGATGCTGGTGGCCGTTCTGATGCCGGGCATATTAAGGGAGCGCCCTCAGCCAGGAGAGCGCTCCCTATCGGTGTGGTAGGGGCGGTTGGGTGAGACGATAACGGCCGCTTCACCTGGCTGGCGAAATTGCGCCAGGCGGCTGGGGTGAACCGGAGTGCCGGGCCGAGGAAGTAAGCCGCGTCCGGCGCGAGATCGCGCGTTACCTGGGAGAATGCCCGGTCACTGACAACATGGTGTTTATCGCGGGCGAATTGGCAACAAATTGCGTCCTGCACACGCATTCCCGCGGCCGGCTTTTCCGCGTCCGCTGCGAGCTATCCCCCGGGTCTGTCCGGATAGAGGTAGAGGACATGGGCGGGCCGTGGCGGCAGCGGAAGCAGGACGACCGGCCGCATGGTCTGGATATCGTCGAAGCGCTGGCGGGATCTGGCGCGTGGGAAATCCAGACCGCCGGCGACCTCGGCGGGCGGATCGTGTGGGCCAGGCTCAGGTGGTGACGATCGGCATCGGCCGGGATGATCCCCGCCTGTGAGTAAGGACGGCTTACGCGGTCGCGGTTTCCTGGCCGCAGGTTCTCTCTGGAGTCTTTCCAGGATCTCGCGGGCAGCGATAACCAGCTCGTCAGGGCGGCCCAGCAGCTCCCGGTCAACAACCTCGTAGATCCAACGGCGGCCCTGGCGCGTGCGGAAGCGCAACTCACCGTCCCACGCGGCCGCGAAGAGGAGGCCGTGCCGGTAGAAGCCCCAGCCGCTGAAAACGCGTCGCACTTCCAGCCCGTCGATGGCCGCAAGCGCATCCTCGGCGTCGACGCGGATCTCGTCCTCAACCTGGCCCACAACGGCAGGCTAGCTCCACCTGCCAGCGAAATCCGTCATGCCGCGTTCCACGCGTCTTCGCGGCTCAGCCTGACCTGCGGCAGGCATCAGGACCGTGTTCTGGCCGCTGCCGACACAGTCCTAAGCAAGCGGCCCAGCGGCTCACGATGCGTAATGGGCTTGCGTGGGGCTCGTGCAGCGTCACATCCGGGATCTCAGCACGTCGACCTCGCAGCCTGGCGAGAACGGGTCAAAGCCGTGCTCGATCAGCCAGCGGATCGCCTGCAGGCTTCGCAGCGACCACCACCCGCGGATCACGTCGAGGTCGACGTCGGTACCGTAGCCGGCGACGACGTCGCCAAGGTGCTCCTCGTGCCCGAGCGTCAGGATGGCGAGGTCGAACAGCGCATCGCCCTGGGCCGCCTCGGTCCAGTCGATCACGCCGGTGATCTCGTCACCCTCGACGAACACGTGGGCGACCTGGAGGTCGCCGTGCGTGAACGCCGGCGTCCACGGCCGGAGCGCGGCCTCGGCAACCCGGCGGTTGACCGTGACCAGGCCGGCGGGAAGGACCTCGTTCGCCAGGAGCCACTCGCATTCGCCGTCGAGGCGCGATGCGATCTCGTCGCGGCTCTCACCGGGCCATGGCGGCAGCGGCGCGTCGTGCAGCATCCGGGTGGCGGCACCCGCCGCGGCCCACGCCGCCGGGGACGCGGCCGACGGCTGGCCGAGGCGGCCGAGTGCCGTCCCCGGGAGGGCGGCGAGCGCGAGCACGGGCGGCTTGCGCCACAGGACCTCCGGGGTCGGGACCGGCGCCATGGCCATCGCCTCGACCTCGACGTCGGTGCGCGCCTGATCAGAGTCGATCTTCAGGAACACGTCGCCGACGCGCAGGGTCGCGCACTCGTGATGGGCGACGACGACCTCGACCTCATTCACGCCGGCCATTATCTCGGGATGATCACCGATTGTCGCCGGGTTTATCGCGTGCGGCTGAGCGGCTGACCGCGTCCACTGCCCGGCGGCGTCGTGCACGCCGCCGGCCGCTGACGAGCCGGGCACTGCCTCGGCGCGCCCGAATCGGCAAGCGAGCCGTAGGAAAAGTCTTCCCCGCCCTGCGCGCACAAGCGAAGACCAGCATCATCTCGACGCCGCAGAGTCCCGGAGAGTTCTTTCGATTGAGAGTAAGCGCGGGTCGACCGGCCGAGGTCCTGGCCTGGGTTGACGCGTTGGGCACTGCCGCTGGCCGAACTGGCCTCCCAACAGGTCTGCGATTTGGACGTCAAGCCGATCAGCGCCCGGCCGCGCAGGTGAGGCAGCAGGTGAGCCAGGGCGATGGCCGTCGGGTACTACGGGGCGGCGGTCAAGTGATGGCCGGCGGCGGCGACGACGGCACAGTGCGGGTGTGGCGGCTGGCCGACGGCGCCCCCGCTCGCCCATCCGCTGGACCTGTCTCAACCGGCACGGGTCGCCGCCCTTCATGGCAACATCATCGTCTCCGCGGGCGGCTGGGGCATCGCCATCCACGAGCTGGCCGCTCCATGACACCCCCTGTGTCAACCTCAGGCGGCAAATTGGCTAGAAGCTCGTTCGGCGAGGGCGGCGGCGGCTCCGTGCCTGGCGGGGTCGTAGGGCGTGCCGGTGAGCCAGCAGGGCCAGATGACGCGGATCCAGGCGCGGGCAAGCACCCGGATGGCGTGGGGGTGAGTACGACACCCTCAGCGCCGCCTTCATCGGCATCTTCAGTGACGCGCAACAATGGCCGGTTATCCGGTGCATCGGTGGCCGAACGCTTCGACGGCGATGATCATGGCGGGCAACGCGCATACGTCGACCAGGTCGCCCTGAACAACCCGGTGTCGGCAGCGGCGGCTTCATGAACGTGTCGCCCGTCAGCAACAGCAGACGCCAACTCTCGGCACAGACATTGGCCGTTGCGGAGAGCGAGCACCCGGTGAGCGTGGCCACCAGACATTTCGAACATAACGCCGACTATTTGCGTGCGTGAGCTCGGCCGATTTCGGAGCTGCGAGCGCGCAGATCGTCCAGAGCGGTGCATCCCGCGATCACACAAGGGGCTTTTAATTCACAGGGCGCACGGCTCGCAGGCAATGCTGGTCGTGGTCGGCACTACCCGCGATAACGGTTGCAGTGAGGTCGGCCTGGGGGACGTGCAGGGAGCGGTGATCGTGTCGCCCTCGCGTCAGGTATGTCCTAAGGGCAGACGCTGGCGGGCAGGTCTCCGGTTGCCTCGGCGGTGGCGGCCCAGCTGGCGAGCATTCTGAGGCTGTCGGCGGTGGGAGTTCCTTCGGCCGCGGTATAGGCGAGCAGGGTGAGTCCGGGGTGGGCGGGGAATTCCATGGCCTCGAAGTTGAGGTCGAGGACGCCGACGATGGGGTGGTGGATGCGCTTGTGGCCGGTGCGGTGGAACCGGACGTTGTGGGCGGCCCACCGCGAGCGGAAGTCCTCGCTGCGTGTGGACAACTCGCCGATCAGCTCGATGAGCTGCTTGTCGTAAGGGTTGCTGCCTGCCTCGGAGCGGAGCATGGCGGCAATGTCGTCGGCCGCGCGCTCCCAGTCGGCGAAGAAGTCACGTGCAGCCGGGTCGAGGTAGACGAAGCGGGCGTTGTTGGCCGGGCGGCGGGGGCCGGCGAGGATCGGGGCGTAGAGGGCGCGGGCGAGGCGGTTGGCGGCGAGCATGTCGTGCCGGGCGTTGCGTACCCAGGCGGGGGCGTTGGTGATGGCGTCGAGGATCTGCTGGATGCCGTCAGTGACACCGGAGGTTTGCGCGCGCCGCTGGCGGGGCCGGATGGGCTGGCAGGCGCGGGCGAGGTCGAACAGGTGGGCGCGCTCTGCCTCGTCGAGCTGAAGCGCGCTCGCGACGCCGTCGAGGACAGCGTCGGAGGCGCCAGCGAGGTTCCCGCGTTCCATCCGGACGTAGTAGTCGATGCTCACGCCGGCGAGCAGGGCGACCTCTTCACGGCGCAGGCCCTTGACCCGGCGGTTGCTGCCGCCGTAGGCGGGCAATCCGGCCTGCGCGGGCGATATCCGCTCACGGCGCGAGATGAGGAACTCGCGGACCTGGGCTCGGTTATCCATGTCGTCCACGGTAGGCGGGCGGGCGGCGGCCTGGGAGGTACTGGCATTACCCGGAAGAACAGGCACTCCCCAAGATGCGGGCTGGCGCCTTAACTGGATCGCGTGACCACACGCAGCGCAAGCAGACCCGCGAGGAGCCAGCATGACCGATCCGACCCCGGCGCAGCGCCTGATCGGCGACTTCGCCCCCAAGCTAGTCGACCTCACCGACAATGTCCTCTTCGGCGATGTGTGGGGGGTGCGGGACAAGAATGTAGGTGACTGGTCGGTAACCTGGCCTGGCCTGGATGGTCTGAGTGCGTGTCGTTGTCAGATGCCGGTCAGGCTGCCCCTGACCGGTTGGGCTGCTGCTGCCAGATTTCT
>JBOHCG010000214.1:0-11450 GCA_050698735.1 Streptosporangiaceae bacterium | reverse complement strand
CCGCGGCACAGTCGAAGTACGACGCCGGGGCGCCGGGCGCGGCGGCCGACCTGCTGGCCACCGTGGACGACGGCCGGCTCAGCGAGCTGCGGCGCGCGCACGCCGACGAGCTGGCGGCCCGGATCTCGGCCGCGGTCAACCGGGCAGGCGATGCCTCATGCTCACCCCGCGTCCGCCGGGGCCGAATCCGTGGATTCCCTAGCCCTTGCCCGCGGCGGCCCGCGGGACCGGATGCTGCTGCCCGTCGTGAGCCTGTGCCTCCTCGTCGCGACCACAGCGTTCCTCATGGTCTTCACGCTGCTCGGCCAGATAGGCACGTCCGGCCCGGCGAGGCCGGGACGGCCGTCAGCGTGGGCGGCGCCCTCAGCGGCATCGGCGGCGCGGTCCTGGTCGCGGCGATCACCCCGCTGCTGGTGAGCAGGCTCATCGCCGCCGGGCCGGTGCTGCTCGGCGCGGCGTTCGCCGCCGCCGGGATCATCGTGTTGCTGCTCCTGCCCGGGACCGGGCCAGGCGCGGGCCACGACGAGGCGGTGCCCGCCGCGGGCGATGACTAGGGAGCCCACAGATTCCGCGACCAGGGCCGCAGGCGAAGGCTGGCATGGTCAGCCCGCCGACCAAGGGAGCCCCACAATGCAGCCCGTGCTCTTCGCCGACGACAAGCAGTTCTGGCATGAGACCCAGCGGGTCCTCGGCCATGCCGCCTACGGCGGCGCCGACACCGGGGAGGTGCTGGCCACCGCTCAGCGCATTGTCCCGGGCGACTACGACAGCTGGCACGACGAGTGGCTGGCCACAGCCGAGCGGATCGCCCGCGAGGCGGAGACCGCGGCCAAGGCGGGCCACCGGATCAGCGGCCGTGACGGCCTGCTCCGCGCCAGCAACTACTACCGCTGCGCAGAGTTCTTCCTGCACGGCCTGCCGGACGATCCGCGCATCGACTACAGCCACGAGCAGTCGGTCGCCTGCTTTGCCCAGGCCGCTGCGCTGTTCAGCCCGCCGGTCGAGCAGGTCGAGATCCCCTTCGAGCCGGTCGCGCTGCACGGGTACTTCTACCGCGGATCCGGCCACGGCCTGCTCCCGACCGTCATCATGCACAACGGCTTCGACGGCCCGGCCGAGGAGATGCACTTCTTCGGCGCCGCCGCGGCCGCCGAGCGCGGCTACAACGTGCTGAGCTTCGACGGCCCCGGTCAGCCGGCGGCCCGGCACAGCAACGGGCTCCCCTTCCGCCCGGACTGGGAGAACGTGGTTACCCCAGTGGTGGACTGGGTCATGACACGACCCGGTGTGGACCAGTTCCGCATCGCCCTGCTCGGCGTCAGCATGGGCGGCTACCTGGCGGCGCGCGCGGCCGCCTTCGAGCACCGCCTCGCCGCGTGCATCGCTGTAGACGGCATCTACGACCTGGGCGTCATTACCACCTCGGGATTCCCAGGTGCCAGGTCCGAGATCGAGCAGATGCTCCGCGCGGACATCGACTACAGCCTCGCAGGAGGCGTCGCTGAAAAGATCTCCTGCCCATCCCTGATCTGCGAGGCAGAGGAGGACATCTTCTTCAGGGGCCAGCCGGAGCAGGTGTATGACCATCTCACCTGCGCTAAGACGCTGATGCGGTTCTCCGGTGCCGAAGGCGCAGGCGCGCACTGCCGCAGCGGCGCGCTGCGCCTGGCCTTCGGCCGGATCTACGACTGGCTTGACGATACGCTCGAGGTGTAAGCGGGTGCCAGTCGGTCAGGAGTTCGCGCCCGGGGACGTGAGCAGGAAGGCGCCCTGGCCGAGGAAGAGGCTGGTGCGCAGCCCGGTCCCGCTAACCCGCGCGGTGCCAACATGCTCCGGGCTCCCGGCCGAGCCGCCCCAGTCCCAGTAGACGTTGCTGTTGTTCGCGGCCAGGTTGAACGGGCCTTGGTTGGAGTGGATGTTGAGCCAGGTGTCGCTCGCGCCGGTGCCCTGCAGCGTCGCCCGGCCGACGTGACTGGCCAGCTCCGCCCAGTAAATGTGATCGTTGCCGACGGCCAGCCCCTGCGGGCACGACTCCGCCCGCAGCTTGATGAACGACAGGTCCAGGCCGTGGCCGCTGATGTTCACCCGGGAGATCTCGTTGTTCTGGCAGCGGCTGAAGAACAGGTGCTGCCCGTCGGTCGCCAGCCCCTCGGCGACGCCGCCGCCGAACTCCTGTGCCGGCACGACAAAGTGCCTGGTCAGCTGCGTGCCGTTGGGGCGGACCCGGCCGATCGCGTTCTCGTCGGCCCAGAAGAGCCAGCCATCCGCGGCGACGAGCCCCACCGGGAAGGACAGGTTCCCTACCAGCGTGTGCGCGACCGGCGTGCCGCTGAGGGTGGCGTAGTCCAGTGACCCGCCCAAGCCGTTCTGGGTTACCCAGAACAGGCGGTTACTCCAGATCGCGATCCCGGTCACGCTGACGTTGCCGACCTTCACGACGCGCTGCACCTTCCCGCCGGCCAGCGGGTCCCGCATGATGTACTCGCCGGAGACGTAATACAGGCTCCCCCGCGCTGCTTGAGACCCTGGGGTCCGTGGTGAAGGCGGCGCGTGCCGCCGGCGAGCCGGTGATCTACGTCCGTGTCGCGTTCCGGGACGGCACCCCGGAGATCAGCCCCAGCAACCGCACCTTCTCGGCCCTGGCGCGTTCCGGCCTGAGCGAGACCGACCCGTCCACCCAGATCCACCCGGCGGTCGCCCCGCAGCCCGGCGACATCGTCGTCACCAAGCGCCGGGTGAGCGCGTTTTCCGGCAGCGACCTCGAGGTGATCCTGCGCTCCCTCGGCATCGGCTCGCTCACCCTGGCCGGCGTCGCCACCAGCGGCGTGGTGCTGTCCACGCTCCGCCAGGCAGCCGACATGGACTACCAGCTCACCGTGCTGCGGGACGGCTGCGCCGACAGGGACCCGGAGGTCCACCAGGTGCTCCTTGACAAGGTGTTCCCGCGCCAGGCAGCGGTCCTGTCCGCCGCCGAGTGGATTAGCCGGTGCGCCGGGGGAGCCGGGGAAGCCTAGGCCTGCGCGGCTACGTGGTCGCGCCAGGAATGGCGGGGCTCGTAGCCGAGTACCTCCCTGGCGTGGTCGATCGCCAGCAGCGTGCCGAACTCCCCCACGTCGCGGGTCAGCTTGACGCCGGGGAACACCTCGGCAAGCAGGTCCGCCGACGGGCGGTTCATCACGGTGTCGGCGGCCGCGATGATGAAGGCCGGGTTGCCCGCGACGGCCTCGGCCGGGGCCTCCAGGGCGAGCCTGCAGGACGCGGCCACGTCCCGCTCGTCGACGTATCCCCACAGGTTCCACTTGCGCGCGGTCGGATCCGCCCAGAACCCGGGAAACTCCTCATACCAGGCCGGCTCCATGATGTTGGAGAAGCGCAGCGCGACGAACGGGATCCCGGACCACTGCGCGATGTGCCCAGCGATCGTCTCGCTGGCCACCTTGGACAGCGCGTACGTCGTCGTCGGTACCGGGTAGTGGTCCTCGTCGACCGGCGCGTACCGCGGCGGCACGTCGAACGGCAGCCCGAGCGTGGTCTCGCTTGACGCCCACACCACCCGGCTCAGGCCGAGGCTCGCGGCCGCCTGGAAGACGTTGAAGTTCATGGTGACGTTGGAGTTGAACGTGACCGCCGGCGTATAGAGGCCGGGCGCAGGGATGTTGGCCATGTGCACCACGGCGTCGGCGCCAGCGAGGGCCTCGAGCGCCTGACCGTAGTCGGTCAGGTCGGCGCGGACCGCCCCTTCCTCCATGTCGGCCCTGGTCGCGGCGATGTCGGTCGGCGCCACCTCGTAACCGTGCTCGAGCAGTTCCCTTGTCACCGTCCGGCCCGCCTGCCCGCTCGCCCCGGTTACGCAGATCCGCTGTGCCATCGCAGTCCCTTCGCGTCGTCTCCGCCTACGGGCACCAGGCTGGCACATCCGAGGCCACGGCGTAGGGTCAGGTGTCGTGTCCGATCGTGAGCTGGTGGTTCTCGGTACCGCAAGCCAGGCGCCCACCCGCCATCGCAACCATAACGGCTACTTCCTGCGCTGGGACGGCGAGGGCCTGCTGTTCGATCCCGGCGAGGGGACCCAACGGCAGATGCTGTTCGCCGGGGTCACGGCGAGCCAGATCACCCGCATCTGCATCACCCACTTTCACGGGGATCACTGCCTGGGCCTGCCCGGCGTGCTGCAGCGGATAGCGCTGGACCGGGTGCCGCACGTGGTGGAGGCGTGCTATCCGGCGGAGAACCGGGAGGTGTTCGAGCGGCTGCGGCACGCGGCGCTGTTCCGTGACGTGCTGAACCTGGCCGAGCGGCCGGTCGACGGATCGGGCCAGGTGGCGACCGCCTCGTCGTTCCGGCTCGAGGCCCGGTCGCTGTCGCACGGCGTGCCGTGCGTGGGCTACCGGCTGGTCGAGCCGGACGGGCGACGGATGCTCGCGGACAGGCTCGCCGCGCTTGGCATCACCGGCCCGGACATCGGCCGCCTGCAGCGCGAGGGCCGGCTCGCGCTCGACGGCCTTGGCGGCCTCGACGGCCTTGGCGGACAGGTGGTGACCGTCGAGCAGGTCAGCGAGCCGAGGCGGGGCCAGCGCTTCGCGTTCATCATGGATACCCGGCTGTGCGACGGCGTGTTCGAGCTCGCGGACCAGGCGGACATGCTGGTCTGCGAGTCCACCTTCGCGGCGACAGAGGCCGAGTTCGCGCGCGACTGGGGGCATATGACCGCCGGGCAGGCGGGCCAGGTCGCGGCGCAGTCGGGTGCGCGGCTGCTCGTGCTTACCCACTTCTCGCAGCGTTACGAGTCAGAGAACGGCGAACGGCTGCTGCGCGAGGCGGAGGCCGCCTTCGGCGGCGAGGTGGTCATGGCCCGCGATCTGGATCGCGTCCCCGTGCCGCCAAGGCGCCGGATCAACCCTTAGCTGAGCCGGCGGATTTCTGGCGTCCTGCTGCTCCCCTTGGGTCAGGCCGCGGGCTGGCCGATGCGCCGCAGCTCCGCGAGGTCGCGGCGGCCGAGGCGGTCGAGCAGGCCGATCGCGGCGCAGTTGGCCCGGACCTGCTCCGCGCTCGTGGCCCCGAACAGCACGCTGGTGACGATCGGGTTGGTCAGCGGAAAGGCAAGGGCAAGCGCGGCCGGGGTGGTGTCCAGCCGGGCGGCCAGGATGGCGAGTTCCCCGGCCGCGGCGACCGCGGATGCGACCCTGGCGTCCGCGAGCGTCCCCGCTGCCCGGCCTGGCGCGGGACCGGACAGGTACTTGCCGGACAGTACGCCGCCGGCCAGGCTGAACGAGGCGATCCCCGCGGCACCCGAGGCCTCGAAGACTCCGGTCATCGCGGCGTCCTCCAGCCACGCCCGGCGCACCAGGCTGTACGGCAGCTGGATGGCGCACGGCGGCGTGACGCCGAGGCCGGGAGCCGCCGCCGCGGCCAGCGCGGCCTGATCGGCGGGCCAGTTCACCAGGCCCCACGCCCGTGCCTTGCCCGAGGCGACGAGCCCGCCCACCTCGGCCACCAGGTCGGCCGGCGACATGCCCTCCGGCGGCGCGTTCGCGTAGATCACGTCGATGTAGCCGAAACCCATCCGGCCGAGGGAGGCGTCAAGCTCCGCGGCAGCGCTCTGCTGCGGCCAGAACTCCCACCACAGCTTGTTCGTCACCACTGCCTCGTCCCTGCGCAGGCCCGCACCGCGGAACAGCTCACCGAACAGCACCTCGGAATACCCGGTCCGCATCGGGGCCGTGCCGGTCTCGTCGTCGTACCTGGCGTCATCGAAGAAGTTGATGCCCTCATCGCGTGCCGCCCGCATGATGGCCACCCCAACCTCGGCGGGCAGCCGGTCATACGTGCGCCAGGAGCCGAGCGACAACGCCGACACCTGCATCCCGGCAGAGCCCAGCGGCCTGCGGCTTAGCGACATGACCCTCCTTGCAGAGCCAGACCGTGACGGCTAACCCTTACCAGAGGGCGGACGTGTCTGGCGAACCGGCCGCGCCCTGGAGACGAATAGTTGTTGGCGGCGGGCGCGTCTTTGCCTCTTATCAGTGAGCGAGGTCAACGGCCGGAGGCGGCCGCTGTTCCCTGGACTTCTCTCGGAGGCTGTCATGATCATGTCCGTCGGAGATCGCGGCTGGCTTGCGGCAGATGCCGACAGTGCGGTGACGATGCTGTACGAGATGCACTACCGGGCGCTGGTCAGGATCGCCGCGCTGCTGCTGGCGGACGTGGTGATCGCGGAGCAGGTAGTGCAGGACTCCTTCGTCGCCATGCACTCCGCCTGGCCCAGGCTGCCAGGGGGCGAATCCGCCTCTGGCTATCTCTACCGGTCAGTCGTCGGCGGGGTCCGCTCCGCGTCGCGGGAGCACGAAGCCGAGTCGCCGCGGCCAGGTCATGAGCTCGGCCCCGTTACCGTCATGTCCGCGCTGCGTGCCCTTCCTGCCCGGCAGCGTGAGGTCGTGGTCCTGCGGTACTTCGCCTACCTGTCCGAGGCCCAGATCGCCTCGGCCGTAGGCGTCACCCCGGGTACCGTCGGGGCTCTCACCATCAAGGCCATGACGGCGCTGGAAACCGCGCTCGGCGCGCGCGCCGAGCTCATCGCCTGACGGCTCACGTAGGCTGCGGGAAAGGGAGATGCCGCGGCGGGAAGAGGGCGTGTCATGGAGTTCGAGCACATCCTGGTCAAGCGTTCGGGTGACTTCGCCACCGTCACGATGAACCGGCCACAGCGGCGCAACGCCTTGTCGCTGGCCCACATGCGCGAGCTGATCGCGGCGTTCGAGGACCTCGGGACCAGCGATGCCCTGGGCATCGTGCTGGCCGGCAACGGCCCCGTGTTCAGTGCCGGGCACGACTTCGCCGACGTCGCGGACGCCGATCTGGCCGGAGTCCGCTCGCTGCTGATGACGTGCACGGAGCTGATGACGCTAATCCAGCAGGTCCCGCAGCCGGTCGTGGCGCGGGTGCACGGGCTGGCCACGGCAGCCGGGTGTCAGCTGGTGGCCACCGCGGACCTGGCCGTGGCCAGTGAGGACGCCGGTTTCGCCGCGCCGGGAGGCAAGGGCGGCTGGTTCTGCCACACGCCGATGGTCGCGATCGCCAGGAACGTGGGGCGCAAGCGTGCCGCGGAGATGGCCATGTCCGGTGACGTCATCGACGCGCGCACGGCGCTGGAGTGGGGGCTGGTCAACCGGGTGGTGCCCGCGGCCGATCTCGACACCGCGGTGCAGGATCTCCTGGACCGCGTCACGCGCGGATCGGCGGAGAGCAAGGGCATCGGCAAGCAGGCGCTGCATGCGCAGATCGACCTGGACCAGCCCAAGGCCTACGCGTACGCCATCGAGGTCATGGCCGCGACCAGCCAGCTGCCCGATGCCCGGGAAGGGATGCGGGCCTTCCTCTCCAAGCGCAAGCCGATCTGGCGCCGCGGCCGGGCTTGACCCATGCGCCGGATGGCTTCGACACTCTAAGTAGTCACTAATTGACTTAAAGTAATCACTGCTCGATACTGGGGCTATGGAGCAAGCGCGCGGAGGACCCAGCAGCCACAAGGCGAAGAGGCGGGCATGATGGGTACCACCGTCCATACGTATCCGACGGCCGCGCAGCGGACCGCCCACCGGCCGGCCCCGCGGCCAGCGGTGGCCCCGGACGACGAGGCACCGACCATCCTCGTCGTCGACGATGAGCCTGCTATCCGCGATATCGCCAGCCGGATTCTGCGGCGCGCTCACTACACGGTCCTTACTGCGCCTGACGGGCCCAGCGCGCTTCGTCTGGCCACCGAGCATCGCGGGACCATTCACTATCTGCTCACCGATGTCGTCATGCCGTACATGCCCGGGAACGAACTCGCCCGCCTGCTCACGGCAATACGGCCCGACACCCGCGTGCTGTACATGTCCGGCTACGCCGAGCCGATGCTCGCCAACGGAACCTCCAGGCAGGTCCGCCTGCTCGACAAGCCGTTCACCCCGGACCAGCTGCTGACCGCCCTCGCCGATCTCGAAGCCCGCGGCGACCCGGACCGCTGACCTGCGGGCCGGTCACTTCTTCATGCTGGCCGGCGCACCTGAAGGATTTCGTGCAGCTTCTGCAGCAGGGACGTCTCTGTGAACGGCTTTTCTATCAGGTTGATCCCCGGCTCGAGGACGCCCTGCGCGCCGAGGATGCCCTGCGTGTAGCCGGACATGTAGAGGATGTCGATGTCGGGCTGGAGCCCGCAGACGCGTTCTGCGACCTCCCTGCCCTGCATTCCGGGCATCACGACGTCGGTCAGGAGCAGGTCGATGTGCCTGCCGGAGGCGGCCGCGACATCAATGGCCTGCTGGCCGTTGGCCGCCGCTATCACCTCATAGCCGTTCCTGGCGAGAATGCGGCAGGTCACCTCGCGCATGGCCGGCTCGTCCTCGACCACGAGCACAAGCTCGTTGCCGCCGCCCTCGATCGTGCCCGGTGCCTTCTCCGCGACGGGAGCCGACCGATCCGTGACCGGCAGCAGGACGGTGACCGTGGTGCCGAGCCGGGGTTCTGAGTAGATCCGCACGTTTCCCCCGGCCTGGGTGACGATTCCGTAGATCGTGGCCAGGCCGAGGCCGGTTCCCTCGCCCTTGGGCTTGGTGGTGAAGAACGGCTCGAAGGCCCGGTCGACGACCTCGGGCGACATCCCGGTGCCGTTGTCGCTGACCTTCAGCGCCACGTACCTGCCAGGGGAAAGGTTGGCGTGAATGGCCGCGTATCCTCCGTCCACCTCGACGTTGGCGGTCTCGATGATGAGCCTGCCGCCGCCCGGCATGGCATCGCGGGAGTTGACCGCCAGGTTGACAAGGATCTGCTCGACCTGACCGGGGTCGGCGAGCACCGGACCGAGGTCGGGTTCCAGCTCCGCCACCAGTTCGACATGTTCGCCGAGCGTCCGGCGCAGCAGCTTCATGACGCTGGTGACGACCGCGTTCAGGTTAAGCACGCGTGGCTGTACCATCTCGCGGCGGGCGAACGCCAGCAGCTGATGGGTCAGCCTGACGGCCCGGTCGGCGGCGAACTGGATCTGCTCGATGTCGGAAAGCACGGAATCGCCCTGCTGGTGGCCTGGCAGCCGTTTCATCTCCTCGGCGACGAAGGCCGCGTAGTTGGTAATGACGCCGAGCAGGTTGTTGAAGTCGTGCGCCACCCCTCCGGCGAGCTGGCCCAGGCTTTCCAGGCGTTGCGACTGCTGCAGCTGGCGTTCCATCCGGGTCCGCTCGGCCTGGGTCCTCAGCCGATCCCGCTCCGCCTGCGCCTCAAGGCGTTCGGTGACGTCGCGGACGGCGGCGGTGATCAGGATGCCGTCGTCGAAGTCCATCGCCGACAGGGAGATCTCCGCCGGGAACGTGCTGCCGTCGCGGCGCCGCCCGGCCAGCTCCATCCCCGCGCCCATCGGCCGCGGCCGCGGATCGGCGAGGTAGGCGGCGCGGTGCGCCGGGTGCATCCCGCGCACGTCATCCGGCACCAGCATCTCCACCGGCTGCCCGACAAGTTCCTCCCTCCGGTACCCGAACAACCGCTCGGCCTGAGCGTTGACCAGCACGATCCGCCCGTCGCCGTCGACGCACACCATCGCGTCGGGCGCGGCCTCCAGCAGCCCCACCAGCCGGCGGTCCTCGATGTTTTTCATATCAGGCCTCTAGGTAATCGTATGATTACCCTGTGTCACCGTCAAGCACGGGTTCGGCAGAGGCGAACTTCCCGGTGGCGTGCACCACCGTTCGTTCTGGATAAAAATTGACGTCATGGCATCACACGTCGCACTGCTGCGCGGCATTAACCTCGGGGGCCGGAATAAGATCGCCATGGCGGACCTGCGCAAGGCCGTGACCTCGCTCGGGCATACCGGGGTGACGACGTACATCCAGTCGGGCAACGTGCTGTTCACCGCGGCCGGGGTAGGCGCGGGCGGGGTAGGCGCGGGCAACGCCGAGCTAGCCGCAGAGCTTGAGTCGGCCATCCTCGACGGGTTCGGCGTCGCGTCCCCTGTCGTCGTGCTGACCAGAGACGAGCTGGCTCAGGTGCTGCGAGACAATCCGTATCAGGACGAACCGGATCCGAGGCTGGTGCACGTGGTGTTCCTGAGCGCCGAACCGACGCAGGAGCGGCTGGACAAGATCGCGGCGGCGCAAAGCGCGGCCGCCGCCAAGGGCAGCCGGGACAGTGTCCGGGCGATCGGCCGGGCGCTGTTCCTGCACACCCCGGACGGCTTCGGAAGAAGCGAGCTGGCCCAGGTGCTGCTCCGCATCGCCGCCGACCCTGGCAAGACCAGCGTCGCGGCGACGGCCAGGAACTGGGCCACCGCCACCAAGCTGCTATCGCTGTGCGAAGAGGGGTGACGGGGGTGGCATCGCGGGCGGTCCTGGTCACCGGGGCGTCCAGGGGCATCGGCCGGGCGGTGGCGCAGGCGTTCGCGGAGCGGGGCGACCGGATAGCGATTCATCACCGCGACTCGGCGGCGCTCGCCGCCGAGGTACTCGCCGGGCTGCCCGGCAGCGGCCACACGGTCGCCGGCGCCGACCTGGCCGACCCCGAGGCCGTCCGGCGGATGGTCGAGACGGCCGCGGCCGACCTGGGCGGACTCGATGTCCTGGTGAACAACGCCGGTGTCTACCTGTGGCACCCGATCACCGAGGTGTCCTACGAGCAGTGGCAGGACGTGTGGCGGCAGACCCTCGCCGTGAACCTCACCGGCGCCGCCAACGTGACCTGGTGCGCCGTGCAGCACATGAGGCACACCGGCGGACGGATCGTCAACGTGTCCTCGCGCGGCGCGTTCCGCGGCGAGCCACGGAACCCGGCCTACGGGGCGAGCAAGGCCGGGCTGAACGCGTTCGGCCAGTCACTGGCCCGCGCGCTGGCGCCGCTCGGCATCTCGGTCGCCACCGTCGCCCCGGGGTACGTGGACACCGAGATGGCCGCCGAGGACCTGGACTCGGCGCGCGGCGACGAGATCCGGGCGCAGAGCCCGTTCAACCGGGTCGCGACGCCAGCGGAGATCGCGGCCGCCGTCGTCTACCTGGCCTCGGACGAGGCCGAGTGGGCTAGCGGAAGCGTCCTCGACCTCAACGGTGCCTCCTACCTGCGCACCTGAATCTCCTGCGTCGCCAGCCCTTGACGCCGTGCTAGGGCCGGCCTAGCGTGCCTTATCAAATAGGAAACTTTCTTATCTGATGCCCCGGCATGCCGAGGCGCTGGCGGCGGCCGTGGAGGTGCTGCTGGAGGCCGAGACATGGGGCGAGGCGGTGCCGCTGGAGCTGGTGTGGGAGGCCATCGAGACCGCGGCCGGATCCCGGGCGAGGCTGCGCGCGGCGACCGGCCCACCGTGCGGGTGCCGGCAGGTTACCTGGACGCGCGGCGGGTCAGCGCAAGCCTGGTGCCGGCCGGGTGGTGGCAGCGGCTGGTGTTCCCGCCTGGCCGGCCTACCTGTGCAAGCACGTCAACGTCCACGG
>JBOHCG010000213.1:0-11506 GCA_050698735.1 Streptosporangiaceae bacterium | reverse complement strand
CTCGATTTCGTCCGCCAGATGGAAGACTTCGTTGGCACCGTCCATTCCGGCCTCACCGCCGTGATGATCACCGGTCATGTGCCTACGGTTCGTCTTCCTGTTGATCACGCGGCTGACCTCATGGCTGCGGCTGTCTCAGCGCGAGGAGACATGGAAGACCGCCGAGATCTTGATCTTGCGCCACCAGCTTGCCGTCCTGCAGCGCCGGCAGCCGCGCCGCCCGGACCTGAACTGGGCGGACCGGGCACTGCTCGCGACCATGCTCGGCGTGATGTCGAAAGCCCACCGGCATGGGCTGCGGCTGCTGGTCACCCCGGACACGACCCTGCGCTGGCACCGCGACATCGTCCGCCGCCGCTGGGCCGCCAGGCCCATGCGAGGCAAGGAGGGTCAGGGGACCCGGCCCGGGAGATAAGCCCAGGGCCAGGAAGACGGCAGTGCACCAGGCACAGCAACCGACTACAGTCAGGCCCCTCCGCCATCCTCGTGGCCGACGCCGGCTGGCACCTTCCGCCGGAGGCATGATTATTCGCTTTCCTCAGCGTCACATCAGGTCCTCATATGCAATTCGCTGGTTATCCCAGGCAGCTGGCTGATGCCATTACCCGGGAAACACACTTCAAGAAATCCCGCCACGTCCGCAGACGAAGAAGAGCAGCCCGGCGGACCATCATTCCCGGCCGCCCGGGATCAGAGTTCCCGCAGCTCAGTAGCAGTACGAGTAGACAGGAATGCGGTATTCCTATAGGCTGACTTCAGTGCTGTAGTTGATAGCGTGATATGGGGCAATGGGTTGTGTCGGGCTCGGACACGTTAAAACCCATGACCGGCTGTTTCCGGGCATGAAGGATGGTCACCCGGGCGCGGCCTCAGACCGCGGCGGGCGCTCTGACTGCTTGTCTTCCTCCCTTCCTGAGTTGTTGTCCCCGATAGTCAGCTGTTGCGGCCTACGGTGATGGCAACGGCGCTGTTGCCGCCGGCTCGGATGGTCCGGGTGTCCGGGTCGAAGGTGAGGCTGACCCCGGCGGTGCGCAGCTGGTCGATCAGGCACGAGGTCTCGCCAGGGTCGGTGATCTGCACTGTGCCGCTGCCGTGGGCCTGGCCGCCGCCGGCAAGGAGGATGGCCATGGCGGCGAGGTGCGGCAGGATCTGGTCCTCGCGAACATAGGTATTCTTGGGCCGGCCGGGGTCGGGGCGCGCGGCGCTGGTGTAGCCGTGGCGGCACCGGTAGGCGGGCTTGCCGTTGGACCAGGCTGATTCCAGCCGCCGTCCGCACTGGCCGCAGGCCAGGAGCCCGGCCAGCAGGTAGCGCCGTACGGCTTGCCCGGCCGGGCCGCGGGGTGCGGCCGCGTCCTGGGCGGCGATGAAATCAGCCTCGCTGATCAGCGCCGGGTGTGCGGGATGCTTGGAGATGACCCAGCCCTCGGGCAGGTTCCATCGCTGGACCTGCTTGTGCCCCATGCCGGTGTTGGCTGGGTCGACCAGGTCGAAGTCGGTGCGCTGCCGGTTCCACACCTGCCGGCCGGTGTATCGCGGGTTCGCCAGGATCGCCGCCACGGTGCGCAGGGTCCACGCCGCGCCCGTCCGGTGCGGGTTGCGCGCCGGGTCCGCCGCGGACGGGCACGGGATCCCGGCGTCGTTCAGCGCCCGGGTGATCCGCGCCACGCTGTGCCCGGCCAGCCGGATCCTGGTCCGGGTGATCTCCCGCTTGGACGACAATCCCAGCGCGAGCATGGTCTGCTCGTGGTCCTCGGCGTGCCAGTCGACCCAGCCACCGACCTCCGGCATCCACAACGAGACGCCGTAGTGCTCGAACAACGGCGCCATCGACGCGTACTGGCTGGCGTAGAAGGCCCGCTCGTACTCCCCGATCACGATCGCGTCCCACCCCCGGTCCGGATCGGCCAGCGCCGCCACCAAGGCGGCGGCCTCCGGGCGCCGCGCCCACGGCAGCGTGCGGCTGTGCCCGGAGTCGAAGAACTCGGCCACGACCGTCCCGTGCCCGGCCACCAGCACCCTGGCCTGCTCCCGCTGCCGCGCCCGTGAGGTCACCGGATCCTGCCAGTCCTCGGTCGACATCCGCCCGTAAAACGCGAACCGCAACCCGCCACGCCCCGGCACACCCCCGCTGCGCCGCGCGGTCCGCTCCGCCCACTGCGCCAGGGCGTCCCCGCCCGCTTGGCGGCCGGGCTCAGGGTCCTGAGTAAACGGAACGGCCATGACCAACCTGGCCTCCCGGACACGCAGCGACCCTTCCATAACATCAGAATCCCTCATAACGCCTGTCTCAACACGGCAACACGCCGCTGCCCACGCCGGAAAACGTCACCAGCGCGGAGTAGGCCCAGCCACAGGCAGCGGCTCGGGAACTGTCCAGGCCAGGTCCGGCACTAGATCGCGCTGCACGCTCGTAAGCGCTGAGCGGACTACGCCTCGTGACCGCGGATACCGTGTCATGGTCGTTCCGTACATGCGGACATTTGATTAGCCAGGGTCGGACCATACGACGGCGAGGGCTGCTGAGTGAATGCCGACGCGACGCGGAGACCGTCACGGCATCTCATAATGCACTTCACCCATGTCGGGAACCTGTCAGGCATCCTGGCCTCCGGTTGTCTTCAGGCTGACAGCCTTGTGGGCGGCGGATCCGGACTCCAAGTGGAGGCAGCTGACCTGGAGATCAAGGCAAGGAGGAAGACGATCCCCATCCGCCTTGCGCCGTACGGCTGCGTGGCTGACTACGTACCGTTCTACTTCGCGCCGCGATCGCCGATGCTGTACAAGCTCGCGAAGGGAAGCGTGCCGACGTACACGGAGGGGCAGGATCCGCTCATTTACCTCGTTTCCGCTGTGGAGGCCGTGGCCCGGGCAGGACTCCGGTGCCTGTTCAGCGACGGCAACTGCGCCGCTGCGGTTACTCAGGTAGCCGGCGACCTCGCGTTGCTCGACTCCATGGTGGACTGGGAGGTGATGCGCGCGCGGATGTGGAGCAACACCGCCGAAGACCCTGACCGGATGAGGCGTCGCATGGCCGAGTTCCTTGTCCACGAGCGCGTCCCGGTCGGCTGCCTGGCCGGGATCGCGGTCCGTACTGAGGGAATGAGGGAGCGGGTGGATGCGACACTCGCGGCTTACGGTGTCGTGCTCCCGGTGCAAGTACGTCCCACCTGGTATTTCTGAAACGTCAGATCCTTGCGGTATGCATGGACAAGGAGCGGAGGGAGGTAGCCGGTGCTCAGCGAGCAAGAGGGCAACCTGCTCGATGCCGATGCCGAGGCCCTCGTCAACACCGTGAATACCGTGGGGATCATGGGTAAGGGCATTGCCTTGCAGTTCAAGCAGGCCTACCCGGGCAACTTCCGCGCCTACCAGGCTGCCTGCCGCCGGGGTGAGGTCCAGCTGGGCAGGATGTTCACATACGAGACCGGACTGCTGGGTAATCCTCGCTTCGTCATCAACTTCCCGACCAAGGGACACTGGCGTGCCAGGGCACGGCTCAGCGATATCGAGACAGGTCTGGCTGACCTGCGTCATGTCGTCCGTGACCGCAAGATCCGGTCGATAGCGATCCCGCCCCTCGGATGCGGCAACGGCGGGCTGGACTGGCGCGAGGTACGTCCGCTCATCGACACTGCCCTGGGCGAGCTGCCTGATGTTCATGTGATGGTCTATCCGCCCGAGGGAACGCCCGCGGCGGAGTCGATGAACGTCAGCACCGCGCGTCCCACGATGACCGGCGGCCGGGCTGCCTTGCTGACGACCCTTGGCCGCTACATCCGCCTGAGCCAGCTCGAGCAGGCCGCCGCCCCCGAAGGTGCCTCGCTGCTGGAGATCCAGAAGCTGATGTACTTCCTCCAGCAGGCTGGGCAGCCCTTGCGCCTCAGCTACGTCAAGGCCCGCTACGGGCCGTACGCCGACAACCTCAACCACGTCCTCCAGGCGCTCGAGGGCCACTACCTGCGCGGTTACGGCGACCGCACCCAGCAAGTCCTGAAGCTCAGTCCCATCGCTCTCATGCCCGGTGCCGAGGATGAAGGTCAGCGATGGCTGGCTGATCATCCCGACGAGACAACCGACCGGATAAACACCGTGATTCGGCTAGTTGCAGGCTTCGCGTCCGCCTACGGTCTTGAGCTCCTTGCAACCGTCCACTGGATCGCGACCCAGGAAGGCGCCGACCAGATCGCTGACGCGGCGGCGCTGACCCAGCACATCGGCAGCTGGAATGAGCGGAAAGGACGGCTGTTCACAGAAGCTCACGTGCGCAATGCGATCGATCACCTGAGCAGTCTTGGATGGGTCACCGCTGCGCAGAAAGCCGGCACGCCGTCCGTCGGGGATGCAGGGCAACGATCAGGCGGACAAGCTGGCTAGGACCGCAGATAGCCGATACCGGCAGTGATCAGCCACGCCGCGGACTCGGAGTTGAGGTCCCACGGGCGTGAACGCAGAACCTGCCGAAGGAGCTTCCGGTCGGTCACGACGGACGGCTCGGGCGGCAGTCGTTCCCTGAACTCCCCGTCCGGTCCCCAGTGCTTGTCGGCCGGATCGTTAAGGGCCAGCAGCAGCCTGTCCACCAGGTCAGGCCAGCGCGGATGACCCCACCAGCGCGGGCGGCCAAGCCGACCTCGGTCATCCAGCGGCGCAGAATCTGGCGGGCGCGCCAGCTCATATGGCTGCTGACTCGCATCATGTCGCCGTCGTGCAGACGACCCTCGGCGTGCCAGTCCTCAACGCACGTGTTCCGCCAAGCGCTGTTGACCAGGCCCAGCGCTGCCAGGTCAATAACCGGGCCCAGCCTGCTCGGATCAATGCCACCTCGCTCCCGGAGCATTTCGCCGACAAGGCGCTCTTCACGTTGAGGGCTGAGCTCATCGCCGGTCATGGCTCAGCGATCAATCCCATGTGGCCTGGTCCAGCTGTTGCCTGTCGAGGGCAACGATCCGCAGGCAATCCAAAGGCTGGGTCCTGGTGACGTGGACCACGTCGATCCATTCCCTGCCGCCGAAGGCTGTCAGGCATGCCTGGATTGACCTGAAGTACCGCAACCACGTGCTGCTGGCTGCCTCGCCCGGCCAGGACACGCTGGCCGCCTACTCCTTCGCGGTGGTGGACCAGGCGCTGCGAGCACGCGCCTCAGTCTCCAGCGAGGGGAGGCGCGGCCATGACCGCGGAGGCGTCCAGCCAGGGGGTTGTGGAGGCGGCGCTGGTGCTGCTGGAGCGGATGGGCCTGACTCCGGCGGACCTGACCGCCGTCCGGCAGGACCCCCCGGCGGTGCCGACCTTCGCCGAGTACGTCCCGGTGGTATCGGCGGCGGTCAGCGCCGGGACCCGCCGGGCCTACGGCTCGTACTGGAACCGGATCGTGGAGCACTGGGGAACCCGCCGCCTGGACGAGCCGACGCCGTCGGAGATCCGGCAGCTGATGGCCTACGTCAAGACCCACGTGGTGGCCCGCCGCAACGCCCGCGGCGGGCGCAGCGCCGAGGAGCACCTGGTCGCCGCGCTGCGCTGCCTGTACCAGCGGGCCGTCGACGACGGCCTGATCGGCGAGGCCGACAATCCTGCGCGTAAGGTGGCCAAGCCGCGGCGCCTCCCGACCACCCGCCGGGCACTGCCGGACACCCGGCTGGCGGAGATCAACCAGGCCGCCGCAGCCACGGGCGATGACCCGGAGCTGGACACCCTGATCCTGCGGCTACAGCGGGGCGGCGATCACGGCGGCAGAGAGAACCCCCAGGCCAGGATGGTCGTGACAGGACCGCGTTGCGTCGGATGCCAGGAGGTTGCGTCCATTCTGGTTGCATCAGACGCAGGCATGATGCGGTAAAGGCGACGAAAAAGCGCAGCGACGAGGGCAGATGCCGCCACCGGCCGACCGTCACGCTGACCCATTCAGCATGGTTGGTAAACCGCGCCCTACCAGTTCGGAACTTCGGCTACGCCGTCGCCCGTGCCTACGCCGGCCACACCGACGGCGGCGGCGAGTCTGGCGCCACGTCGACCTACGTCCGGGCCAGCCTGTCAGAGGTCGCCGCCGCCCTAGCCGCGCTGACCGGCGAGTCCCACCCGCTCGCCACGACGGAAGGGTGGTGACCGGCGTGGCAGCTGTCACCGTCGACGCGTGGCCGGGTCACGATCAGCCGCGACCCGGCCAAGCGCCCGGCCGACAGCGTCCCGGCGAGCAACGCCAGCCACGCCCGGTCCGGCCACGTCAACCTCGAATGAACGCGAGGCCGCTCACCCAGGGCCACCGCGAGCTGATGGCGCAGCATCAGGATCTCGGCGTCCTTCAACCACGACTCCCGGCGCGACAACCTGAGCAGCGACACCGCACTGGAGACAATCACGAAGATCAGCTTCAAGCCCACACGCCGAAGATCATCGCACCCCCCGGCCAGTCCGACACCTGCCCGCCCGGCGCCAGGCCGAGCCGACAGCGAGCTGCGGTGCATCTGCCCAGGTGGCACAGGTTTTCGGCACGCACAGGCCATCCCCGCTGGCATACTCGCAGGTCAGCAACCTATGCCTCATTTTTGGAACCCCGAGCCTGAGAGTCACCACGCGTGCCTGCGACCGCGAACGCACGCAGGATCCCGACGGCAAGCGGAGCGCTGCCGGCGGCCAGCGTGTCGCAGATGTCAAGGCACACGTCACGGAGCCGGTCACCGGCGATCCCGGCCCGGATTCCGCCGTCCGGGACCATGCGAGGACCCTCGCTGACGTGGCCGGGCGTACCGCGCCGGCCTGGGCGGCCGAACTGGGCCAGGCGATCCCCGGCAAGTGCTGGGTGACGACCGACCCGTTCCGGGAGTCCACCGTGCTCCTGTGCGAGTTCAGCTACGGCCTGCTGACCGGATTTTCATTATCTCCCGGCATTGCGCGACAGCGTGCAAGCCGTACGCTGCCTGTGTGAACAGCGAGCCGCTGGACGCGGTTCCGCTCGTGGCGCGACTGCGGCTGCTGCGGACCAGCCTCGGATTGAGCCAGGAGCAGCTGGCCCGCCGGCTGGGGGTGTCGTTCGCGACCGTGAACCGATGGGAGTCCGGGCGATCGCGACCGTCGGCACACGCTCGCTTGGCCATCGCGGAGCTGGAGGCGGCGGCCACCTGCCGGGAGCCGGCGGAGGATCGGGAGCCCGGGCGGGGCCGCGAGCCGGAGCGGGGGCCGGAGCCGGCCGGGGACAGGCCGGGCCGGCTGCCGATCGCGCAATCCAGCTTCGTCGGGCGCGAGCGCGAGCTGGCCGAGCTATCCGAGCTGTTCACGCGGTCCCGGCTGATCAACCTGACAGGGCCTGGCGGAGTCGGCAAGACTCGGCTGGCCATCGAGGCCGCGCGGCGCTGGGAAGCGGGGGGCGGCCAGGGCGGCGACGTGGTGTTCGTGCCGCTCGAAGCGATCCAGCCACCCCGGCCGGTGGTCTCGGTGCTCGCCTCGCGCCTGGGCCTGCGCGAACGGTCAGGCGTGCCGTGGCGCGAGTCGGCGCTGGCCGCGCTGAGGGGACGGCCTGGGCTGCTGCTATTCGACGGTGCCGAACACTACCGCGAGGAGGTGGCCGGGCTAGCTGGCGAGTTCCTTGCCTCGGCACCGGACCTGCGCGTCATGGTCACCAGCCGGGTCGTGCTCGGGATGCCAGGCGAGGTGTGCTGGGCCGTCCCCCCACTCGACTGTCCCTCGATCGCCGCCGGCGCACCCGAAATCGCGGCTTCGGACGCGGTCCGGCTGTTCATCGCCAGGGCCAGCGAGCGGCTGCCGGGCTTCTCCGCGGCCGACGTGCCGCCGCACGCCGTCGGCGAACTCTGCCGCAGGCTCGGCGGGCTGCCGCTGGCCATCGAGCTGATCGCGGGCTGGGTCGGGACACTATCCATGCGCGAGATCGTGCAGCAGCGGGTCGCGCTGCTGGGTTACGACCCGCCCGGTGCCCAGGGCAGCCGCAAGCTCGCCGAGGTGCTGCGGGCCAGTTATGACCTGCTCCAGCCCGGCCAGCAGCGGACCCTGCGGCTGCTCAGCGTGTTCACCACGCCGTTTAGCCTGGCGGACACCCAGGCGGTGACCGGCGTCAGCGAGCAGGAGGCGGCGGGCGCCGTCCGCGGGCTCGTGGACGCGTCCTGGCTGGTGGTCACCCGCGGCCTTGAGCAGAATCGGTTCAGCATGGTCGAGGCCATCCGGGAGTTCGCGACCGTACGGCTGCAGGAGGCGGGCGAAGCAGCGGAGGCTCGCCGTCGGCACGCTCTGCATTTCGCCGGCGTGGCCACCCAGAGCTTGAGTTCCCTCGCCGGGCCGGATGCGCGGCGCTGGGCCGTCCGGCTGGCCTCAGCCGTGGACGACCTGCGCGCGATGCTGCAGTGGGCTCTTGAGAACGGCGAGATCGATCTTGGCCTGGAGGCCGGCGCTGCCCTGTGGCGCTGGTGGCTGACCAGTGGCCGGCTCTCCGCTGGCCGGGCTTGGCTCGACAAGTTCCTCACCGCGGCCGGCGAACACCCCCTGCGGACAGCGGAGGAAAGCCAGAGGATCGGGCGAGCCCTGTGCGCGGCCGCCGTGCTGGCCGTGGAGAACGACGACTACGCAGAGGCGGTTCGCCTGGCCAGGCGAGCGCTCAGCATTTTCGAGCCGCTCGAGCCCGGCGAGGACCTGGCCCTCGCGGCCACCGTGCTCGGATCGGCCCAGCGTTGCCTGGGCGAGCGAGCCGAGGCCCGGCGCAGCTTCCAGACCGCGCTTGACCTGCGCGCCGCGGCGGGCGACAGGGCGAGGCTGGCCATGGCGATCAACAACATGGCCCTGGTCGAGCTCGACGACGGGAATCTCGACCGGGCCAGGGAGCTGCTCAAGCAGAACCTCATCATCAAGCGCCAGCTCGGGGAGCCGCACTCGATCGCGATCGGCCTGATCAACCTGGCCGAGGTGCTGATCAGGGACGGCCGGTGGCAGGCCGCCCGTGCGTCAATCGCCGAGGCCGCCGGGCTGGCCGTCGGCCAGCCTCAGCTCACCGGCATGGTGCTCTGCAGCCAGGGCCACCTCGCGGCCCGGCAGCGGAACTGGGAGCAGGCGGCCGGCCTCTACCAGGCGGCGGTGGCCTCCTGCCAGGCCGGCGGCCACACGCATGTCGCGGTCGAGGCCATGATCGGGCTGGGCCGCGTCCGCTACCAGCTCGGCCGGGCCGACGAGGCGGTCCAGCAGTTCCGCACGGCGGAGGCGCTGGCCCACCAGATCGCGAACTGGCAGCTGATGGCCGAGGTGACCGCGGCCCTGGCGGAGACCGGCGACGGCCAGGCCGGCTGGCTCCCAGGCAGCCTGACCTCCCGCCAGGCCGAGGTGCTGGCGCTGGTCGCCGACGGCCTGAGCAACAAGGAGATCGCCGCGCGGCTCTACCTGAGCCCGGGCACGGTAGAGCGCCACCTGGCGACCATCTACCGCAAGCTCGGACTCGGCGGCCGGGTGGACGCCACCCGCTATGCCGTGGAGAACGGGCTGACCACGCGCTGAACCGCGCCATGTTATAGCGGGACCACGCCGACGGGATGGAGGCGGTGACATTTGGGCTTAGTTGGGACAAATGTTGTCAATGGGTCCGGCCGGATGTATGAACTACGGGATTCGCGACATGCGTTCCGCCGGATAGAAACAAGACGGCGGCTGCTTCCGCCTCGCGTAGGGGAGGAAACTGTGGGGGATCCGCGAGGCGGAAGCAGCTGCGGGGGGCGGGGATGCACGACCAGTTGATCGGCACCACGCAGCCGGTGCTGTCGATCTCGCTTGAGCCGGGGGAGAGCATCATCGCCGAGGTCGGCGGGTTCGCCTGGATGACCGACTCGATCGCGATGGCAGCGGCAGACGACGCCCGGCGGGAGCCGCGGCTGTGCGTCTACACGGCGACCGGCGAGGCTGGCGTGGTCGCGTTCGCGGCGAAACTACCGGGCCGCATCCTCAGCGTCGATGTCGGCCCGGGGTACGAGGGCTGCCTGGTCCCCGAGTCCAGCCTCCTGGCCGGCACGCTCGGGGTGCGGATCGCCGCCGAGGCCGGCCCCCCGGCCCCCGGGTCTCCCGGCGGCCAGGGCCTGGCGCTGTGGCGGATCGGCGGCTCCGGACGGGCCTGGATCGAGCTCCCCGGCGACGTGGTCAGGCGCGAGCTGACCGCAGGCCAGTCGCTGCGGGCCCATCCGAGGCATATCGGCATGTTCGATGCCACGGTCGCCGTCCAGGTCGCCGAGATCCAGGGCATCTCCGGCCGCGACGACACCTATCCCTGTGCCGTGCTTTCCGGCCCGGGAGTGGTGTGGCTGCGGTCGATGCCCTCGAGCCTGGGACATGGCCCGAGGCCGACCCGTGAGCGAGCCTCAGGCTGACCGGGTCAGCCGAGCAGCGTGCCGCAGTCGACGATGAGGCTCACGCCGTTGACCGCGGGGTTACGCAGCAGGAACGCCACCGCGTCCACGGTGTCCGCCATCAGGGCCAGCCGCCGCACGGGGTCCGCGCGACCACGTGGCT
The DNA here is from genome assembly GCA_050698735.1 of Streptosporangiaceae bacterium. Classification (GTDB taxonomy): domain Bacteria; phylum Actinomycetota; class Actinomycetes; order Streptosporangiales; family Streptosporangiaceae; genus Palsa-504. The sequence goes on along the minus strand of JBOHCG010000213.1, from coordinate 1,024 downwards.
CAGGTCGCGGTCGCGCAGTACAGGCCGTCTCCGTACCGCCGCCAGCTGAGAAACATCGGCCCCCGTCGCCGCCGGCCAGGTCGCCTGGGTGCTAGCCGCCGCCGCGGCCCTGACCGCGGTGTTGGCGCCGTGACCGCCCGGCTCTACGGCAGGTCCCGGTGACGGCCTTACCGGGACGGGCGCTTGGCCACCGCCCGGAGCACCGCTTCGGCTTCGGCCTGGGCGAGGACGAGATCGGCGGGCTGGGCGACCTCTCGCTTGGCGTCGGAGACGATGATCCGGGCCTGCTCTTCGATGGCCGCACGCCGCTCAGGGTCGTCTCCGGCTACGGCGGCGCAGTTACCGAGCAGGCGCAGCAGCGCGTGCGCCACGGTCGGCTCGCCGGCCCCGTAGCGGCGGATGAGCCCGCACATTACCGCGAGGTAGTCCGGGAACCGGCGGGCCGGTACGATCACCACTCCCAGGCCATCGCGGGCGACGTGAGTGCCGAGCGGGCGCCGGGCGAGTGCAGCAGGTCAGCGCCGACAGCGTGGGCAGCACCCACAACGATCCGCGCACATACTCTCGCAGCGCATCACGACCCACCATGCCCACCTCCGCCATCCGGTGCCGGCCAGCGGCGGCCGACACTAGCCACAGCCTGGCACCGGTCCTGTTCCGCCGCTCTAAGCGGGTGAGCGACCGGCGGGTTTGCGTGGTGCCAGGGCGGTAAACCACGGCCCGTTCGGCCAAAAGATCTTTTGGGTGAGAACCCCCGAATGGGCGGTGCCTTCCGGCGGCCGGATGCGCCGAACGAGACGAGTCCCCGACCAGGCGGGAGGACCGCGGGGAGCGTCCTGGGCGTCTTAGCGGGCCGTCTGGCCGCCTGGGCTCGCTCCCGGATGAGGGCGAGGGCCGTGCCCGCCAGCACGGCCAGGCCGCAGAGCACGTAGAGATCGCCTTCGAGCAGCCGGACGAGTCCGGGCGGATGGCCGGGCCAAGACAGTGGGATGCGCCTGGTGAAGACCGCGGCGGCCGCCGCGGC
>JBOHCG010000212.1:0-11524 GCA_050698735.1 Streptosporangiaceae bacterium | reverse complement strand
GTCTACGTCCTGCGGGCCGCCGGCCGCGACGGTGGCGTACGGCCCGTTGGTCACCGGGTCCGCGACCTCGAACGCCGCGCCGTCCGCGCTGGCGGCGGGCGCACCGCCGATGAAGTGCTCGAGCACGGTCGGCAGGCCTTCCGGCGGGCTGAGCTTGTCGGCCGTTGTGCTCGTCACCGCTGGTGCTCCTTTTTTCTTTATTCAGAACGGGCCGTGGTACTAGTTCCCGGCCGTATCACCAGTCCCGGTGGTCGCATGGCTGGGGTCGGACGGATCGCAACGATGTGAGGTTGTAGCGGTTATAATCGTCACGTCCTTACATTGTTGCGGTTGGGCTTGCTCGCTGGGGGGCGGGGTGGGCGACTCGTGGGGCTCGTGTTGCTTGAGCCAGGCTTCGTAGGCGGGGCGCCAGCGGTCGGTGAGGGGGAAGAGGCCGTCGATGGGCTCGCCGACGGCGACCTGGGCGGCGATGAACTGCTCCTGGCGTTCCTGTTCGAGCGCGTCGGCGAGGACCTCGGCGGCGAGCGGCGGCGGCAGCACGACCACGCCGTCGGCGTCGCCGACCAGGATGTCGCCGGGCTGGATCGTGACCCCCGCGCAGGCCACAGTGACGTCTGTTTCCCATGGGACGTGCCTGCGGCCGAGGACGGCTGGGTGGACGGCCGCGTGATAGGTGGGGATCTCCAGTTCGGCCAGCGCCGCGCTGTCCCTGATCGCGCCGTCGGTGACGATCCCGGCCGCGCCGCGGACCTGGGTGCGGAGCGCCAGGATGTCGCCGACCGTGCCTGCGGTCTGGTCGCCGCGTGCCTCGATGACCAGCACCTCCCCCGGGCGGATCTGCTCGATCGCGCGCTTCTGCGCGTTCATCCCCGCGCTGTGGCTGGCGGATAGGTCCTCGCGCAGCGGGAGGTAGCGCACCGTCCTCGCGTAGCCGGCCATGCGCAGGTCCGGGCGGGTGGAGCGCAGGCCGTCCAGGGTGAGGCCGTTCAGCCCCCGCTTGCGCAGCTGGGCGGCCAGCGTCGCGGTGGACACCTCGCGCAGCCCGTCGAGGATGTCGGCGGGCGGGGCGCCTTGCATTCCGGCGCCTGCGCCGCCGACGTCGCTTCGGCCAACCACGCCACTGTCGTCACTCTGGCCACTGTCGTCACTCTGGCCACTGTCGTCACTCTGGCCACTGTTGTCGCCCTGGCCACTGTTGTCGCCCTGGCTGCTGTTGTCGCCCTGGCTGCTGTTGTCGCCCTGGCTGCTGTTGTCGCCCTGGCTGCTGTTGTCGCCCTGGCTGCTGACGGCGCCCTGGCTGCTGGCGGCGCCCTGGCTGCTGGCGGCGCCCTGGATGCTGGTGACTCTGCGGGCGCTCCAGGCGCGGGCGCCGTAGGCGGCCTCGCGTTCGGCGTCGGTGGCGCGGGGCATGGCGCCCAGCGGCTGGAGGACGTAGTCCGCCTCGACGATCGGGCTGCGGAGCCGGCCCGAGGACTGCTCCCCCGCGCTGACCTCGACCTCCACGACGTCGCCGGGGTTCACCACGGTCGAGCCGGTGGGCGTGCCGGTGAGGATCACGTCGCCGGGCTCCAGCGTGAGGAGCCGGGACAGATCGGCCACGATGTCGCCAAAGCCGAACAGCATGTCCCGTAGCGGCCAGGCATCCTGGGCCAGTTCCCCGTTGACCCAGGCGCGCAGGCGCAGCGCGGCCAGGTCGACGGACCGCGCGTCGATCAGCCGCGGGCCGATCGGGGCGAAGCCGTCGGTCCCCTTAGACCGCACGTTGCCGCCCCGGTCCGCGTAGCGCATGTCGTACAGGCCGAAGTCGTTCGCGGCCGTTACCCAGGCGACGTGATCCCACCCGTCCGCGGCGCTGACCCGCAGCGCGCGGCGCCCGATCACCAGCGCGACCTCGCCCTCGAACGCCAGCAGCTCGCACCCGGGCGGTCGCACAACCGGATCGCCGCTTTCCGCCAGGGCCGACGTGGGCTTGAGGAAATACGACGGCCAGGCCGGCATCGTGCCCCGCTCGGCGGCGCGGCTCCGGTAGCTGGCATGCACCGCGACGATCTTGCCGGGCCTGGAAGGCAGGGCGGTCATGGTCCGCAGAATATCTGCCTGGCCCGCCCCTAAACCAGGCTCGCCCGTGGCGGGCCCTGCTGGCTCGCCCCGCGGGCCTGCTGGCTCGCCCCGCGGGCCACGACGATGGACCCTCGTCGTGGCTATGACAACGATGATGGTCCATCGTTGTTGTTTGGGTGGGCTCGGAGCTGGGGCTGGAGGTGAGGCTGTGGTCGGTGGTGCCAGAGCCAGGCGGCTGCGGCGAGTACGACGCCGATGCGGAGGAAGACGTCGGCCAGGTTGAACGTCGGGCCGTAGAACGAGACGTGGATCCAGTCGACCACGGCGCCATGCAGGAAGGACGGGGGGCGGAACATACGGTCGGCGAGGTTGCCGATTCCACCAGCGGCGGCAAGGGCGGCGCTGGTCTTCTCCAAGAGGCCGGTCGCCCGCCATGCCCAGATCACGAGCAGGGCGACCAACGCGGCGCTGATCACGGCCACGAGCGGCTCGTAGGCGGCGCCGAGGCCAAAGGCCGCGCCGTGGTTGGTGACCAGTTGCAGCCGGAGCAGGTCGCCCGGCACGGTGATGCGGTGGCCGTCGCGCAGCACGGACAACGCCCACGCCTTTGTCGCCGCGTCAGCGGCCAGGCCCAGCAGCCCGGCCCCGGCGGCCAGCGCACCGGCCCGGTAGGTCATGCCATCAGCATGCCAGCCGGTCACGCCGGATGCCGCGGCCGACGGGTCATGCCACCACCATGGCGCTCATGCGGGACGCTGGGTGGCGGGGGCTCGGCTGGCGGGGGCGGGTGGCAGGGCGATGAGGCCGGCGGTGGTGGGGGCGAAGCCGCAGGCCTGGTAGTAGAACGCGGCCAGGTGATCCTCGAAGTCGACGTGGAGCCATTCGCATCCGGCGGCCCTGGCATGCTCGGCTGCTACGACGATCAACTCGGTGCCGATGCCGTGGTGCCGGGCGCGGCTGGCCACGAGGGTGTCCAGGATGAAGGCATGGACTCCCCCGTCCCAGGCCACGTTGACGAAGCCGACCAGCTCGCCAGATTGCCGGGCGCAGACCCAGCCAAGACTGTGCCGGTGTAGCTGGGTGTGCCAGTCGATGCCGAGGAGGCGGTGGTCGAAGCCCTCGGCGTGCAGGGTGTTGACTTCCGCGTTGTCGAACTCGTCGCGCCACTCATAGTCAATCGTCACGCAGCGATTGTCGGTGCGCGCCACCGCTCAGCCAACTCGTTATAGCGGGGGCTAGAGTCGGCGGTATGCGATATGCGACGATCCGGACCGAGTTTGGGACTACCGCGGCGCGGGTGGACGGGGATGTTCTGGTTCCGCTGGCGGCCGGGGACGTGGGCGAGATGCTGGTGGGTGGGGCCGAGGGGCTGGAGTTGGCACGGGAGGGAGCACGTCCGGTTCCGGTGGACGGGGCGGACTTCGCGCCGCTGGTGACGCGGCCGGGGAAGGTGATCTGCGTCGGGCTGAACTACCGGGCGCACATTCTGGAGACCGGGCGGGAGGCGCCTGAGTACCCGACGCTGTTCGCCAAGTTCGCCGACACACTGCTCGGGCCGCGAGACGACCTGGTGATCCCGTCGATCAGCGAGCGGGTCGACTGGGAGGTCGAGCTCGGCGTCGTCATCGGTGCCCCGGTGTACCGGGCCTCGGTCGAGGAGGCCGAGGCGGCCATCGCCGGGTACACGGTGGTCAACGACGTGTCGATGCGGGACTGGCAGCGGCGCACCACGCAGTTTCTGCAGGGCAAGATATTCCAGCGCAGCACGCCGGTCGGGCCCTACCTGCTAACCGCTGGCGAACTCGGACCCGCGCCGGACCTCGAGGTCAGGTGCGAGGTCGACGGCGTGGTCATGCAGCAGTCGCGGACCTCGGACCTGCTGTTCGGCGCGGCCGAGATCGTCGCCTACGCGAGCCAGGCGGTCACCTTGCGGCCCGGCGACCTGATCGCCACCGGCACCCCAGGCGGCGTCGGCGACGCCAGGAAGCCGCCCGTCTACCTGCGGCCGGGCAACGTCATGCGCACCTGGATCGAGGGCCTCGGCGAGTGCGTCAACCACTGCGTGGCCGAAAAGCGCGACTAGTGTCGCCCACCTGGGGACGCAGGAGCCCTATTATCCTCCCGAGACGGGCACGATGAGGAGCAGGCCACCGCTCAGGTTGATGTTGTTGCGCACCGGGGCCTTCGCCGAGGAGGCCACGGCGCGTCAGGATTGCTGAACCACGGTTTCGAGGCGATAGCGTTGACCTGCCACGCTGATGAGGACGTAGCCCGTAAAGAGACTGCCGCTGTGCTGGAAACGCCAGTTGCAGCGATAGCCGCCGTGCTTCAGTTGGCACACCATGCTCTTTTGCGTTCCGCTACTCCAGGCAGTCTTATACTTCAGCGTGAGAGCTGCTTCCGATCCGAATTCTGCGACCGCGTAGCCGAAACGCTGACGCAAAAATGGCAGCTTCTCTATTGATTTAAGCTGTGACTTGGCGACCGTCTTGAACAGGGTCGGCGTGCCGGCCGCCGCAACAGCCAAGCTCACGTCGGCTGGCTGGTCCCCGCCCTGCCGCAGGCCCGCACTTCTCGAAAGGCCCTGCCCAAGGGGCTTGTGCGTGAGCAGGTCATAGACAAGCTCCGAGCAGCTATCAACGAACGTTCCCTTAAGCAAGACGAAAAAGTTTCCGTTGGACTCGTCATACTGCACGGCATTCCCCAGGTCTTCGAGGAAATCGAACACATCAGCACCCGGAATGAACTCCAGCACGCAGCCACCCGTGACCGGGGAAGTAAGCCAGTCAGGCGGGTTGGGCGTCCAGGTTTTCTGTACAGGCACGCCGTCACCGGGCTCCAGGCAGCTGCCACCAGGCCCGGTGACACAGACGAAGTTCGGCGATTGCTGGGCCGGCACAAACGTGAACGTGTAGCTGCCGCCCGTTGCCGTGCAACGATTCGTCGCCTGGCCGACAATGGTGATGGCGTAGATATCCGGAGCCTTATAGGTGTGTTTCGTCAGTGGCACGAGGCCGTCGGGCGGATCACTCTGGTTGGTTTGTGTGCTCGACCCGTCGCCCCAGTCCACGTTCCAGGTGAAGAAGCAGTCGGACACGGTTCCGTGGTAGGTGATGCTGACTGTCACGGTGGGATCCGCGCTCTGGCACGTTGGCCCACTCACGAAGGTGCATTGCCCCGAGGATGAGGCGGCAGATGCAGCGGATACGACGAGTCCGTGAGAAGCTGCGATGCTCGCCGTTGCCGCACCGGCCGACGACGGGACCGCATAGGCCGTGGATACGCTGCAAGTAGCGGCGATCATCGACAGTGCGACGATTGTCAGCAGTGCTCTCGATCTGGCGAAAAGCATGCCCATCAGTCCCCCCACCGGTTCCGTCCCAGAAGTATGCGGCAAGAACTTATCACGCAAATGCCGCTTCTGGCTAGTTCGCCCCACTTGGAGCAGGAGTTTGGAATCGGCAGAACGTTCCAAATAGCGTGATGGGCCGGGCCTGAAGCGCGCTGCGCCGGGTGCGTCCCTGGAGAACGCTGATGGGCGGGGGTGGCACCATGGCTCGTTTGGCGGAATAAATGCTCGTTCGGCTAAATAACGGTGATTCCCAGGCCGGGGGCGGTAGCGAGCTCGATTACCCGGCCGAGACGGGCACGACGAGCCAGAGGCCGCCGTTCAGGTTGATGTTGTTGCCCTTGTCCTGGCCCGGCGCGCTGTCGCCGATGTAGGTGTACAGCGGATGACCGTCGTAGCTGAGCTGGGTGGTGCCGTCGGTCCGCTTGATCGTGCCGATCGTGCCGGTGACGCCGGGTCCAGCGGTGGCGGCTCCGGTAACCGGCGGCCAGTAGGCGGCGCAGCTGCCGTAACACACGGACTTGTTCGGCGAGTCGGGGGCGAAGGAGTACAGCGTGCGGCCCTGGGTGTCGGTGAGCACCATCTCGCCGCCGATGCTCCTTGCCTGCAGGGTCGCGGTGCCGGAGGCGACCGGGGCGGTGACCTGGGTCTTGGGGCTGGCCACGTCGACGGCGAGCAGGACGAGCGCGATGACCGACACAGCCGCGATGAGCGGGAGGGCGCGGCGGGCCGGGTAGGCGCGGCGGGCCGGGTAGGCGCGGCGGGCCGGGAAGGCGCGGCGGGCCGGCACCGACCTGTGCACACCCAGGCTGACCGGGCCGGAGCCGATGGCCACGGCGAGCGCGGCGAGGATGGCCACGTCGATGATCCCGGCGACGATGCCGGCCGTGGTGCGCACCTCGGTGAAGCCGAACAGGCCCACGCGCAGCGACAGCAGGTAGCCGCCGAGGGTCGCCAGGCCGAACAGGGCGCCGGACGCCGCGGCCAGTGTGAACTCGGCGTCGGCCAGGGCCTTCGGCCGGATGCTGACCGCGCCTATCGCCACGGCCAGGGCGAAGGCGGCGATCACCTGCAGCAGGAACAGCCAGCCGATGGTCGGTATCGTCCGGTAGCCGGTCAGGTAAAGGTCCAGATGGATGGCGCCGGATGCGACCAGCAGGGCCGCCCCGGCGGTCCCAGATACGGACCGCCGGGGCAGTGACAATCCCCTCACGCTCCCCATACTTCTGAATACGTGCTGGCCAGGCCGGGGGTTCACCGGTTACCTGATGGTTATTCTCCTGCGAAGGCGCGCTCCAGCGCGGCGATGTCGAGCTTCGTCATCGCGAGCATGGCCTGGGTGACCCTGGCCACCTTGGCCTGGTCGGAGTCGCTCATCATCTCGAAGAACGCGGTGGGCACGATCTGCCAGCACAGGCCGTACCTGTCCTTCAGCCAGCCGCAGGCGATCTCGCTGCCGCCCTCGGACAGGTGGCTCCAGTAGTAGTCCACCTCGGCCTGGTCCTCGCACGGGACCACGATCGAGACCGCCTCGTTGAACTTGTGCTGCGGGCCGCCGTTCAGGCCGCTGAACTTCTGCCCGTTCAGCTCGAACTCGACCAGCAGGGCGGTGCCCTCCGGGCCCGGGCCTGCCTCGGTGTGACGGTGCACCTTGCCGAGCTTGGAGTCCTTAAAGATTCCGGTGTAGAAGTTCGCGGCCTCTTCGGCTTCAGTGTCGAACCACAGGCACGTGACGAACGGCTGGCTGCTCATCGGGTTCCTCCCTGTTTTCGTTCTCGTTCGAGTCTCGTCCGTTGTAACGGACCTCGGGGAGGGAACTCATCAGTCGGGTCCGGCGGTCGATCCTGGCGAGCGCGGGAAGGGCCAGGATGCCGCAGATCAGCGTGGCCGCGCCGCCGACCACAAGAGACCAGCGGGCGCCGACGTTCTGGCCGATCCAGCCCACGATCGGGCCGCCGACCGGCGTCGAGCCGAGCCAGGCTAGTGCCCACAGCGCCATCACCCGGCCGCGCATCGTCGGCTTGGCCGCGAGCTGGAGGGTGGTCTTGGCCATCGAGTTGAACGTGATGCTGCCGTAGCCGACGAAGACCATGGCGACAAGCTCGAGGGTCAGGTTGGGCGCGGCCGACGCGGCCAGGATCGCGATGCCCCAGCCGATGGCGGCCAGGCACAGCGCGCGGGCCCGGGGGCGCGACCGAGCGGCGGAGATCAGCCCGCCGACGACCGCCCCGGCGCCCATCACCGAGGCCATCAGGCCGTACGCGGCGGCGCCCTGGTGGAAGACCTTGGTGGCCATCAGCGGCAACGTGACCTGGAACTCCCAGGCCAGCGTGCCGACGACGGCGATGAGCAGCAGCGGTACGAGCAGCTCGGGGGTCTGCCTGACGTCGCTGAGGCCCTGCCTGACCTGGCGCTTCTGCCTTGTCACGCGCTTGGCGGTGAACAGCTCGTTCTTGTGCATGGCGGCGAGGGAAACCAGCACGGCGCCGAAACTTACCGCGTTGAGGGCGAAGCACAGGGCCAGGCCGATGGCGGCGGCGATCACGCCGCCGAGGGCAGCGCCGAAGACCCGGGCCATGTTCATCGCCACGGAGTTGAGCGTGACCGCGTTCGGCAGATCGTCGGCGGAGACCATCTCGGAGATGAAGCTCTGCCGCGCCGGGTTGTCGAAGACGTTGACGAAGCCGAGGGCGACGGCGAGCGCGTAGACGATCGGCAGGTTGATGGTGTGCGTGCCGACCGTGACGGCGAACACCGCGGCGAGCAGGCCGGACAGCGTCTGGGTGACGTACAGCACCCGCTGTTTGTCCATCCGGTCGGCGAACACGCCGCCGAGCGGGCCGAACAGGAACATCGGCAGGAACCTGGCCGCGGTGGTGAGGCCAAGCTGGGTTCCGCTGTGGGTGAGGTCGAGCACCAAGAACGACTGGGCCACTGTCTGCATCCAGGTGCCGGCGACTGAGACCAGCTGGCCGAAGAAGAACAACCGGTAGTTCCGCTGGCGCAGCGACGAGACCATCTGGCGGGCGGGCACGGATTCCCTAACGGTGTGCTTGGCGCGGATTATTTCTTAGCTCTGCTAAGGATTTTACCATGGGCGCCAAGGTGGGCGGGGCGGCGGCTACCCGATGGTGATGGCGTCCAGGCGTTCTTTGAGGAAGGCGGCGGAGACTACGGGGGCGTAGTCGTTGGGCTTGCCGATGGGGGGCTTGAGGGCCTCGATCACGGCGTCGTGGTCGGCCTCGTAGAAGTAGACGAGCGAGACCAGGTCCTCGTCTGGGGCCTGCGCCTGGGGCGGCAGGACGCGGTGGCGGTTGGACTTCCAGCGGGCGCCGCTCCAGCGGGCGAGCAGGTCGCCGGTGTTGATCGTGAACGCGCCCGGCTGGTAGGCGGCGTCCTCCCAGCCGTCCTGCTCGGTCCAGATCTGCAGGCCGCCGCGGCCCGGCTCGCGGTCGAGGATGGTGACGGTGCCGAAGTCGGTGTGCGGGCCGATGCGGAACTGGCCGGGCTCCGGCCGGCCGGCGATGTCCATCGGCGGGTACCAGTTGATGTTCATCGTGTGCGTGGCGTGCCCGGTGTGCCGGGTGAAGAAGTCGGGTTCCAGGCCGAGCGCGGCGGCGCACAGCACGAGGAGTTCGTCCGCGAGCGCGCACATCTGCCGGAGGTAGGCGACCACGGCCGGCTCAAGGCCAGGTACCTCGGATGGGTAGACGTTGGGCTGGAACCAGTAGCCGTCGACCTCGGGGTCGCCGGTCTGCTTGTCGGCGCCGACCGCGAACGACTCCTTGAGATCCGGCGGGGTCTGCGTGCCCTCGGCGTAGCCGTTCGCCTCCACGCCGGGGGGCAGCCAGCCGCGGCCGGCGACGGTGACGGCGTAGCGTCGCTTGGCTTCCTTGGGCAGCGCGAAGAAGCTTCTTGCCTGGGTCCGGACCTGCCTGCGCAGATCGTCGGGCACGCCGTGGCCGCTGAGCAGGAAGAAGCCGACGCTGCGCAGCGCGGCGTCGACCTCGGCAGCGACGGCGGAACGGGCCTGCTCGTCGCCGGTCTGCCAGGGGGTGAGGTCGATCACGGGGACTGACGATGCCATGATCTGGCCTCCTGCGACGCCGGGTGATTTGGTTCAAGACTAACGGCGGTATGCGTGAGTACGCTGCTTGCTATGCCTCGGGCTGGGGATGCACCTGCCCGCTTAGGATCCGCTAGGGAGATGCGATATGGGGCCCGAGGAGTTCCGGGCAGCCGGTCATGAGCTGATCGACTGGATCGCCGATTACCGTGCCAGGATCCCGGAACTGCCGGTTCTGGCGCAGGTGGGACCCGGCGAGGTGGCGGGGAAGCTGCCTCATCGGGCTCCGGAGGAGGGCGAGCCGTTCGGCCGGGTGCTCGCCGACCTCGAGGAGGTTGTCGTCCCCGGCATCACCCTGGTGCAGCACCCCCGCTACTTCGGCTGGTTCCCGTCCAACGCGTCCCTCGCCTCCGTGCTCGGCGACCTGGCCTCCTCCGGGCTCGGCGCGCTCGGCATCACGTGGCAGTCCGCCCCCGCGCTGACCGAGGTCGAGGAGGTCGTGGTCGAGTGGCTGCGCGAGCTGACGGCGCTGCCGGAGTCGTGGAAGGGCGTCATCCAGGACACGGCGTCCAGCGCGTGCCTGGTCGCCCTGCTCGCGGCGCGCGAGCGCGCGACGAACTACTCCGAGGCACGCGGCGGACTGCAGGCCGAGGACGCGCCGCTGACCGTCTACACCACGCGGCACGCGCACTCCTCGGTCCTGAAGGCGGTGTCGCTGGCCGGCTACGGGCAGGACAACCTTCGGTTCGTGGACGTGGACCCGGTCACGTATGCAATGCGTGCCGAGGCCCTGGCTGACATGCTGGCGGCTGACGTGGCGGCCGGGCTGCGGCCTGCGGCCGTGGTGGTCAACGTGGGCACCACCGGCACCACGGCCGTTGACCCGCTGGCGGCCATCATCCCTCTGGCCCGCGAGTACGGAATGTGGGTGCACGTCGATGCCGCGATGGCGGGCTCGGCACTGCTGCTGCCCGAGATGCGGTGGCTGGTCGACGGCGTGGAGGGCGCGGACTCGCTGGCCTGGAATCCGCACAAGTGGCTGGGCACCATCCTGGACTGCTCGCTGCTGTACGTCGCCGACCCGGGGCACCTGATCCGGGTCATGTCGACGGACCCTTCCTACCTGCGTTCGGCCGTTGACGGCGAGGTGACCCAGTACAAGGACTGGGGCATCCCGCTCGGCCGGCGGTTTCGCGCGCTCAAGCTGTGGTTCCACCTCAGGCTGGACGGGGCCGAGGCGATCCGGGCCAGGCTGCGGCGGGACCTGGATAACGCCCGCTGGCTCGCCGAGCAGGTCTCCTCGACGCCGGGGTGGCGGGTGCTTGCCCCGGTGGTGCTGCAGACCGTGGTGCTCAGGCACGAGCCCGACGGCACGGTCTGCGATGCCGGCGAGGTGCTGGACGCGGAGGCGCTCGATGCGCACACGCTGTCCTGGGCGGATTCGGTCAACGCGTCGGGCGCGGCGCTTATCACGCCGTCGATGCTGGACGGCACGTGGTCGGTGCGGGTGTCGATCGGAGCGGAGCGCACGGAGCGCCGAGACGTCGAGGAGTTGTGGCGCCTGCTGAGGCAGGCCGCCGAGGGGTGAGCGGTCGCCGTATGGAGTGAATAGGACGACCGTCCGGACGGCGACGCGAGGCCGTCCTCGATGGATGGCTGCAGCCGCCGCCCGGCGCCCCCGTCCGATGTCTTAGCCGTTGCCTGACACGGTCGTGCCAGACCCACCGCCGGACCCACCGCCGGACCCGGAGCCGCCGGTGCCGGCGGGCGGCGCGGGCAGGCTCACGCAACTCGGCGCGGGAGGTGTGGTCAGCCTCGCGGCCCCTATCGAGTAGTGCCCGGTTGCCGTGGTGCTGACCCCTCATATCGGCGGCCATACGCTCGAGTCGCACCAAGCCATGCAGGACTGCGTGATCGCCAATTTGGCGGCGTTCTTCGCCGGCAAACCGCTTGCTTATCCGGTCAGCTAGCGCGTGGCGCAACCTGTCCGAATTGCCCACGATGTGGATCGCGGCGATGCGTCACTTCTCGCCGCGGGCCAGTCGGGA
>JBOHCG010000211.1:8297-11534 GCA_050698735.1 Streptosporangiaceae bacterium | reverse complement strand
CCGCCTCAGCCAGATGCGACCGGCCCCGCCGCTCCCAGTCCGGCCCGTACGCCCCCGCCGCCGCCGCGTTGAGCCCGGCCACGAAGGTGGCGGCGTCCGGCGGCCGGGCCGAGGGGTTCTTGGCCATCCCGGCAGCCACCATGGGCCTCAGCGGAACCGGTACCGGCTCCAGCGGCACCGGCTGCGACGTGTGCTGCCACAGCAGCGCCTCCGCCGTGTCCCCGGTGAACGGCGGACGGCCGATCAGGCACTCATAGAACGTCGCGGTCGCCGCGTACACATCCGTGGCCGGAGTCGCCGGACCGCCGGCCAGCTGCTCCGGCGGCGCATACGCCAGCGTCCCCGCCGGCAGCGCCCGCTCCCCCGTCCGCGCCGCGATGCCGAAATCGGTCAGCTTACTGACCCCGTCCCCGCCCACCAGCACGTTCTCCGGCTTGTAATCCCGGTGCACCACCCCCCGCTGGTGCGCCGCGGCCAGCCCGAGCAGCGACCCCTGCAGGACGACAAGCGCCGCCTCCGCGCTGGTCCGTCCCTGCCGGGACAGGATCTGGCGCAGCGAGACCCCGTCCACCAGCTCCATCACGATCGCCGCGCCGTCCGGCGTCTCGATGTACTCATACAGCCGGACCACGTGCGGGTCCTGCATGGAAGCAAGCACCCGCGCCTCCGCGCGGAACATCTCCGCGAACTGCCTGTCCTCCAGCACGCTGCGCCGCAGGTACTTGATCGCGACCTGGATCCCCGAGATGTCATGCCTGGCCAGCACGACCTCACCGAACCCGCCCGACCCGAGCACCTTCAGCTCGGTGTATCCGGGCGCCCGCCAGCCCTGCCGGGAAAGCTGTTCCTGGCCCTGGGGCGGGGTAACGGGGACAGGCGGGATGTAGCTCTCGCCTGCTACCGGCGGGCTGTAACTCTCGCCGTCGACTGGGGGGCTCGGTTCGCTCGGTCGCTGCGCCGCGGAGGTGACCTGGGCCCACGTCCAGGGCTGCTCGGCCGAGTAACGATCACCGTAGTCGGGTGTCATGGCGTCCCCGCCCGCTTGCGGGTCCGGGCTCGGCCCGGGCGACTGAGGATCCTGTCCGGTGCGGGGCGTGCCCTGGGCATCGCCTGATGGGCCCGCCATCAGAACCGCCGCCCGCGCATGTCGGCCGCGATGCCCCAGGCGCCCCTGGAGGCGCCATCGCGGCTACGCATCTGCATGGCAATGGTTACCAGCACCATCAAAATCCCCCACGTCGCGCGGCACCTGAAATGTCATCCTGCCGGAAGGAGCCCCTAACCGGGATTCTCCCGCCCAGTTCGTAACCGGTCGTGACGAAAGCCCCCCAACCTGATGATCCACCCCAAAGATTGCGTTGCGTGTGCGGCCTTGTCAATGGCTCGAACGCTGCAGTCGGGTAAACGTCGTCCGCCCGGCGGTGCTGTCGCGTGACCTGGCAGGTCAGCGGCCGTCGGGCGGCTCCAGCTGATCAAGCCAGCCCGCGATGCTGCGGGCCAGGGTCGGCATCGGGAGGGATCCGTGGTCCAGCACGGCGGCGTGGAACGCGGGCAGCGAGAACTCCGTGCCCAGCCGCCCCCTGGCCTCCTCCCGGATCCGCAGGATCTCGAGCTTGCCGGTGAGGTAGGCCAGCGCCTGCCCTGGCATCACCACGTACCGGTCGATCTCGGCGGCCAGGATCTCCCGCGCCATGGGCACGTGTTCCACCAGGAACTCCAGCGCCCGCTCCCGGCTCCAGCCGAACGCGTGCAGGCCGGTGTCCACCACCAGCCTCGCGGCCCGCATCAGCGACGTGCAGAACGAGCCGAGCAGCGCGTGATCATCGGCGTAGAGTCCGGTCTCCTCGGCCAGCTGCTCGGCGTACAGGCCCCACCCTTCGGAGAACACCGCCAGGCTGCGCTGGCGCTGCAGCGCCGGAAGCTCCGTGAGCAGCTGCAGGCGGGAAAGCTGCAGGTGATGCCCGGGCACCGCCTCGTGGAAGGCCACCACCTCGACATCCCAGCCGGTGCCCGGGGTGGGCCGCTCGGTGTTGAACCAGAACGTGCCCGGCCTGCCGCCGTCCAGGCGGGGCGGGGTGTAGTGCGGCGCCGCGCCGCTGAGCGCCACGACCTCCGGCATCGGTGTCACGGCGCACGGCGGCGGGAGGGGCTGCGGGAAGAATTCCGGCGCCCGCGCCTCGGCCCGCTGCACCGCGACCAGGGCCTGGCCGATGGCCTGCTCCGGCGGGATCTTGCCGGCCGAGTCCCGCAGCGCATCGAACACCTCGGACAGGCCGGACAGCCCCAGGCTCGCGCCTAGTTCGACGGCCCGGGCCTCCAGCGCGGCGACGTGATCGAGGCCGGTCTGGTGAAGCTGCTCGGCTGAGAGCGGGAGGGTCGTGTAGATCCGGATCGCCCTTGCGTAGTCCTCATCGCCGCCGGGCAGGTACACAAGGCCTGCCTGCTGCGACGGCCGGGCGCGCGGGAGCAGTTCGGAGATGGCGGCGACCCACCTCGCCAGGGCCGGCCTCACGACCTCCTCGCTGATCGCCCGGCGTTCATCCGCCCACGCCGGCGCCCCGTCCCAGCCCTGCGGCGGCGCGGGTGACAGTATCGGCCCGATGCCCGGTGCGGCCAGCACGCCGTCGGCCCAGCCGATGGCCTCCTCGATGAGCGGAGCCACGGGGAACCGCCCCCGGCCCGCTCCGGCCCGCAGCCGGTCGCAGTTCTGGTCGATCCAGGCGCCGCTGCGCCGCAGCCTGGTGAGGTAGTCCTCGGCCGCGGCCGGGTTGAGCAGTACCGTCCGGGCGCCCGCCGCCAGGAAGGCCGCGGGCCCCGAGTACGGCATCGCGGTGACCGTGTACTCCGCCCGGGCCATGTCGATGGTCTCAAGCTCGTTGGTTGCCGCCTCCTTCGTGCAGTCGAGCGTGACGGCGTCGGCGGGGGTGAGCGGCCCTGATTCGAGCGCGGCCGCCTCTTCCAGGTACCGGGAGATCTCGGCCCGCCAGGCCTGCTGGCCCCGCTCGCTGTCGTCCGGGACGCGGTCGTCGTATCCGGGGATGCCGTACATGGAGGCCGTGAACGGATTCTCCTCGAGCCAGCGCTGGTGGAAGCGGTCCGCCAAGTCACGCACCGAGGTCACGCGGCCTTCCGCGTCGGTCATTGATCCCCCTTGAACGTCGATGGGCTGCCCTGCCAGAGCTTAGGCGGTCGATCTTCGTGCGGCACCCCGGCCCGGGGAGGTAATCGGTGTGGCAC
>JBOHCG010000211.1:0-8287 GCA_050698735.1 Streptosporangiaceae bacterium | reverse complement strand
ATACCGATTTCTGTATGCGGTGCCACACCCACTACCTGTGCCGTTGCATGGCGCTGGTACGGATGAGACGAGCGGGCGCCGGCCTCCTGCACCGGATCGCGCTTGGCCCACTCCTCTTTCAGCTCCCGCGGCACGTAGTCGGCCGGGTCGTGCTCGGCGTGCCCGTGCATGCGCAGGGTGACGGCCTCGATCAGGGACGGGCCGTCCCCGGCGCGGGCGCGGGCGACCGCCGCCGCGGCGGTCTCGTGCACCGCGAACACGTCGATGCCGTCCACCCGGACGCCGGGCATCCCGTACGCGACCGCCTTGGCCGCGAAGTCGGCGGCCGCGGTGGGGGGGGATAGATTAAAAAAGATTTTCTATTTTATCGAACGAACGGTGGTTTCTCTGCCACCGAAGCCTCGCCGAAGCCGGCGGCAAGCGCGCGCAGCGCGGCGTCAAGGTACAGGGTGAGGTCGGCGTCCGCGCGGGCCAGCCACCTGTCGTAGGCGGCGCGACAGGCGGCCAGCGTGCTGCGGCCGATGGCCAGCGGGTACAGCGAGTCGGCGGGCTGGCCGAGGCGGCGGGCGGCGAACTCGCTCACCGCGCGCTCCCACGCGTCGTAGTGGCTGGCCGCGCTGGCCGCGAGCGCGGGCACCGAGCCGATGAGGTTCATCCTGGTGCGAAGCTCGGGCACGTCCTGCGCGCCGTAGTGGTTGACGCCGACGACTACCTGGCGGATCGCGTCCATCAGCGGGACGTCCTCGGGTACCGCGCGGAACGCGGAGGCCAGCGCGCGGACCTCGCCGTCGAAGGCGCGCCACAGCGCGGCGGCCTTGGAGTCGAAGTACCTGAAGAACGTGCGCCGGCTCACGCCCGCCGCCGCGGCGATCTGCTCGACCGTGGTCTCCTCGAAGCCGCGCTCGGTGAACAGCCGCAGCGCGATCAGCTCAAGCTGGCGGGCGCTTGTGCCCGGCGGGCGTCCGCGTGGCCTGGGTTTTGTCGGTCCGGGTCTTGTTTGCGTCACGGCGGTGAAGTTAGTGTGGGCCTCTGGATATTTGTCACTACGTGCCGAATATACGCCGGTCCGGTCGAAGTAAGGAGTGCCGACATGGCTGAGCAGGTTGCAGAGTCCCCCGCCGACCCGGTCGACGAAGTCGAGGCGGAACTGCTTGTCGAGGAGGTCTCGATCGACGGCATGTGCGGTGTCTACTAAGGTGTCGTTCGATCTGGACCTGGCGTGGCGGCTGCATCCGCAGGTGTCGGTGCGGCCGGAACGGTTCGGGGCGCTGCTTTACCACTTCGGCACCCGCAGGCTCTCGTTCCTCAAAAGCCCGAAGCTGCTGGCCGTGGTCCGGTCGCTGGAGAAGGAGCGCAGCGCGCGGGAGGCCTGTCTCGCGGCGGGTGTCACGCCGGCTGAGCTGCCGTCCTACGCTTCTGCGCTGGCTACGCTGGCCGCGTCCTCGATGATCTTGGCCGCCGCATGACGGCGTCTTTGGTCGAGGTGTTCCGGCTGGGGCTGGACGCGCCGATCTGCCTGACCTGGGAGCTGACCTACGCGTGCAACCTGGCGTGCGTGCACTGCCTGTCCAGTTCGGGGCGGCGCGATCCGCGCGAACTGAGCACCGCGGAATGCCGGGCGGTGATCGACGAGCTCGAGGTGATGGGTGTCTTCTACGTCAATATCGGCGGCGGCGAGCCGACGGTGCGGCCGGACTTCTGGGACCTGGTCTCGTACGCGACGGAGCACCGGGTCGGGGTGAAGTTCTCCACGAACGGGGTGCGGATCACGCCCTCGGTGGCCTCGATGCTGGCCGCGAGCGACTACGTGGACGTGCAGATCTCGCTGGACGGGGCCACCGCCGAGGTGAACGACGCGGTGCGGGGCGCGGGGTCGTTTGATATGGCGCTGCGCGCGGCGCGCTGCCTGGCCGACGCCTCGTTCCGGAACTTCAAGATCTCGGTGGTGGTGACCAGGCATAACGTCGGGCAGCTCGACGCGTTCAAGGTCTTGGCCGATTCGCTCGGTGCGCAGCTGCGGATCACCAGGCTGCGGCCCTCCGGGCGCGGCGCGGACGTGTGGGACGCCCTGCACCCGACGGCTGCGCAGCAGCGGGTGGTGCATGCGTGGCTGCTCGCGCACGGGGAGAACGTGCTGACCGGGGACTCGTTCTTCCACCTGGCCGGGTACGGGCAGGCGCTGCCGGGGCTGAACCTGTGCGGCGCGGGGCGGGTGGTGTGCCTGATCGACCCGGTCGGGGACGTGTACGCCTGCCCGTTCGCCATCCACGAGGAGTTCCTTGCCGGGAACGTGCGCTTGCCCGGCGGGTTCTGCGCGGTGTGGCGGGAATCGGCGCTGTTCGCCTCGCTGCGGGTGCCGTCCTCTGCCGGGGCTTGCACGTCGTGCTCGGCGTATGACGCGTGCCAGGGCGGGTGCATGGCGGCGAAGTTCTTCACCGGGCTGCCGTTGGACGGGCCCGATCCGGAGTGCGTGCGGGGATTCGGCGAGCTGGCGCTGGCGGGTGCCGGGGGCGGGGCCGGGGTGCCGAGGCCGTCGGGCGATCACTCGCGGCGCGGACCCGTGTCCGGCTCGCGGCGCGGGCCGGTGCCTGGCTCGCGGCGCGGGCCGGTGCCTGTGTCGATCGGGAGGCGGCCGCCGGAGCGGGCTTGTGACTCCAGCCCGCTGGCCGGGTTTGACGCCCCCTTGTCCGGGCTGCCCGGCTCGGCCGGCTGCCACGGCTGATGGGCAGCGCCTGGTTCGAGAGCGTCGCCGAGGCCCGCCGGCGGGCGCGCAGGCGGCTGCCCAAGTCGGTGTACGGCGCGCTGCTGGCGGGATCCGAGCGGGGGCAGACGCTCGGAGACAACGTCGTGGCCTTCGCGGAGCTGGAGTTCGCGCCGCACGTAGCGGGGTCGCCGGCTTCGCGCTCGCTGGACACGACGGTGCTCGGTCAGGCGGTCGCGCTGCCGGTGATCCTCTCCCCCGCCGGCGTGCAGGCGGTCCACCCGGACGGCGAGCTTGCGGTCGCGCGGGCCGCGGCGGCGCGCGGCACGGCGATGGGTCTGAGCTCGTTCGCCAGCAAGCCGGTCGAGGATGTGGTGGCCGCTGGCGCCCCGGTGTTCTTCCAGATGTACTGGTCGGGCTCCCGCGAGGCGATGCTGGCGCGGATGGAGCGCGCCCGGGCGGCCGGGGCCGCCGGGCTGATCGTGACGCTGGACTGGACGTTCTCGCACGCCCGGGACTGGGGCAGCCCGGTCATCCCGGAGCGGATCGACCCGCGGACCGCGCTGCGCTTCGCGCCCGAGGTGCTCGCGCGCCCGCAATGGCTTGCGGCGTTTGCCCGGACCGGACGGCTGCCGGACCTGACCGTGCCGAACATGGCGGTTGCGGGCGGGCCGACGCCTACCTTCTTCGGCGCGTACGGCGAGTGGATGGGGACGCCGCCGCCTAGCTGGTCGGATGTCAGCTGGCTGCGGGAGCAGTGGGGTGGGCCGTTCATGCTGAAGGGGGTCATCCGGGTGGACGACGCCCGGCGGGCGGTGGACGCGGGAGTCAGCGCGATCTCAGTTTCCAACCACGGCGGCAACAACCTGGACGGGACTCCGGCCACGATCCGCGCGTTGCCGGCGGTGGCCGCGGCGGTGGGCGACCAGGTCGAGGTGCTGCTGGACGGGGGCGTCAGGCGCGGAAGCGACGTGGTCAAGGCGCTCGCGCTTGGGGCGCGCACGGTCATGATCGGCCGCGCGTACCTGTGGGGCCTGGCCGCGAACGGCCAGGCCGGGGTGGAGAACGTACTCGACATTATGCGCGGCGGGATCGACTCGGCGCTGCTCGGGCTTGGCCGGTCCGCGGTGACCGAGCTGGGCCCGGAGGACCTGGTGATCCCGCCGGGCTTCGAGCGCCGGCTCGGGTCGGCCGGGTTACGGGGCCGCGGTTGAGCCCGCGATCGCGGCTGCGTGCCCCGAGTGGAGAATCACTAGCCCCGAGCTCCCATCGAGAATCGGTGATATCGCTGCACAACCGTGCTCGGCCAGGCCAGGTACCAGGCAGCGGGGATCCGCGGCCGGCATGCCCGGCGGCTATCGTTGTCGCCAGCATCGGCATCGCCGCTGCGACCGGAACATAACAATCTATCGCGCAAGAAGGGGTGGGGCAATTGGACACGATCCTTGACTACGTCGATCACTGGGCAGCGGTTCATCCCGAAAAGTGTTTCAGTGCGTTTCTTGATCGCCACGGCAAGCCGCGCGAAACGTACACGTACCAATCCTTCGAAGCCAGGACCCGTTTCCTCGCGGAGTACATTCGCGAGGAAACGGCCCTTCGGCGCGGCGATCGCGTGGCGCTGGTGTATCCGCCGGGACTGGAGATGGTAGCCTCATTCGTCGCTTGCGCGCGCATAGGGGCCATTCCCGTTCCCGTTCCCCCGGTCACGTCAGTCGCGAAAGGGGGAGCCTCACGCCTGGTGTCGGTGATGCTGGACAGCGGGGCAGCACTCGCCCTGACGGATTCGTCGCTCGGATCGGCGCGACGTGACCGTCGTGAGGCCGGCGATCATGCCGACTCGGAAGACCCTCTCGCTCCTCTCGGCATTCAGTGGCTCGCCACCGATCGACTACAGGGCGTCGCGCGAGGTGGTACCGCCGACAATCCAGCCCAGACCCTCTTCTTGCAATACACATCCGGGTCGACCGGAGCGCCTAAGGGCGTGGTCGTATCGCACGAGAACGTCATCCATAACTGTCATTCAGCGGTCGACCACCAGGCAATCGGAGTGTCCTGGCTGCCACAATTTCACGACATGGGCTTGATCGGATATTATCTATTCCAGGCCGTCGCCGGAGGCACGACATATGGATTCTCGCCGCTCGACTTCCTGCGACGACCCGCCCTGTGGCTGGAGACGCTCAGCCGATACAAGGCAACCTATACCGCATCTCCAAATTTCGGCTTCGAATACTGCCTGGATCCTGAGCGGGTCCCGGACGAGCTACTAGATGGCCTGGACCTAGGTTCTGTACAAGTCTTCATGAATGCGTCTGAGCCGGTCAGGCCGAGCACTTACCGAAGCTTCCTGGAACGATTCGCCAAGTACGGTCTGCGCCCATCGGCGCATGTGGCAGCTTACGGACTTGCGGAGAACACACTGGCGGTCGCCAACTCGGGGCGACGATCAGTCAAGATCGACCGAAAGTCGCTTCACGCGCGTACCGTTGTGATGGCTGCCGAGGACACGCCTGGAGACCAGCAGCTGGAACTGATCAGCTGCGGTAAGCCCCTGGATGGGATCCACGTACGGATCGTCGACCCAGGCACCGGGGTTGCCGTCGGAGGCGGCGGAATCGGGGAGATCTGGGTTGCCGGTCAGAGTACGTGTCAGGCGTACTGGAACAAGCCCGAGCTTTCTGAGCAGGTGTTTGACAACTCGATCATAAGCGATTCCGACGACGCGTATGCCTACCTTCGCACGGGAGATCTCGGATTCCTCCGGGAGGGGGAACTGTTCGTCTGCGGCCGGCTGAAAGATATCATCATTTTTAGAGGCCAGAACTACTATCCTGAGGATCTTGAGGCTGCCGTCGAGGGCAGCTCCGAGAAAATACAGCTCGGAAGCGTGGTCGCGTTCCGGGGCCCAGACGGCGAAGAGCGGCTCATTGTAGTCATCGGTCTCCGGAATCCGGGCGACCCGCCGCACCCCGATGCGGTTACGCACTCGCTCCGCGCGCACGGCTACGCGGGGCCGCATACGATCGTGTTCGCTCGACGCGAGGCCATCAAGAGAACGACCTCCGGGAAGGTGGCCAGAAGCCTTACTCGCGACAGGTGGCTGGACGGCGCCCTGCGCACGATCGAGACCCATCTGCGTGACGGCGATGCAACAGGACTGCACGGGGCGCACAACCTAGACGTTCAGGCCCACTACGAGCGTTTTCTGGAAGCGTACGCACTAAGCGGGGACGAGAACGCCAGGCCTAGCGAGATCGGCCTCGATTCTCTTGCGATAGCCGAGCTCCTGGTGATCCTTGAGAGGGCGGTCGTCCAGGCTGATGCTCACGACCTGCAAGAGACACTGCACATCCCGCTCCTGCAACGTCTGACCATCTCCGCAATATCCGCGCTGGTCCGCGGGTTCGGAGAAGGCTCTGCTGACTGGGCCATTCACCTGCACGCCGAACTCAATGAGATCAAGCGAGAACGTGAGGAAAGCGAAGCGGCGGCAATGCGGAAGGACGCACTACTCGACCTGCCAGGCGTCGGTACCGCGCCGCGAGCAGACTGCACCTTCAATCACGTGCTCCTGACTGGCGGCACCGGATTTCTCGGGCCATTTCTCCTCCGCAGCCTGCTAGGCCAGACGAGTGCGGCCTATACAGTCCTCGTGCGAGCAACCGATCCATCGGCGGCACGCGAACGGCTCACGGCTGCTCTGGCGGCGGCAGGCCTTTACGACCTCCGTACCGCGGAGGCCTTCGATGCCCGGGTACGTGTGATATGCGGCGACGTGGCGAGCCCGCGGCTGGGACTTTCAGATAGCGTCTGGCTGCAGTTGGCTGAAACGATCGACACAATCGTTCACAATGCGGCCTGGGTTGATTACATCATGGATTATCACGCACTCCGGCCAGCAAACGTAGAAGGCACTCGAGAGCTTCTTAGATTGGCGTGCGCCTCGCGCCGTAAGCAGTTTCACTTCGTCTCAAGCACGACAATCTTCGGATGGTCAAGCAAGCGGAACCTCCTCGAACGAGACTCAAACCCGGAAATGTCCTCGCTCGACTTCGGCTACGCACAGACGAAGTGGGTCTCGGAACAGCTTGTACTCCAAGCTCGCGAACAAGGCCTTGACGCCAGAATATGTCGGCCGGCTTTTCTCACGGCGTCAACCTCAGGATTCGGACATTCCACGGACATCGTAGTTCGCTTGCTTTCTTTCATGATCAAGTACGGCGTGGCTCCGAACACCGATATTCAAGTCAGCTTCATGCCTGTCGACATTGCCGCGCACAACATCGCCGCCGTCATGACCTCCGCCACCGAGACTCAGGAACCGGTTTATCATGTGACGGTCGACGAGTACTTCAACATGGTCGACCTGACCACGCAAATCAGCAAAGATTACGAATTTTCGTTCCGATACGTCGATATGGCGGAGTTCTCGCGAGAAATGAAAAGACTGTGCAGCGTCGCAGATCCAGCCTTCCCGCTCATCGACTTTGTTGCTCGCGCGCACTCGAAAGTCGTGGTGATGGAGGGCAAGCGGTACCGGAATACGGCGTTCCGGCTGGCGCTCGAGCAGTCAGGTGCCGGCGTCCCTGACACGCCCCTCCAAGAGACTGTGTCGTTTCTCATGGCTCATATGAAGGCGCGGGGAATGCTTCCGCAGGGTTGAGCCCGAACGTGCGCTCAGGCGATGGTCGCTAGGCAGGGAGGATCACGATGGGGGTCGTGGTCGGGCGGGAGGTCCCGCCGGAGGGCTCGACCGTGATCCCGATGCGGTCCCCGGGCAGAACGCCGGAGGCCAGCACCGCTCCGGTCTGGCCGGCCGCCTGGAGCAGGCCCGCCGAGCGCGCTCCGGACGCGTCGATCACCCACAGCTGGTAGACCCGGCCGGTCGGCAGCGCCGTCATCCCCGTGGTGCTGACGACGGCGCCTCGCTGCTGGTCAGAGACCACCACGCTGACGGTTCCGCCCTTAGTCGTCGCCATGGTCTCGATCCGGGCGTCGGACGCCCCGAGGATCCTGGCGATCGCGGCGCCGCTGGCCCGGGCCGAGTCGAGCCGATGCTGGGTGACGACCTGCATGCCGCCGAGGACGAGGGCCGCGACCACGCTGGCGGCGGCCTGGGGGACCGGCTGCTCGGGCGGTTCAGCATCGCCTCATCGCGGGCGCAGGTGCGGCTCCCCGCCCCGGCCGTAGCCGCCCCAGCCGTGCCTGCCGGGACGGACCTCCGGATTAGCGGGCTGACCCCTTTCTTCACGCCGGACAGCAGCTTCTACCGCGTCGACACAGATCTGATCCTGCCGCAGGTGGCGCCGCAGACGTGGACGTTGCGGATCGACGGAATGGTCGAGCGGGAGCTCGAGATCGACTTCGCGGAACTGCTCCGGATGCCGCTGACCGAGACCGACATCACGCTTGTGTGCGTCTCGAATGAGGTAGGCGGGTCCTACGCGGGCAATGCCAGGTGGCTCGGCGCGCCGCTGGCCGGGCTGCTGCGCCGGGCAGGGGTGCGGGCGGGCGCGGACCAGGTGCTGTCCACGGCGGCGGACGGCATGACCATCTCCACCCCGGTCGCGGCCATCATGGATG
>JBOHCG010000210.1:0-11582 GCA_050698735.1 Streptosporangiaceae bacterium | reverse complement strand
TTGCGGGCCTCCGCGCCGGGCACCTGCCACTCGCGGCCGGCCGCCCACTCCGCGATCCGGGCCTGGTCCTCCAGGAGCGCCCGCAGCTGGACGGGACGGCGCACGTCGCCGACGGTGGCGTGCAGGCCCGCGTCGATCTGCTCAAAGGACAGGCCGCTGCTGCGGCTCGCCCACCAGGACCCGTCGCTTGAGCGCCACACGTTCCACCCGGCGAACTCGGCCTCCATGGCACGCATCTCGTCCAGCCCGGCGGCGGCCGCAGCCACCTCCAGCGCGATCCTCAGCTCCGGCAGCGTCGCGCCGGTGACGACCGGGAAGCCGCTGCGCCGCGGGCTGGCCACCCACGGCTCGCCAGCGGCCGCCGGGCGGGTGATGCCCCATGCGTCGCGGAAGTCGTGAAGGAGGGCGGCGAGCCCATCCGGGTCACTTCCCGACAGTCCGGCGTCATCGCCTCTTGCTGGCTCATCGCCCGCCATTACCCGCCCCTCCCTAGTTGTCCCTTACGGGTACGGGAGATGACGGTAGGGGTTGCATGCGGCTAATGAAAAGCAGCGCTGCGTTGTACTCTGCATGACCCCCTAGGAATCGGTATATCGCAGCGTGTTACCGAACGCCTACAGCGTCCGCCAGCGTCCGCAATGCCGGGCTCACGCGACGCTCGTTCTCCATCGCCTCCCGGACGAGGTCGCGTGCGAGAACCTGGTGGCGGAACCATACGTCCGATACCGCGTGCGCCCGCGACAGCGCCGCGACCGCATCGTCACCTCGCCGGGTATGCAGCGACGCCCGCGCCACGTCCAGGTTGTGCGCGCCCCAGCTGATCGGTCGCAGGTCCGAGCGACGCACCCGCGTCGCGGCACGCAGCGCGGCACTCTCGCGGCCCAGAAGTGCCGAGGTATAGCACGCCTGCATCTCCACTTGGGTGCGGCCAAAGTTCGTCTGGTAGTCGTACCGATCGGCGCCGAACAGCGGCTCGCCATCTCGGGTGACCCGCGCGGCCATCCGCGTGAGGGTGATGTAGTCCTCTACTGCACCCGCGTCGTCGCGGGCAGCGGCGCAGGCGGCAGCCTGGAGCAGCAGGGAGCCCCATACCGTCAGATGCTCTGCGCGCGCATCCGACAGGCGCGGCTCGATCTCCGCCGCCGCAGTACGGGCGACGTGCTCGGCGGCAGCGGCTCGCGCCTGGCGCAGCAGCACCCACGACGCCGTTCCCGCAGCGGCGGCGTACTGGAGTTCGTTGTTGCCCGCGCGGGCCGCGCCCATCGCCCGCTTGGCTGCCGCAAAGGCAAGGTCGTCGCTGCCGACATGGGCTAGCAGGTCGGCAGCGAGCTGATATGCCTGCGTGAGCGAGGCGGAGGCCTCTACGCAGTCCTCGCGTGCGGTGACCCGCGCCTCGCCGATTAGGCCGGGCAGCATCGCGGTGAGGTCGTCGAGGCGTCCCGACCAGTACTGTTTCCAGCCGCGCTCGACCGCAGCGGCCAGTTCCGTCACAGGGGTGACCTCGTCGGGGTCGCCTACCGGGTCGATACCGGGGAGATCATCGACAGCCAATAGGGCATCGCGCAGCCGCAGAATGCCGTCGTCACGGCCGAGGCGTTCACGTCGACCGAGCAGATCCGAAAGGCTGATGCCGAGTGCATTGGCCAGGGAAGTCAGGGTGACTACCCGCGCAGTAGTGCGCGTTTCCTGCTCCAGCATGCGGATCACGCCGATGCTGACAGCGGAGCGCTCGGCGAGGTTTTCCTGGGTAATGCCGCGCTCGCGCCTGGCTTGACGTAGCCGCGCGCCGATCGTGTTACTCTCTTCCATCGACCCTGCCTCATTTCCTGAATGTCCTCAACTGCCAGGTTACGTCGCGGGGTTACGACGCGGCCCGCCGGTACTGGTACCGGCGGGCCGCGTGTACGTTCAGGTCACGGCTCGTCGACCACCTTCACCTTCCACGAGCACTCCGAATTGATCTCCAGGTAGTGGCTCCCCGCGTCGCTATATGCCCACGTCGAGCTGCTCTTGGACATGGCCAGGTCGTTGACCGACACGCCGTTGAAGTCGCTGCCGCCGTCCTCGAACACCTGGAAGTTGCCCGCCATCCCGAACGAGGCGCAGTTGAAGCTGTAGACCAGCTTCCAGGTGCTGGTGACGGCGAACCGCGGCGTCTTCTGGGTGCCGGACCCGGTGAACGTGGCGACGGTGCGCGCTTTCACGGACGCCGGCGACGCGCTGGCGGAGGCGGTCGCCGTGGCCTGCGCCGTCGCGGCCGGGGACGACACCGCGGCGGCGGGCGCGGCCGGCTGCTTGCCCCCTGATGTCGCCGCCACGATGATGCCGACGAACGCGGCCAGGCCGATGAGCCCGGTCAGGAACCTGTGGCGGCCCATCCAGCTCTTCCGCCGGGCCCGGCGCCCCGGCGGCGGCATCTGGCCGGGCGGCTGGTAAGGCTGCTGCTGCTGCGGCGCGTATGGCTGTTGCGGTGGATAGGGCTGCTGCGGGCCGGGGGCCTGCTGGTAATACTGCCGCCAGGCCTCGTGCGGCCCCTGAGGCGGCCGGGGCTGCTGGCCGTAAGGCTCCTGCTGCTGCGCATAGGGCTGGTAGGGAGCGTGGCCGTACGGCGGCGGGGGCGGCCCCGGCGGGTACGGGTCCTGATACTGCTGAGGTGGCCACTGCTGGCCCTGCGGCGGATTCGGGGTGAAAGACGGGCGTCTCGGGGGCTCGTCATACATAGGGGTCCCTCCCATTTCTGGTGGTTGTGTGACGCATGATCATGAGTGAGGGTTCACGCGCGGATGGTGACAATTTTGTATCCGTGAGGTAATCACGCGCGGTGACGGCCGCCGCTCGCCCGCAGCTCGAGCACCGACCCGCTCCGATCCTCGACCCCGGCCGCACCGAGCAGCTCGGCCCGCCGGGCACGGACATCGGCGATCCGAATCAGCGCGCCCGCGCCGCGCGCCTCCCGAATCCGCGCGTACACCAGCTCGCCGAGCGCGATCCGCTTCGCGATCGCCTGGCGGCTGACGCCGAGGACCCGCGCGATCTCGTTCTGGCTGTAGCGGTCCTGGCCCTGGTTGGCCTCGAAGATCCCGCGGTTCACCTGGTCGGTCAGCGCGGCCTGCAGGTCGCGGAGATGAGCGAGCGCGACCGGGTCGGCGGCGATGCGGTCGCCGTAGCCGACAAGGATGCGGACGAGGAAGGCGACGTAGTCGCTCGTCTCGGTGATGCGCTTCGAAGCGCGGTGCTTGCCTGCCATCGGGGGGTTCTCCGTTCGGTGTTTCGGGGGCAATCTCAGGTTGCTAGGGCTTGACCTGCGGATTTCCGGGGGCAACCTGCGGTTGCCTCCGGACGGGCTTACTCGAACGCCCAGGCCTCGGCGTCTGCGGGAGCCTGCGCGCTGTGCCTGCCGGTCATCAGCTGCGCGAGCGCCGACGCGCGCATGTCCTTGCGCGGCGCGTCCCGCAGCCGGGCGAGCAGCGCGTCGGCGCGCGCGTTGCCGATGTCGTGGTGCTCGCGGATCTCGCCGGCCAGGCGCGAGCGCAGGGCGTGCAGCCCGGCCAGCATGGCGTCGATCTCGTCCATCGCGGTGTTCCCGGCGCGGGTGACCTCGGGCTCGGCCCTGCTGTCGTCGCGGGTCATCCACTGGGCGATCGCGATCATCAGGACGGCGCCGTGCTCGTCGAGGCGGCTGAAGGCGTCGCCGGTGGCGCGGCGCCCGGGCGGGATCTGGTCGTAGGGGAGCATCGGGGTTCCTTCCTGCGGATCCCCGGGAGCCGTTACCCTGTGCCCATGACTGCGGGAATTTCCTTGGCTGGCACGGTGGCTGGCACCGGCTCTTGCCGGGAAGGCGTTCCCGCAGCTCAGGGGGCGTTAGCTCAATGGCAGAGCAGCGGACTTTTAATCCGTTGGTTCGGGGTTCGACCCCCCGACGCCCTACCAGGCCCGGAGCCCTACCAGCCAAGGTGCGCGCTGGGGGCGTCGTTTGGTCACGATCTGCGGTCAGCACCAACCAGAAGGTGGTCGATGCTGCGGCTTGTGGCGCCACTGGCGCCTGGGTGGCGTCAAGTTAGCATGTCTTAGAGGATCCCATGATGGGAGGGCTTGGCGTTGAAGGCCCAGCTGAAATACACGGTCTCCGGCACCCCATCGAGCGTTTTCGGCAAGGTTGACGCCATCTTGTCCGAAGTAGGGTGGGAGGTTATCGCCTCCAGACAGCCCGGAGCCGCCAGCGGATCGAAGACGTACCGGTCCGCACCGTTTCAGGCAAGGCTCCTGTTCAGGCGACCGTTCACCACCCGGGAACGGATGGCTCAGGGCGTCATTGCCCACCAGGGTGGCACCATAGGCGTCGGCAGATTCGCCGAAGAGGAGCGAGTCGTGTGGGTGGACAAGCGCGTGACGATGTCGGTACGCGCTCTGGACGCGCGGCGGGTCGAGGTGTCCTGCACCACGGAGACCTACGCGGATAAGAAGCCCTGGCACGAGGCAACCGACGAGGCGGAATTCAATCAAGCCATTAGAGACCGTCTCTCCGAGTTAGCCACGTGCGGCCGGCGAGCCTCCTCTCGCCGAAGAGGCACGGGATGATCTCGGCGACAGTAGTCGACCTACAGCGTCCGTAGCCGACTAGGACCCTCGCTCGACTCTCGTCAGGCCACGACGCGACCGCAGACCCACTCCACCAGTCGCAGGGTTCTCGCCTGCCTCAGCAGCGACCGACACTAGGCCGCTGACCTGGTCATTGCCGTTCTGGCCGACCCCGCCGACCGTAGGATGTTCGACATTGCGCGGCCGCGCAACCAGCCGTCCCAAATGTCCGAACGAAACCGGGGAGATTCATGAAGGGCTTCAAGAGCTTCATCCTGCGGGGCAACGTGGTCGACCTGGCGATCGCAGTCGTCATCGGCGCGGCCTTCGGCGCCGTCGTGACGGCGCTCGTCAAGGACTTCATCACGCCGCTGATCGCCGCCATAGGCGGCGAGCCGAACTTCAGCAACCTGGCCTTCACGGTTCACCACAGCAAGTTCACCTACGGCGACTTCATCAACGCGATCCTGGCCTTCCTCATCCTCGCCGCGGTCATCTACTTCCTCATCGTGCTGCCGGTGGCGAAGCTGCTCTCGAGGACCCAGAAGACCGAGGAGGCGACCGAACGCGACTGCCCTGAGTGCCTCAGCTCGATTCCGCTGGCGGCCACCCGGTGCGCGTACTGCACCTCCACGGTGCCGCCGGTCGCAGCGCCTCCGGCCGCGTAACCACGTCAGCCGGGCGAGAAGGGCCAGGAAGAGGCGGAAGATTTACGGCCTGGGCTCGGAGCGGGGCCTGGCCACCCCGAGCCCAGACGGGCAAGGGCGAGAGTACCCTCTGCGCCCTGCCATAGTCGATCATGCCGTTTGATTCTGTGGACTCGCTAAGACACAGCTGGGAAACCGCCCATCACCTGAAGACGGCCAGGTACCGGGTTGCGCTCGGGTTGCGAAGAAAGCTACGTGGTTACCGGCGGCTGATCCGCGGCCGTCGGCCCGCTCTGCCATCCGGCGAGCCGCTCCGCCGTCTGGTCAGCACGCTCACCCGGGGACCACATGGTCTGGTCGGCACGCTCACCCGGGGACCATCCGGGCAGGTTGCTGCCAACGTCTCGCGGCTGTGACTGCGGCTGGTAGCCGATGCCGACCGGAACCGGCGCGCCGACCAGAGCCGCGGCCGGATATTCGCCGCCACCTTCGGCCAGCGGGGCCGGCAGCGCAGGCGAGGCCGGCAATGCAGGCAAGGACGGCAATGCAGGCAAGGACGGCAGCGCGGCCTGCTGCCGCGGAAGCTGTACGTGGGCGCCGTCATCACGGTCGAGGAAATCTGCGAGGACTTCCGCCTCGTCGGCGTCGATCCCGATCACGACCCGGGGCTCACCCCATGGCTCGGTGAGCGAGTAGCCGACGTAGCTGACGATTGGCTGCGCGGGCGCGGTCGCCAGTCCACGCTGGGCGCGCCATTTTTCCCATGCCGATTCCAGACGTCGCGCGCCGCGTTCGGCACGCGCGACGAGCTCTGGATCACGCATCGTGCGATCCTTCCCCCAAAGAGCGGACCGGCCCCGGAAGCGCGCCTTCCAGGATGCGCCCGGCGGGCTGCTGCCTGCCGTAGAGCACCACGACGTGGCACGCGGCCACCGGGGCCGACCCCCCATTCCATTGGACGAGTGCTGCCGCGT
This sequence comes from Streptosporangiaceae bacterium, assembly GCA_050698735.1. Classification (GTDB taxonomy): domain Bacteria; phylum Actinomycetota; class Actinomycetes; order Streptosporangiales; family Streptosporangiaceae; genus Palsa-504. The sequence continues at coordinate 5,383 of JBOHCG010000210.1, read as the reverse complement.
TCACTGCAGGCCGCTCCGACGGCGCTGCCCCGTGAACCCGGCCCATGGTCACTCGCTACGCTGCTGCGGAATACCCGCGAGCAGTGCACGAACCTCAGTCTCCCGGTAGCGCCGGTGCCCCCCCAGCGTGCGGATCGAGGTCAGTTTCCCGGCCTTCGCCCAGCGTGTGACGGTCTTGGGGTCGACGCGAAACATCGTGGCGACCTCCGCGGGCGTCAACAGCGGCTCAGCCTCTGGTGTACGTGCGGACATATGCGTGGCCTCTCCTCCTGGACCAGTCCTGCGATCCTGCGATCCTTTTCCTGTTACCTGCCTGGTGCTCCGTGCGGAGCCTGTCGGGGATGTCCTCTTATGGCCGACAGGGACCATATTGCCATCACCAGCCGTGACGCGTCGACCACCAGGCGCAAAGTTTCTGTACCGGGATGCCCAGTTGCTCCGCCGAACAGTGTCACTCACAGTGAGTCTAGCGATACTTATCGTCGCATCGGGCCAAATTCGGAAAGACTGCCCGGGTAGTGTCCTCCGGGCGGGCTTCGCGCTCAGTTGGCCAGCTCGAATGCGCTGAAGGCATGCCACCGGCTGGAGGCGCGCCGATACATCGCCACCGCGAGCTCCCATTCGCCGGTTGCGGCCCCGTCGATGGCGGCCCGGATCTCGGCGACGGACTCGTCGCGGCTGAGGTCCTCGTCGCTGAGCAGGTGCACGAGCCCGCCGTAGTCGAGCTCGACCAGCGAGCGAGGATGAAACTCTTCCAGCCAGCGCCCGACCCCGGCCAGCTCGGCCTCGGCCCGCTCCGGCGGCCACGTGGCGCCGCCGTCGCCGGACGGGGCGCCGCGCAGGGCGGCCAGCCCGCGCGCCACCCGCCTGCGCGCCCTCGACATGGGCGTCGCATAGACAAGCCCCCGCGTCGCAACGGACAGCCGGTCCCCGCCCGAGGCAGAGCCCGAGGCAGAGCCCGAGGCAGAGCCCGAGGCAGAGCCCGAGGCGAAGCCTGAGCCGGAACCCGAACCGAGCGCCAGCCAGCGTTCCCCGGCAGCAAACGGAACGAACCAGGCCAGTGGCACGGTCCAGGCGCTGCCCAGGATGTGCAGCCGGGTCGTTCCGTCGGGTCCCTCGTCGGTCAGCCGGGCCAGGGCGGCCATCGTGCTGTCCTCGTCGCGCACCGGGAACGTGCCCGGCGGCGGCGACGCCCCGGCCGCGAGCATCTGGCCGTACGCGAGCAGGCAGCGGAGCTGGGTCTGCCACGGGCACACGTAGGTCACGCCGTCCCCGCGGCGGACGTAGGCGTGCTCGCTCTCCCGCTCGGGCACCACCACCTGCGGCGCCGCGATGACCCGCCGCAGTGCCTCGGCGTCCTCGGCCGCCAGGCAGTCACGCCGACGCGGCCGGCTCGGCAGATCGGCGTAGGCCGCCCAGCGGGAACTGGCGGGCTCGCCGAAGGCCGAGACCGGCTCGTAGATGCGAAGATACGCGGCGTAAGTTATCACTGTCGTATCGTGACATACCAAACGTCGCAACGGCAGTACCGAAGGTAACAAGATCATCTCTACTGTCAGTTACCAGCCGGTACGGAACGCATCGGGCCTGGTAGCCGAGAGACTGGGCGGAACCGCCCAGCAACCACCCGCAAGACCGGGCAGAACCGCCAGCAAGCGCCAGCAACCACCTTAGGGACCGGGCAGAACCGCCAGCAACTGCCCGGGGGACCGCCCCAGAGCCGTCCGCAAACCTCCTGAGGAATCACCCGGCCACCGCTAAGGACCTGGCCCGACTGCCTAGGTGCCCGTTCAGGCATACGCTTGGTCTTATCCGGTTCAACGGGGAACCGGGACGGGAGGAGGAGAGTCGCCACCGTGACCAACGTGTTCGCGATGCCCCACCGGGAAGATGGCTCCGCGCGGGCGGAGCACGAACAGGTCGTCTTCTGCCAGGACGCCCGGACCGGGCTCAGGGCGATTATCGGCATCTATTCCACCGAGCTCGGCCCCGCGCTCGGCGGAACCCGGTTCTACCCCTACGCAACCGAGGAAGAGGCCCTGGCCGACGTGCTGCGCCTGTCCACGGCCATGGCCTACAAGAACGCGCTGGCGGGCCTGGACCTCGGCGGCGGCAAGGCGGTCATCATCGGTGACCCGGCCCAGCTCAAGACCGAACCGCTGCTGCGCGCCTACGGCCGCTTCGTCGCCTCGCTCGGCGGGCGTTACATCACCGCGTGCGACGTCGGCACGCGCAGCGAGGACATGGACATTATCGCCAGGGAATGCCGCTACGTGACCGGCCGGACCACGGCCAACGGCGGCGCGGGAGACTCCTCGGTGCTCACCGCGCTCGGCGTCATGCACGGCATGCGCGCGGCGGCCGAGCGTGCCTGGGGCAGCATCAGCCTGCGCGGGCGGACCGTCGGCGTGGAGGGCGTGGGCAAGGTCGGCCACCGCATCGTCGATCACCTCATCGAGGCCGAGGCCGACGTGATCATCTGCGACGTCAGCGAGGCCGCCATCGAGGCAGTCCGCGCCCGCCACCCGGAGGTTCGCGCCGTCGATGGCATCGAGGCGCTGATCTCGGAAAACCTGGACGTGCTGGCCCCCTGCGCCCTCGGCGGCACTCTGACGGAGAACACCGTCAACGCTCTGACCGCGAGGATCGTCTGCGGCGCCGCCAACAACCAGCTGGCTCACCAGGGCATCGAGAAACTGCTCGCGGACCGCGGCATCCTGTACGCGCCCGACTACGTGGTCAACTCGGGCGGCGTCATCCAGGTTGCCGACGAGCTGCACGGATTCAACTTCGAGCGGGCCCGCGTGGCCTGCGAGCAGATCTTCACCAGCACCACGCGAGTCCTCGCGATCGCGGACTCCGACGGGGTGCCGCCATCGGTCGCCGCAGACCGCCTGGCGGAGCGGCGGATGTCGGATGTGGGCAGGCTGCGCGGAATCTGGCTGGGCACGATGGGATCCGCGTAGTCATCAGGGGCGCAAAGCGGGTACGGTTGTACGTGTACGGATGCTGGCGAACGCCGCGCTCCTCCCGGTGCGGGGTGGTGGCGGCGTCTTATGACGCAAAAAAGCCAGCGAGGCGGAGATCATGGGGCCTGACCGGCTCCGGACGTTCGAGGGGGTCGAGCCAATGGGGCGCGGCCGAGCCAAGGCCAAGCAGGTCAAGGTCGCCCGTCAGCTCAAGTACAAGAGCGACGACACCGACCTCGATCGGCTGCGTGCGGAACTGAGGGTCGGCACGGACTCTCGCGACGGTAATGATTCCGCCGTTGGTGAGGACGACGAAGAGGACGACGAGGACGATGACGAAGAGGAGGAGGATCTCGGAGGTTCCTGGACCACCCAGGACATCCGGTAAGGATCCGACACCATAGTCGTCCAGCACGTGGTTCCCGAGGTCGCCGTCCGTAACTGGCACCGGATACTGCCCGTCGAAGCAGGCCCGGCATAGTCGGCTGGCCGGGATCCTGGTCGCCTCGGTCAGCCCGGCCAGCGACACGTAGCCGAGCGAGTCCGCGCCGATCGACGCGCAGATCTGCGCCGGGGTGAGGTGACCCGCGATGAGTTCGGCGCGGGTCGCGAAGTCGATGCCGTAAAAGCACGGCCAGGTCACCGGCGGAGACGCGACGCGCACGTGCACCTGGGCGGCGCCGGCCTCGCGGAGCATGGTGACCAGCGCGCGCTGGGTATTGCCGCGGACGATCGAGTCGTCCACCACCACGATCCGCCGCCCCGCGATGGCGTCGCGCAGCGGGTTGAGCTTCAGCTTGATGCCTCGCTCCCGGATCGTCTGGCTGGGCTGGATGAACGTCCTGCCCACGTAGGAGTTCTTCACCAGGCCCTGGCCGAACGGGATGCCGCTGGCCTCAGCGAAGCCGATCGCGGCAGGCGTCCCCGATTCCGGCACCGGGATGACCAGATCCGCGTCCGCCGGATGCTCGGCCGCGAGCCGCCTGCCGACCGCGACCCGGGTGGCGTGCACGCCGATGCCGGAGATCGTGGTGTCCGGGCGGGCCAGGTAGACGTACTCGAACAGGCACCCGCTCGGCCGCGGCGCCGCGAAGGTGACCGAACGCACCCCGCGGGAGTCGATGGCGACAAGCTCGCCCGGCTCGATCTCGCGCTCGAAACCGGCGCCGACGATGTCCAGCGCCGCGGTCTCGCTCGCGACCACCCAGCCCGCCCGCAGCCTGCCGAGGACGAGCGGCCGGAAGCCGTGCGGATCCCGCGCCGCGTACAGCGTCTGCTCGTCCATGAACACCAGCGAGTACGCGCCCTTGGCGAGCGGGAGCACCGCCGCCGCGGCGCCAAGCACCCCGCCGTCGAGGCCATGACTGCCATGACCGCCAAGACCGTCGCCCGCCGGGATGCGGTCGCTGACGAACAGCGCGGTCAGCACGTCGGTGTCGGACGTCGCGGCGATCCCGCCATCGCCCGGATCGCCGCCGCCGAGCAGGGCGGCAAGCTCGCGGGTGTTGATCAGGTTCCCGTTGTGGCCGAGCGCCAGGCTGACCGCGGGAGTGGACCGGAAGGTCGGCTGGGCGTTCGCCCAGATCGAGGCGCCCGTGGTCGAGTACCGGCAGTGCCCCACCGCGATGTGGCCGGTCAGCGCCGTCAGCGCGGGCTCGTCGAAGACCTGGGCGACAAGGCCCATTTCCTTGTGCACGACGATGCGGGTGCCGTCGCTGACCGCGATGCCCGCCGATTCCTGGCCGCGGTGCTGCAGCGCGTACAGGCCGAAGTAGGTCAGTTTGGCGACATCCTCGCCCGGCGCCCAGACGCCGAACACGCCGCAGGCCTCGCGCGGCGGCCGGTCCTCAGGGATGGGCTCATCCAGGCGACGACCGTCAGGGGGGGCCACGGGCACAGTGTAGGTCACTGCAGCGGCAGGTAGGCGGCAAGATCGGCGCGCGGGCCGCTCGCGTGCACCGCGGCGGACCGGACCGCCTCGGCCCAGCCGAGCCGCCCGGTCGCCAGCCGGACCCAGGTCAGCGGGTCGGTCTCGACGACGTTCGGCGGCGTGCCCCTGGTGTGGATCGGACCCGGCAGGCACTGCACGGCCGCCACCGGCGGGACCCGCACCTCCAGCACCCGCCCCGGATGCCGCGCCTCGAGCAGGTACAGCAGGTACCTGGCCGCGCCACGGAGCGCCTCGCCGGAGGCCGGGGTACCCGCGTCCAGAGCCCCCAGCACCGCGGCGACGTGTTCCGGCCCACGCGGATCAAGACGGCGGCGAGACATCAGCCGAGGTCAGCCGAACAACGCGGGCAGGGTTCCGCCGTGCACGGCGGCGAGCTCGGTCAGGTCGACAGAGAACCAGCCGTCGACAACCAGGCTGCCGCCGCCGACCGTGCCGATGACCCCTCCGGGCACCTCGTGCAAAC
>JBOHCG010000209.1:0-11674 GCA_050698735.1 Streptosporangiaceae bacterium | reverse complement strand
CGTGGTCCGCGGTCACCGCGTAGCCGGCCAGCATCTGTTGCCACGACGGCGCGACCGCGCCATCGGCGGCGAAGGGACCGGGCGCGATGACCACCGCGTCGATTCCCCCGGGCGCCTGGGCGACACGCTGCAGCGCCGCACCGGCCGCGGCGAAGCCCGTGGGCAGGCTAGCGGGCTGGGTAGACAGGGGTCTGGCGGCGATGTCGATGGCGGTCATGCCGCAGCGGGCAAGGGCAGCGGCGATCGAGCTCGCGATGGCCGCGTTGTCCGAGATGACCAGGCAGTTGGACGTTGCGGCGGAGGCCGGGCCTGGGACGGGGCCGGTGGTACCTGGCTGGTCGAAGACGGGGCCGAAGCGGGCGTTTGAGCCGCCGGTCGAGCGCTGCTGGGCCTCGGCGGCGGTCAGGACTACGGGAACCAGCGTGTCTAGCGACGCGGCGAAATCGGCGGTGTGTTCTGTGCGGACGGCCTCGAGCAGGCGCGGCGGGGAGATCACGGACAGTTCGGGCCCGGCGGAGAAGATGACCTGTCCGCGGCACGATCCGGCCTCCTGGCTGGCCAGGTACGCCGCGGCAGGCGCCATGTCGTGCGCGGGTGGCAGGCCGGACAGGTCCAGGTTGCCGTGCCTCCTGGCTCCGTCGGCGCCGGTCATGGCGCCGGTGACCATTCTGGTGGCGGCGATCGGCGATAGGGCGTTCAGCGCGACGCCTTCCGGCAGCAGTCCCGCTAGCTGCCAGGTCACCGCGGCGACGGCCCGCTTCGCGCAGCTGTAGTGGGCGCTGTCGGCGGCAGCGCGGGCCAGGCCCGCGCCTGAGGTCACGCCGACGATCCGGCCGTATCCGGCGGCCGCCATGACCGGTATCGCCTCGGACAGGACGTTCAGGTATCCGTTCAGGTGGACGTCGAGGACCGCCCGCCAGTCGTCTTCCGAGGCGTCAAGGAACGACGCGAAGCGCAGGATGCCGGCGGTGTTGACCACGATATCCAGCGAGCCGAACTCACCGACCACGCCGGCGAACAGCGAGCGGATCGCATCGCGGTCGGTCACCGACGCCGTCGAGGCCCTGGCGATGCCGCCCTCGGCCGCGATCCGCCGCGCGGTCTGCTCGGCGGTCGGCTCGTTCAGCGGCTCGCCCTGCAGGCCCGCACCTGGGTCCATCGCGACGACGGCGATGCCCCGGCGTGCCAGTTCTAGCGCCACCGCGGTGCCGATGCCGCCGCCGCCTCCGGTCACTACGGCGGCGGGCCTGCGCCGGCTCGGGTCGGTCATGGTGCTCCCTTCCGTATCCCGCGCATCCAGGCGCGTTGACGCGCCGGGCGGTCCGTGGTTACGGTAAATAGATCGTAATACTTCTAAGTATCGAATAATAAGGTCTGGGGCGGCCCGCGGGGCCGGATCAGTGCAGGGCCGGATCAGCAAGGAGTCGGATCAGCAAGGAGTCGGATCAGATGGCGTTCCCGAAGCGGCAGGCGGCCATCGTCGGCACGTACACCACCGAGCAGGCCAGGAGCCTGGAGCGGACGTCCCTCTCGCTGGAGGTCGAGGCGATCAAGGGCGCCCTCGCCGACGCGGGCCTGCGGCCCGACGACGTTGACGGCGTGGTCCCGATGGCCGCCGGCGGCGAGGCACCGCATCGGCCGGAGATGTTCTGGGCGGCCCAGTTCGGCGGCCGCCCGATGTCCTACGGCGAGCTCGGCTACCCGAACGGCGTCACCAAGGCGGCCCTGGCCATCTCCGCCGGGCTGGCCAACGTCGTCGTCGTGTTCTGGGGCAAGGCGGGCTGGAAGATCGGCCCTGGCGGGAAGGCCGTGCCGGCAAGCGCGCCGCGCGGATACGACTGGGCGGGCGACGCGCACGGCGCGTACATGACGCCCTGGTACGCGATGTGGGCGCAGCGGTACATGCACGAGTTCGGGGTGACCAGCGAGGACCTCGCGGAGGTGGCGGTAACGCATCGCTACCACGCGACACTCAAACCGGACTCGGTGATGGGCTCGCGCGGCTCGCTCACCGTCGAGGACGTCGTCGGCTCCCGAATGATCTCCACCCCGCTGCACCTGTTCGACTGCGCCGTCGACACCGACGGCGGCTACGCGATCGTGGTGGCTTCCGCCGAGGTAGCGCGCGGAACCCGGGGCAAGCCGGTCTGGGTCATCGGCGGCGCCGAGGCCACCCACACCGACGGCTACACGACCATCGACGCGCCATGGTTCCCCGAGCAGGGCCATTCGGTGCGCCGCTCGGGCGACATCGCCTTCGCCCAGGCGGGGGTGACGCGCGACGACATCGACGTCGCGGGGCTCTACGACTGCTTCACCATTACCGTGCTCCGCGACCTGGAGGAACTCGGCTTCTGCAAGCTGGGCGAGGGCGCCGCGTACTTCAAGGAGGGCCACACCAGGCTTGGCGGGTCGATGCCCGCCAACACCGACGGCGGGCTGCTCTCGAACACCCACTGCGGGCTGCCGCACGGGCTGTTTACCGTCGAGGTCGCGCGCCAGCTTCGCGGCGAATGCGGCCAGCGGCAGGTTTCAGGGGCGAAGATCGGCCTCTCGCTGGCGCAGGGCGCCTCCGTGCACGGCTACGCCGGCACCCTGATCATGGCCGTGGACTGACCGGCAGCGGACGCTGGACCGAGACGGCCGCGAGCCGCGGACTGACTCGGCGCCGGTGAGCCGGTGGGGCGGGCCGTGATGGTCACGGGCGATGGCTGCTCGACCGTATCTGGCGGAACGGGGGCACGGACGAATAACCACCGCTCGTTCTGATTAATAATGATTTTGAATTTCTGGGGCGGAGCGGTCAGGTGGAGCGGGCTACCCAGCGCCACATTGTGATGTCCTCGTCGGGGATGTCCTGGTAGGCGACTTCGATGGGCATGCCGACGCGGATGTCCTCGATCGGGGTGCCTACCAGGTTGGCCAGGACCAGGCACGGGCGCGGCTGCTCGGCTAGCTCGCCTAGGGCGATCACGTAGGGGACGTCGGCGTTGAACGCGCCGGGGCCGCGGTGGCACACGGTGTAGGTGTAGACGGTGGCCTGGCCCGAGACCTCGGTCCAGGTCTGGTTCTCCGACAGGCAGCTGCGGCAGGCCGGGTAGGGGACCCAGTTGTAGTCGCCGCAGTCGTCGCACCTGGGCACCACGAAACGGTGCTCGCGCAGGGCGTCGAAGAACGGCTTGTTCTCGGGGCGGACCTCGGGCAGCGGCTTGAGGTACGGGGCGGGGGCCGGGTCTAGAACGGTCATTGCGGTTCTCCTTGGGCGGGTTCGGGGGAGAAACTAGTCGACGGCCATGACGAGGGTGCTGGCCATGCCGTGCACGGCCCAGCCCTGCTGCAGGGAGACGCCGATCTTCGGGTCGGGGACCTGGCGGGCGCCGCACTCCCCGCGCAGCTGGCGGACGACCTCGATGGTGTGCATGCCGGACGGGTCGCCGCAGTGGCTGCCCGACAGCAGGCCGCCGTCGGTGTTGGTCGGCATCTTCCCGCCTAGGCGCAGGTGGCCTTCCTTTACGTAGTCGGCCCCCTCCCCCAGCTTGCAGAAGCCCATCTCCTCCAGGTCGCGGATCGTGGTGACGGTGAAGCAGTCGTACAGGCCCGCCACGTCGATCTCGTCGCGGGAGATGCCGGCCAGGCCGAAGGCCCGTTCGGTCGCCTTGCGGACCGCCTTGCCCTGGTTGGGGAACCACGGATCGTTGATGGTGGCGTAGAAGTCCGTGTAGTACGCCTCCGCGCCGCCCAGGATCCAGACGGGCTGCTTGCGGCAGTCGCGGGCGCGTTCGGCCGACGCGATCACGACGGCGTAGCCGCCGTCGTTGTCGATCGAGCAGTCGAGAAGGTGGAGGGGCTCGCAGACGTACCGGGAGGCGAGCACGTCCTCGACGGTGATCTCGCCGCGGCTGCCCATCACCGAGTCGGGATTGAGGGTGGCGTGGTAGCGGGTGAAGACCGCGACCTCGGCCAGGTCGGCGTTGGTCACGTTGAACTCGTGCATGTACCTTCTTGCCCACAGCGCGTACCACGAGGTCATGTAGCCGCCCGCGGTCGCGAAGCTCCAGTCGTCGGGTACGCGGGGAGCCTTCTGGCTTGCCGCTGCTGTGCCTCCCGGGCCGGTCCTGGTGCCGGCGCGGCCGAAGAACAGGACCGCGACGTCGGTGAGGCCGGCCGCGATCGAGGCCGCGGCCTTGGCGAGCTGACCGGACGCGCCGCCGGTCTCGACCAGGCTGAGCGGGCGCTCGCCTAGTTGCTCGGCCCAGAACTGGTGCGCGGTGGTGCCAGGGATGTGCGCCGCGCCGCTCATCGGCAGCAGGCCGTCGATGTCGGCGGTGGTCAGGCCAGCGTCGTCGAGGGCGCCGGTTATCGCCTCGAGCTGCAGCGAGAACGAGGTGCGGTCGGGGAGCTTGCCCTGTTTCGTGGTGTAGACGCCGACGATCGCCGCTTGCCGTTTGGGGAATGGCACTGTGGGCCTGGCCTTTCTTCTCTGGCTTCCTAGCCGACGACGATCAGGGCGTCGACGGCCTTGGCTGTCTGGCCGTCGACGCGGATCGGGTTGATGTCGATCGTTTCTACCTCGGGGAGTTCAAGCGCGAGCGTGCCCAGGCCGACCATCGTCGTCGCGATGAGCTTCGCCTGCTGTTCGGATAGGCCGCGGCTGGTGGTGCGGAGTCTTCCTCCGGCGATCCTTGCTACGGCGTCTTCGGCCATGCGTTGGGTGAAGGGCGGTTTTAGCAGGACCGCGCCGCCGACGATCTCGATCAGCACGCCGCCGATGGCGACGGCGACCATCGGGCCGAACACCGGATCGCGCTGCAGGCCGCAGGAGATCTCCACCGTGGCGGGGACCATCTCCTGGACCAGGACGCCCTCCACCTTGATGTCTGGATTGGCGTTGCGGATGCTGGCGAGCATCTCCTCGTAGGCGTTTTTGACTGCCTCGTCGCCGGTGAGGCCGAGGCGCAGGGCGCCGGAGTCGGACTTGTGCGGGAGGCTGTAGGAGAGGACCTTGAGCGCGACCGGGCCTTTGCTGAGCTGCCTCGCGGCGGCAACGGCGGCCTCGGCGGAGTCTGCGATGATCTCGCGGCTGACCGGGATGCCGTACTCGGCGAGGACCTGCTTGGCCACCGACTCCAGGACGAACGGCTGGCCGGCCTCGCGCTGGAGGAGGGCCCTTGCCTTGTTGATGCGGTCTTCGTTGGGGGGCGGCGGCTCGACGTGCTCGCGGCGGCGCAGGGATTCGCTGAACGCGGCGACGGCGCCTACCGCGCGGACGGCGCGCGCCGGGTCGATGTAGACCGGGATGCCGGCGGCGGCGATGTCGGGCGCGGACAGGGTGGTCGCCACGACCAGTGGCTTGTCGGTAGCAGCCCAGACCTTCTTGGTCGCGTTGGTCTCCCGCTCGCCGACGTACCAGATGAGCTGCAGCACCGCGTCGACGCCGTCCGAGGCGGCCAGGCCGCCGTAGACCGCGTCGAAGTTCTCCATGTTGAAGTTGCCCGTAGTGTCCACCGGGTTGGCGGCGCTGCCGAAGCTGGGGAGCAGGCTCTGCAGGTACTGCCTGTCTGCGTCGGGGAGGACCGGCACGATGAGACCGCACGTCTCGGCCACGTCGGCCATCAGCGCGGCGGAGCCGCCGGATTGGGTCATCACACCGAGCCTGTTGCCACCCATCCTTCGGCCGGTCTGCAGGGCCAGGCCGAAGTCGATCATCTGCTCCACGCTGGTGGCCTGGATCAGGCCGTACTGCCGGCAGATCGCGTCGTAGACCACGCCGGAGCCGGCGATCGACGCCGTGTGGCTCATCACGGCCCGCGACCCCTCCGCGGTGTAGCCGGCCTTGACCGCTATTACGGGCTTGCCGAGTTCGGCGGCGCGCTTTGCGACCTCGACGAAGGTTTCTGGGGATCGCACCGCCTCGAAGAAGGTCAGCACGATGCCGACTTCGGGCTGCTCGATCAGGTAGCGCAGGCTCCTGGCCACGTTCATGTCGGACTCGTTGCCGGTGGACAGGTACCAGCTGACCTGCAGGCCGGCGGTGATCGCCTTCAGCAGGATGTAGGAGCCGAAGCCGCCGCTCTGGGAGACGACCGCTACCGAGCCCAGCTTCGGCCGGTCCATGTCGACCGGGATGGCGAAGGTCGCGGCGACCTTGTTTGCGCCGCTGTAGAAGCCGTTGCAGTTCGGGCCGACGACGGGGAATTTGTGTGCGCGGGCGGTGTCGGTCATGCGCTGCTGTGCTGCTTTGCCTTCCGCGCCTGCCTCGGCGAAGCCGGCCGCAAGCACCACCGCGCCGCCGATGCCGCGCGCCGCGGCGTGGTCGATGATGTCGGGGACGGTGACGGCGGGGGTGAGTATCACCGCCATGTCGACGGGCTCGGGGAGGTCATCGACGGTTGGGTAGGCCTGTACGCCATGGACCTCGGGGCGCCTCGGGTTGACCGGGTAGAGCCTGCCGGGGAAGTCCCTGTGCAGGTTCTGGAAGACATAGCTGCCCAGGCCCGTCTCCGACGCGCCGACGACGGCGACCGACTCCGGCGAGAACAGCCGCTGCGCGCCAGCCTGGCTGGACATCTCGTGCGCTTCGCCTGCTTCGCCTGCTTCGGCTGCTCGGGTGTCAGGGTCGGGGCCAGGGGATGCTGGGCGCTGCGGCACGTCCATGTTCCGCCCTCCGGGTCTGGGTCTTGGGGGTCTGGGGATACTTGCTTAACTATCTAACAATTGGGTGGCTGACGGCAACCCGGCGGTGCGCTGCGATATTGATACGATGCCCGCATCACCGGGTCCGCTCCCGCCACGACCGGCACCGGCAGGGCGGCGAGTGGTCGGTCGGACCGCAGAGATAACCCCTTTTCCGCAAACCCGTTCGTTCAGCTGGCGCTGGGAAGCGTAGAAGACAGGAAGGCGCACGCCATGTCCGGCACCATCGGTGGGACCACGTGTCTCGTGCGGGTCGCGGGCAGGACGATTGGGCTCGTTGTCCAGCCTGCGGGCGCCCCGTGAAGAGCGTCGCAATAATCGGTGCGTCGCTGGCCGGGCTGTCGGCCGCCAGAGCTTTGCGCGACCAAGGCTTTGACGGGAACGTCACGATTATCGGTGGTGAGCCGCATCGTCCATATGATCGGCCGCCCTTGTCGAAGGAGTTCCTCGCCGGCGACTTGGACGAGGACGAGTTGAAGCTCGAAGACGACGATGAGGACCTTGAGGCTCACTGGTTCCTCGGCGTCCGCGCCGTCGGGTTGGACCCTCTTGGCCAGCGCATCGAACTGTCCGATGGCAGTGAGCTAACGGCCGATGGCGTCGTTATAGCAACCGGCGCCGCCGCTCGTTGGTTGCCGGGCGCGCAGCAGACCGAGGGTGCGCATGTGCTGCGTACCCTCGATGATGCGTACGCCCTGCGGGCAGAGCTGTTGCCAGGCTCGCGGCTGGTCATCATCGGAGCAGGCTTTATTGGCGCAGAAGTGGCTTCGACGGCGAGAAAACTCGGCCTGGATGTGACCCTCGTCGAGGCCGCGCCAATACCGCTGTCGCTGCAGGTCGGCCAGCGCGTGGGTGCCCGGCTGGCCGCTATGCATGCCGAGCATGGAACGACGTTGCATCTTGGCGTCGGAGTCGCCGGCCTGGATGGATCGGATCGAGTCACCGGCGTTGAGCTGGCCGATGGGCGACGCCTACCCGCTGACGTGGTCGTGATCGGGATCGGTGCAATGCCCGAGATCGAATGGCTTGCAGGCTCCGGCATCGCCCTCGGCGATGGGATTATCTGTGACAGCGGTGGGGCGAGTTCCATCCCGTCGGTGGTCGCCGTTGGCGACTGCGCCGCCTGGTTTGACCCCCTGAGTCGCGCTTATGAGCGGATCGAGCATTGGGCAGGAGCGGTCGAGCGCCCAAACACCGCGATCGCAACACTACTCGCAGGCGGAACACACGCGGGTGGCCCACCCCCACAGCCGTACTTCTGGTCCAACCAGTACGGCTCACACATTCAGTTCGCAGGCTCGATGAGAGCCGACGACGAAGTAACGATAGAAGAAGGCGAGAAGGGCTTCCTTGCCGTGTACTACCGGCAAGGAAGCCCCGTAGCAGTGCTCGGGCTGGATCAAGTCCGCCAATTCACTCATGCCCGTCGTCAACTGGTTCGCGAGCTCGCCGACATCCACCTTGGTGACGAGGTTCGGTAGGTGGGTGGGTGCGGGAGGACCCGTCCGTCGTCGGCCCCAGCAGCGAGCGCTACCTTGACCGATCGGTTCGTGCGGTAGAAACTTATATTAGATTGAATGATAGCCGTGTATCCACTCGATCGTGGCGCCGTAGCTATCGCCAAATCCGACGACCCAGGGGGCCCTGACCAGATGACGGACGTCGACCCGTGGGAGTTCCGGCGCCAGGATTATTCGCTCGACGGTGATCAGCAGGACGTCCGCGATGCGTTCAGCGAGTTTTTCCTCAGGGAGTGCCCGAGCTCGGTAGTCCGGGCCGCTGAACCGCTGGGTTACGACGCCCGGCTCTGGGCCGCGCTCGTCGATATGGGCGTGACCACGATGAGCCTGCCCGCCGCCGCGGGTGGTGACGACGCGACACTGGTCGAGCTGGTGCTCATCGCCGAGGAAGTCGGGCGCACCGCCGCGCCTGTCCCCTGCGTCTCCCATGTCGTCAGCACCCGGCTACTCGCCGCTGTCGCGGCCGTCGATGAGACTATCGAAGCCGCGAAGGCCGGCCGGCCGGTGGCGCTCGCCCTTGCTCCGCTGCGCGGCACCGGCACCGTCTTCGTTCCCGATGCCGCGATTGCCAAAGACGTCATCGCCCTCGACGGCGACGACTTGGTGCTCTTCCACTCGAGCGAACCCGCACCGCACGTCACCAACCACGGCAGCACCCCACTTGGTCGGTGGTCACCCGTCGGCGCCGAGCGAGTGGTGCTGGCGAGTGGCGCCCAGGCGCATGAGCGCCACGATCGGGCGGTCGCCGAATGGAAGCTGCTCATGGGCGCTGCCCTGATCGGGTTGACGCAGGCTGGGCTCGATATCTCCGTCGAGTTCGCCAAGACCCGCGAGACGATGGGCGTGCCGATCGGTTCGCTGCAGGGCGTCGCCTTCCCGCTCGCTGACGTGGCGATCGGGATCTCCGGCGGGCGCAACCTGATCTGGCGAGCTGCCTGGATGACCCAGCACGAGCCCGGCGTGCGTCCCGACCTGATCCCGATCGCGTTTGCCATCGCCGCGCAAGTCGCGTCATCTGGCACCCAGATCTCCGCGCACATGCAGGGCGGTCTCGGCTTCATGATCGAGGCCGACGCCAGCCTGTTCTTCCTTCGGTCGAAGGGGTGGAGCGTCCTCGCGGGTGATCCGACCCTCGATCTCATCAGCGTTGGCGCCGCCGCCATCGCCGCCGCCGGCTAACGCAGAACCGCCCTCAAGCGAAAGGCCCTGTCGTGGACTTCTCCCTAGTTGAGGTGACCGCCGAGCAGCAGCAGTTTGCGCGGGAGGTTCGCGCATTCCTCGACGAGATCATGACGCAGGACGTGTACGACCGCGAGCTCGAACACGGTGAGGGGTTCGACGAGAAGGTCCACCTGGGCCTCGGCGAGAAGGGCTGGCTGATGCCGTCCTGGCCGGTCGAGCACGGCGGCGCCGGTCTCGACCCGATCTCGACCCGCATCCTCGAGCTGGAGATGGCGCGCAAGCACGTGCCGGGCTTCACCACTACCATGTCCACGACCAACCTGGTCTGGGCGGCCGTTGAGCGCTACCTCGATCCGGTGCTGATGGAGCCGATGCGGTTGGACGTCGCGCGCGGCCGGGTGCGGTTCTGCCTCGGCTACACCGAGCCCGACGGCGGTTCCGACATCGCGGCGGCCAAGGTTCGCGCGGTTCAAGACGGCGAAGAATGGATGATCAACGGTTCGAAGATCTTCACCACCTGCGCACAGAACTGCCAATACGTCTTCCTGATCACCCGCACTGATCCGACCCTGCCCAAGCACAAGGGTTTGACGATGTTCTTGGTGCCGCTGAACTCACCTGGCGTCGAGATCCAGGGCATCCGAGCGTTCAGTGGCGAGCGCACCAACATCGTCTACTACAGCGATGTCCGGGTCGGCGACCAGTACCGGTTGGGTCCGGTCAACGCCGGCTGGTCGGTGCTGCACGGCCCGCTGGACGCTGAGCACGGCATCGGCCGCGAGGACGCCGGGCTTCGGCCGGGCCCCGGTGCCGGGTTCCTTCGCCACCTTGAAGACGCTCTCGAGGCGACGGTTCACTGGGCTCAGACCGCTGTGCGCGCCGACGGGAGCCGGGTCGCCGATGACCGCGTCGCCCAGTTGCGGATCGGGCGGGCGATCGCCGAATACGAGGCGGGTGTCAGCACGCCGGGCCCGATGGGTCGAGTCGCCGGAGCTGACGTGATGGTTCGCGGGGCGGCCGATCTGGTCGACCTCGCGGGGATCGACGCACTCGAATCGATGACCTGCCTCAACGAGCCGGGCCTGGCCGCCGTCGAGTACGCCCAGCGCTTCGCCCAGGGCACCCCAACCTACGGCGGCACCGTCGAGGTCTTCCGCAGCATCATCGCCCAGCACGACCTCGGCCTACCGACGCTAGCCCTGCCCGGACGCAGGGTCTTCCTGCCCGCCGGGCGCCAATCCTCGGCTCGTTAGCCCGCCCGCTTGGCGTGCCAACGGTCCCATTCTTTGAGCCAATCGGCGCGCGCGCCGCGTTCGTCGATCGCCCTGCGCCATAGTAGCTGCGCGGGCCGGCTCGCCACCTCGCTGTCGAAGACCGTGTACCGAATGCTTTCGGCGATCGCGGCCGCTCCGGCGTCGCCCCACCACTGAACCGACATCGATAGTTCGCGCATCTGGCTTACCAGCATCATGATCGACCCACTGGCCTCGGCCAGCGACTGGTTCCCGTAGTGCATCTGAGCCTGCAGTGCGACCTCCCATTCGCGGCGCAGGTCGTGGAGCGACCGGCGCGGAGCGAGCGGGCGCTCTCGATTTTGGCCGATCGGACGGCCGACCACGGCGGAGCCGATCAGTTCTTCGAGCCCCGTCAAGTCTTTCGTCGCCGGCAATGGCTCGGGTTCCGTGTCCTCGGCCGACCGCTGGGTCTTAAGACGAACCCGGGTGTCGCGGGCGTTCCAGAGGGGCTGCAGATCATGCTCGAGTCGCAGCGCCAATGCCTGGACCGGAACACCGCGTGACACGACGATCGCGAACGCGCGGTCGCGAGGCTGGGTGCCGGCCGGCCGATCGTCGATGGACAGCCACACCTCGGCAGACCACAGAGATCCCTCGTGGCGGATTCGGGCCGTGAGACCGATATCCTCGAGCGGCATGCGTAGATTCTCGGTGTGCGCGTCGGCAGGTTCCGGTTCGTCGATGCCGGTCTGATGAAATAGACGATCCCGCTCGCCAGCGAGCGCTTTCTGAGTTGGAGTCGCGACGTAGGTCCACGACGTTCGGGGCCAGACATGAGTTGTCACGGTGACGAACGGACCGTCCTGCGCTGCTTCATCGCCGTACGCGAGAGACACCGAGTGACTCCGCAGGTCCGACCGCAATGCCAGCGGCTTTAAGGCGAAACGGTTGAAGACCGGTTCTGTTCCTGGTTGCACTGTGTGATCGCTGCTGGCTGCTGGCCTGTTGATCAGGTTTCCTGCGAGATGGGTGAGGCCCCTGCTA
>JBOHCG010000208.1:0-11714 GCA_050698735.1 Streptosporangiaceae bacterium | reverse complement strand
GCCGGATGGTCGGCGAGGATGTCCCTGATGAACTGCCGCGCGAACGGGACCTCCTCGGCCCGCCTGGCGAAGGTGCGAGAAGCGGCCATGGGCGTCATACCTGCCGCGATGACCCGCTCCCGAATACCCGCGACAGTGAAGGGCGCACCGGACATTTGGCCTCCACGATCCCCCGTGACTACTGTCCGTATATCTAATGTAACGCTCAGCTGTCACTAGTTCATCATGGCGGGCCGTGTGGTGGCTATATCTACATCCGGCTGTTATTTATTGGCTGAGGGTGACGTTCTTCCCGGTAGCGGAGATCGACAGGCCCTGCTGGGTGACGCTGATGGTCCCGATCGACACGCCAGCCGGCAGCTTGGGCAGGTTGATGTTGAAGTTGACCAGCGAGCCCAGGACCGAGGGCGGCAGCCCGCCGAATTTGGTGATCTTGATGTTGACGGTGTTCGTCCCGGTCCTGGTGACCTGGGCGGTGGCGGTGCTGTTAAAGCCCAGGATGCTGACGGTCGCCATGATCGTGTTGTTGGGGCCCGCGGACAGCGTGATGCCCTGCGGTATGCCGCCGGCGTTCGCCAGCGCGGCGAAGGTGACCACCGCCATGGCGTTGAACTGATCGATCCTCGCGCTGTTGAGGCTGAGCAGGTGCATCCCGTGCAGCGTCGCGGTCAGCTTGGAGATCTCGAGAGGTCCCGTCGTCTCGTCGGTCCCGTTGATGTCCACCGTTTTGAAGTCGCGGGCGGCCAGCTGGGTCAGGAACGGGATCCCCTCGACGGTCACGTGCGGCTTGCCTGACAGGTCGAGGTTCGACTGGATCTGGCTGGCGATCGCGTTCTCGGTGATCGCCGCGCCGGCCCGGTCGGCCGCCACGAGCAGCACCACGATCACGATCAGGGTAATGATCGGCCATCTCCTGCGCCGTCGCCGCCGGACCGCCGGACCGCCCTGATACAGCGGCGGCGTCCCCTGGTACACCGGAGGCTCACCCTGCGGCCCGCCGTAGAACGCCGGCTGATCCTGCTGGCTTCCGTAATACGGAGGCTGGTCCTGCTGCCCCTGATACTGGGGGGGCGGGTTCTGCGATCCCTGATTGGCCTGGTAATTGGGCGGCGGCGGTGGCACCTGGTATCCCCGGTACACGTTCGTTGCCGGTTCCTGGGACCCCTGGTACCCCCGAGCGGGATCCTGCTGGCCCTGGTACTGCTGCCCTTGATATTGGCCCGGCGGGTACTGCTGGCCTTGAGGCTGGGGCGGGGAGCCCTGCTGGCCCTGGCTCCCCTGGGGCGTGTCCTGGGAATCCTGTGAACCTGGCTGCTGCCACCAGTCGGGGGAGTGCCCCGTCGAATCCGAGCTCATGGCGCACCTGCTTCCGGGCGGACCCCAGCCGCCGCATCGTCACGCTTCGCATCCAGGACGATCATCTTCGCACCCCGCTGTGTCACTCAGTAAAGCTAGATAACGTTAAGTCACACTTGGCGCAGGGCTTAGGTGTGGCCTAGGGTTGCGGCCTAGCATAGGTATGCTGGACGCTTCAGACGAAGTAAAGCGGACGTTCCAGTATCAAGGGTGTCCGCGACTCAATATGCCAAAACACGGCCGTAACGGGAATGGTTCACCCGATTCCCGATTCCCGTTTCCGGTCGGCGGCCCTACACTTCAGACATGCCACCCGAGCGTTTCGACTGGTCTGAACGGCCGCCGTCGCAGCCTGCGCCGTCCCCTGCCGGCTACGCCCCGGTCGGCCCGGCGCATGCGGGGCTTGCCCAGGCCGGCCCGCCCGCCGCCCCCGGATCCCCGGCGGTCATGGCCGCCGGTCAGCCCGACGGATCGGCCGCGTCCACCCTGGTGGTCCGGACCCAGCGCTCCGAGCACACACTGCAGCCGGGAACCGTCTACCGGGTCGGCCGGGACCCCAAGTCCGAAATCTCCATAGCCGACTCGCGCGTCTCGTGGCATCACGGGGTGCTCAGGGTAGACGGAGACAAGTGGGTCTTCGAGGACGGCGGCAGCACCAACGGAACCTTCCTCGGGCAGCAGAAGGTTGACCGGGTAGAGATCAGCAACGAGTGCGTGGTCCACCTCGGCAACCCGGACGACGGACCGGTACTGCGCTGCGTTCCCGAGGCGGCTCCGGCCGGGCTCAACATCGGCACGGTGCGGGCCGCGCCGTTCGCGCCGTTCGCGCCCGCCGCGCCCGCCCCCGCGGGACCGCCGACCCCCGTCGAGCCGATCGCGCCGATCCCTTCGGCCGGGCCGGCCGGCGGATCGCCCTGGTGGTCCGGATCCTCGGCGGAAACCGGCGGACCCTCCTCCGGCTCGGCAGCCCCGCCGGTCGCTCCCCGCACGCCTGCCCCGTGGCCCGAGGCCGTCCCGCAGCCCGAGCCGGCCCGTGGCGGGCCCCCGGCCGGGCCCCCTGTCTCTGTTCCGTCGCCCAACCTGCTGCCGAGCGTCGACCTGCGCCCGACATCGCGGATGCAGCTGCCGACCAAGAGCCTGCGCATCGGCCGGGTCCCCGACAACGACGTCGTCCTGCCCGACCTCGACGTGTCCCGCCATCACGCCGAACTGCGCAGGCTGCCCACGGGCGGCTACCAGATCGTCGACCTCGGCAGCCACAACGGCACGTACGTCAACGGCCGCCGGGTCAACTCCGCGACGCTGACCGAGCAGGACATCGTCAGCATCGGGCACTCGACGTTCCGCATGGCCGGCGGCGAGCTGCGGCAGTTCGTCGACGACGGCCTGGTCACCTTCGCGGCGCAGGACCTGGTCGTGCGGGTCGGCGGCGGCAAGGTGCTGCTGGACCACGTGACGTTCCCGATCCCGGAGAAGTGCCTGCTCGGCGTCATCGGGCCCAGCGGCGCCGGCAAGTCGACGCTGCTCGGCGCGCTGACCGGCACGAAGCCCGCGGACACAGGCACCGTGCTGTACGACAACAGGGACCTCTACCAGGACTACGCCGAGCTGCGGTACCGCATCGGCCTGGTCCCGCAGGAGAGCGTCCTGCACACCCAGCTGACCGCCCGCCGCGCGCTGCAGTACTCCGCCGAGCTCCGCTTCCCCGCCGACACCGGCGCCGCCGAGCGGGACCAGCGGGTCGACGAGGTGATGGGCGAACTCGGCCTGACCAAGCACGCGAACACCCGCGCCGACCGCCTCTCCGGCGGCCAGCTCAAGCGGGTCAACGTCGCCCAGGAGCTGCTGACCAGGCCGTCCCTGCTGTTCCTCGACGAGCCGACCTCCGGCCTTGACCCCGGCCTCGACAAGTCGGTCATGGAGCAGATGAAGGACCTGGCCCACGACGGCCGCACGGTCATCGTGGTCACGCACAGCGTCGACAACCTCGACCAGTGCGACCGGCTGCTCGTCCTGGTGCCGGGCGGCAGGATCGCCTTCTACGGCCCTCCCTCCGACGGCCTGACCTACTTCGGCAAGGCCCGCTGGGCCGAGGTGTTCCAGGACTTCGAGCGCTACCCGGACCGCGACTGGGCCGCCGAGTACATGGCCTCGCCCGCCTACGCGCAGTACGTGCTCGGCCAGCGCCCCAAGCCCCAGGTGCAGCGGCAGGGCCCGCTGGACGCCCAGGAGGCCCCGGTGCACCGGCGCGGCGCGTTCCAGCAGATGACCACGCTGACCAAGCGATACGTGCGGGTAATCGCGTCGGACCGCGGCTTCCTGCTGTTCACGGGCTTGACGCCGCTCCTGCTCGGCGTGCTCATCCGGCTGCTCGCGGGCAAGCAAGGCCTGGCCAATACCCCAGGCAACACGAACGCGACGACCGTGCTGATCTTGCTGGTCATCTGCGCCGTGCTGTCAGGGACCGCGAGCTCGCTCTGGGAAATAGTCAAGGAACGCGCGATCTACAGGCGGGAACGCTCGGCGGGCCTGTCCTCGGGTGCCTACCTGGCCTCCAAGCTCGTCGTGCTCGGCGCCATCAGCATCATCCAGTCCGCGGTGTTCGTGCTTATCGGGCTGGGCGGGGTGAAGGGGCCGTCCAAGGGTGCCGGCAGCCTGCCGCCGCTGGTCGAGATCCTCATCGCGATCGCGGTGCTCGGGCTCGCCTCGATGTGCCTGGGCCTGCTGGTGTCGGCCTTGGTCAGCACGTCGGAGAAGGCGGTGCCCTTCCTGGTGATGCTCACCCTGCTCCAGGTCGTCCTGTCCGGCGGCCTGCTCAAGCTGGGCACGGGCCTGAAGCAGTTCGCCTACATCGCGCCGTCCCGCTGGGGCTTCGGCGCGGCGGCGAGCACCATCAACTTCAACGCTTTCCAGGCCGCCAAGCCGATTGCAGACAGCTTCTACGACCCGACGGCCGCGGACTGGCTGCGGGACGTGGTCGCGCTGATCGGACTCGCCGCGCTCTTCTCGCTGATCACCTGGATCCGGCTGAACAGCCTGGGCCCGCGCCGCCGCAAGGCGACTAAGGAACAGGCTCCGGGGGCACCCGCTGGCCGAGGAGCGCACGCCGCAGTTCGCTGAGCATCGCCTCGCCGACCTCGAGCCCGCCGGCAAGGAACCGGTCGAAGGACCCGTACCTCCGGTCGGCCTCCTCGAACGCCGCGCCGAGGTAGGTCGCGCTCTGCTCGAGGATCGGCCGCAGCAGCTCGGGGTCCCGCACGATCCCGGCCTTGACCAGGTCGAGGCGGAGCTTGGCGTACCCGGTGCGGTGGAAGTCGTTGGACAGCAGGTAGTCCCGCAGCACGAACTCGCGCGGCACGCCGAGGGCGGTGAGCACGATCGCGGTCATCCACCCTGCCCGGTCCTTCCCGCTGTTGCAGTGGTACAGCAGCGGCAGCCGGCCGGGCGAGCACACCAGCCGCACCGCGGCACCGAAGGCCTCCCGCTGGCGCGGGTCGGCGACGAACCCGCGGTTGATGTCGACCATCAGCCCGGCGGCGCGACCGTCGCCGAGCTCCCTGTCCTGCCGCTCGTGATCGCCGCCGGCGATGAGCTCGTAGACCGCGCCGAGGTCGCCGCCGCTGACCGGCAGGCCGGCGAACTCGATCCCGTAGGGCAGCCGGTCGGTCCCGCCGAGCAGCACCTCGCCCGGCGTCCTGAAGTCGATTACGGTGCGCAGCCCCAGGTAATCGAGGCGTTCCACGTCCGGGTTGGTGAGCTGGCTGAGGGTGTCACCGCGGAACAGCCGCCCACGAGTTATCACGAGCCCGTGGGAGCTGCGGTAGCCGCCGATGTCCCGCACGTTGACCGCGCCGTCGAGCGCGACGTGACGCGAAGGCGCCCACTCTGTCATCGGACCAGGCCCATCGCGCACCGCCCATCGCCGCATCGCAACCTAACTGTAACTCTCGATCCCGGTTTGACCAGCCGGAATCCAGACCCCCGCCGAACCGGCATAGGCTGGCCCGGTGACGGAACAAAGGGCGCGGGACATGCTGCGGCGCTTCCCGCTGATCGACGGGCACAACGACCTGCCGTGGGCGCTGCGCGTCCGGGCCGACCCCGAGCTGAGCCAGGCGTACGGCCTGGCCGCGGACGGGCAGATCCCGAACCCGGACGATCCCGCCGATATCGACCTGGCCGCGCCGGTCAAGGGCCTGCACACCGACCTGCCCAGGCTGCAGGCCGGCGGGCTGGGCGCGCAGTTCTGGTCGGTCTACGTGCCGGGCAGGCTCCCGGGCGGGGAAGCGGTCATCACCGTGCTCGAGCAGATCGACCTGGCCCGCCGGGTGATCGCGAACAACCCGGACGCGCTGGAACTCGCGCTGACCGCCGCGGACGTGCAGCGTGTCTTCGACTCCGGCCGGGTGGCCTCGCTGCTCGGCGCGGAGGGCGGCCATTCGATCGGGGGCTCGCTCGGCGTGCTGCGCATGCTGTACGCGCTCGGCGTCAGGTACATGACGCTGACCCACAACCAGAACGTGGGCTGGGCCGACTCGGCCACCGACGACCCCGACGCGGGCGGCCTGACCGACTTCGGCCGGGACGTGGTCCGCGAGATGCAGCGCATCGGCATGCTGGTCGACCTCTCGCACGTGGCCCCGACCACGATGCATGACGCGCTCGACGTCGCCGCGGCCCCGGTGATCTTCTCCCACTCCTGCGCCCGCGCACTTTGCGACAGCCCGCGCAACGTGCCCGACGAGGTGCTCACCAGGCTGGCTGCCAACGGCGGCGTCTGCATGGTGACGTTCGTGCCCGGCTTCGTCTCCCAGGAGTGCGCCGACTGGACGGTCGGTCTCAAGGCGGAGGTGGCCCGCCGCGGCCTTGACCCGCGCGACTTCGACGCCGTCTACCGCGTCAAGCCCGAGTGGGAGCAGACCCACCCCATCCCGGAGTCCACGCTGGCCCAGGTCGCCGACCACGTCGAGCACGTCCGCGAGGTCGCGGGCGTGGCGCACGTCGGCCTCGGCGGCGACTTCGACGGCACCAGCAACGTCACCGTCGGCCTGGAGGACGTCTCCGCCTACCCGGCCCTGTTCGCCGAGTTGCTGGAGCGCGGCTGGGCCGAAGCCGACTGCGCCGCCCTGGCCGGCGGCAACCTGCTGCGCGTCCTGCGCGCCGCCGAGGCCCACGCCGCCGGATGATGACCACGCATGCCCAGCCGCCGGCGAGCGTCCCAGCCCCCGGCGCGACACGGCTCCGCGAGGTCGGCTCGCTGAGGCTCCTTACCTGGCCCGCCGTCGCCGCGTCCGGCGCGGACGCGGCCGTTACCGCCCGCGAGGGAGGAGTGTCGTCCGGGCCGTACGCGACGCTGAACCTCAGCCTGAGCGTCGGCGACGACCCGGACCGCGTGCTGGAGAACCGGCGCCGGCTGGCGGCCGCCTTCGGCGCCGGCCCGGGCGACTTCGTGTTCGCCCGCCAGGTCCACGGCGCGAACGTGCGCGTGGTGGGCGAGGCGGACCGGGGGAGCGGCGCGCTCACCCTCGACGACGCCATCCCCGAGGTGGACGCGCTGGTTACCAGCACGCCAGGGGTGGTACTAGCGATCCTCACCGCGGACTGCGTGCCGATCGTGCTGCACGACCCGGTGGCCCGCGTGCTCGCCTGCGTGCACGCGGGCTGGCGCGGCACCGTGGCCCGGGTAGCCGCCGCGGCGGTCGCCGCGATGCAGGCCCTTGGCTCCCGCCCCGCCGACGTGATCGCGGGCATCGGCCCCGCGATGGCCCCCGACCGCTACCAGGTCGGCCCCGACGTCCACCAGGCAGTCACCGAGTCCTTCGCACCCGCCGCCGCCCGATCCGGTCTATATCCCGAGACCGGCCAGCCTCGGCCCGAGCCCAGTGCCCCCGCCTTCCTCCGCCGCGACCCCGGTGACCGCCGCGGCGGGCACTGGCTCCTCGACCTGTGGGCCGCGAACCGGTTCGTCCTGCAAGAGGCCGGCGTCCCCGCCGCCCGGATCCACGTCACCGATATCCCCACCGGCCCCGCTGCCCACGACGCCTTCTTCAGTGACCGCGCCGCCCGCCCCTGCGGCCGCCTAGCCCTCATCGCCCGCCTGCCCGCCCCCGGCCAGGCCCCAATGGTTGTGACAACGTAATGGCTGGAGCGGGTACGTTGCCACAACCATGTCCCCCGGGGCGCGTGTTCCGGTACGAAAACTGGACCGCCGACGCCGAGCAAGGCGCGCTGACCTGCCGTTACTCGCTGGACGGGCGGGAGTTCGCCGAACGCGTCACGCTGCGCCCCGGCCCGCGCTGGCACACCGAGGCCGCCCGGGCCGCGGCGCGGCTGGTGTTCCTGCTCGCGGGCGTCTCCTACTACAAGACCGCGGCGCCCCCGGTCATCGACCTCGGCGGCACCGCGCTGACCGACACCGAACTGGACTTCCTCCGCGAGTTCTACCTCCAGGGCCTCGGCGAGTTCGCCTACCGCAACGACCTGGACCTATCCGCCCTGCAGTTGCTGGCCCCGGGGGGGACCACCCCCCCCATACCCCCCCCGCTCTTGGGGAGGCTGCTGGCCCCCCCAAACCCCCCTGGGCGCGCCCTCGTCCCGTTCGGCGGGGGGATCGACTCGATCGTCGTGGTCGAGCGGGTGCGGCCGAAGGCGGACGTCGCGCTGTTCGTGGTGAGCAGGCCCGCCGACCGGTTCGCGGCGATCGAGGCGCCCGCCGCGGTGCCCGGGCTGCCGGTCGTACGCGCGGAGCGGAAGATCGACCCGCAGCTGCTGCGTTCGGCCGAACTCGGCTTCCGCAACGGCCACGTGCCGGTGACCGGGATCCTGTCCGCGATAGCGGTGCTCGCGGCCGTACTCGAGAACAGGGACACGGTGGTGATGTCCAACGAGTGGTCGGCGTCCATCCCGACACTGGAGTACCAGGGCCGCCCGGTGAACCACCAGTACTCCAAGAGCGCCTCGTTCGAGGCCGCGTTCCGCGGCGTGCTGGCCGCAGGTCCGGCAGGCCTGCCGGACTACTTCTCCTGGCTTAGGGACCGGACCGAGCTGTGGGTCGGGCAGGAGTTCGCCGGGCTAGAGCAATACCACGGCTCGTTCCGCAGCTGTAACAAGGCCTTTTACACAGATCCCGCGCGTCGGCTCGACCACTGGTGCGGGCAGTGCGACAAGTGCTGTTTCATCGACCTCATCCTCGCGCCATTCCTCAGCGCGGCGGCGCTGCACCAGATCTTCGCGGCGACGGGGGAACCGCTGCGGGACGCAAGCCTCGCCGGGAAGTTCCGCGCCCTGCTCGGCGCGGGCACCAAGCCGTTCGAGTGCGTCGGCGAGGTCAACGAGTGCCGGGCCGCCGTGCTGCTCGCGGCGCGGCGCGACGACCGCAAGGGCGACCGTCTGCTGCGGGAACTGGCCGGCGAGGTGGCGGCCAGGCCGGACGCGCCGGCGGACGCGGACGTCGCGGCCATGCTGGCGCCGGTCGGCGAGGCTTTCGTCCCTGCCGGGTACCGATGACCCGGCCGAAGCTCTCCTGGTCCGACCTGGCGGGCGCCAGGGTCGGAGTGTGGGGCCTGGGCCGCGAGGGCCACGCGAACCTGCGCAAGCTGCTGGCGCTCGGTGTCGAGCCCGTGCTCGTGGACGACCGGCCCACAGCGGACGTGGACGGCCGGCCCGTGCTCGTCACCGCCGACGGCGGACTGGCCGCCCTGGAAGGCTGCGACGTGGTCGTGAAGACGCCGGGTCTGAGCCGCTACCGCCCCGAGGTGGCCCACCTGTCCGCGCGGGGCATCCCCGTCGTCGGCGGCCTCGGCCTCTGGCTGGCCGAGGCCGACCTGCGAAGGGTCGTCTGCGTCACGGGCACCAAGGGCAAGAGCACCACGGTCTCGGTCATCGGGCACCTGCTGACCGGGCTGGGCCACCGCTGCCTGGTCGGCGGCAACATCGGCGTCTCGCCGTACGATCCGGCAAGCGAAGGCGACTTCGACTACTGGGCCATCGAGGTGTCCAGTTACCAGGCCACCGACCTGCCCCGCTCGCCGCCCGTGGTCGCGGTCACCTCGCTGCACCCGGACCACCTGGACTGGCACGGCGGGGTAGAGCAGTACTACAGGGACAAGCTGTCCGTGTGCTCCCAGCCGGGCGCCGAACTCACCGTGGCCAACGGCGACAGCGACCTGCTCATCGAGCGCGCGGCGCTGCTCGGCCCGCGGGTGCAGTGGGTCCGCGAGACAGACGAGCCCGCCGCCGACTGGATGCAGAAGCTCGGCCTGCCCGGCAGGCACAACAGGCGCAACGCCCTCATCGCCCGCCGCTGCCTGATCGCGCTCGGCGTGCAAGGCGCCGGCGACGACACCGCGCTAACGGCCGCAGCGGCCGGCTACCGCCCGCTGCCGAGCAGGTTGACACCGATCGGCACCGTCAAGGGAGTCACCTTCGTCGACGACAGCCTGTCCACGAACGTGCTGCCCACGCTGGCGGCGCTGGACGCCTTCCCCGGCCGCAGGATCGCGCTGATCGTCGGCGGGCACGACCGCGGCATCGACTACGCGCCGCTCGCGGCCGGCGTCCTGGCCCGGCAGGCGCCTACCGACGTGCTGACCCTGCCCGACAGCGGCCCCAGGATCCATGCCGCGATCGAGGCGGCTGCCGCACGGCAACCAGCAAACGTGACCGACTGCCCGGACCTGGCGGCTGCCGTGGCGGCCGGGTTCGCCTGGGCGCAGCCGGACGGCGTGGTGCTGCTGTCGCCCGCGGCGCCGAGCTTCGGCGTGTTCCGCGACTATTCCGACCGCAGCGAGGCCTTCGCCCGCGCGGTGCGCGCGATTTCCTGACCCGCGGCCCAACCGGGACGCCGCTGCGTCGGCCAGGTCGAGAACGTCGAAGGCGAGCACGCCCTTCAGTCGGCGATGATAATGCCAAGGTGGCGGGCGAGCAGCGGAGCCAGCGCGACGAGCTGGATGGTGTCGATCGTGGCGCCGCGCAGCGACTCGTACCCCGCGGTGATGCCGAGCTCCGCGCCGCGCAGGTCCACGTCCACGCAGGTCACCTTCGTGAAGTCGGCGCCCGCCAGGGTGCAGCCCGCGAAGCTGACCCGCCGCAGCCGGGCAGAGCCGAAATCCACGTCCCGCATCAGGCAGTTCTCGAAGGTGACGTCGGTGAGCGTGCTGGTGCGGAAGTTCACCGAGTCCAGCTTGCAGTCGCGGAACGTGACGCGGCACAGCGACGCGGAATAGGCCTGCACCCCGGCCAGCGCGCAGCCGGTCAGGGTCGCGTCCTGCCAGGTAGTTTCGGCCAGGTCGGCGGACACGAACCTGCTGTCCGCGACGGCCACGTCGACCAGCCGGCACTTGCGCAGGCTGGTGCCGGCGAAGGAGACGTTGCGCAGCGAGCAGTCAAGGAAGCGGCTCCGGTCGGCGGTCGCCTCGTCCAAGGCGACGTCGGCGAACAGCACGCCGTCGTAGTCCCCCTCCGGCTCCAGATCCCCAGTGAACGAGACGCCCTGCTCGCCCTGCTCGCCCTGCTCGCCCTGCTCGCCCTGCTCGCCCCGCCCGCCGCCAGCGCTGCCAGCCATGCGCCCGACTCTATCCGCCCCCGGGCCGGCCCGCCGCGCGCCTCGCACCGCCCAGGTGGCGTAACCTCGCTCCAGGCAGCCAAACACCCACGGATAACGACATATCCGTCCAGCAAGGGGACGCGCATGGACATGACAGAACCCGTCGTCCGCACGGCCCCCGGCCTGGTCCGCGGGCGCGTGCACCCCACGGGCATCGCCGTCTTCCGTGGCATCCCGTTCGCCAGCCCGCCCGTCGGCGCCCTGCGATTCCGGGCGCCGCACCCGCCAACGCCATGGGATGGCATCCGCGAGGCAACGACGTTCGGCCCGCCGCCGCCCCAGTCGGCCCTCGCGTTCACCGCGCCGCCGGCCGCCGAGCCCGGCCGCGACCCGCACGACTGGCTGACCGTCAACGTCTTCTCGCCCGCCCTGGGCGCCGCCCGCCTCCCCGTCATGGTCTGGATCTACGGCGGCGCCTACCGTTCCGGTGCCTCCAGCCTGCCCGGTTACGACGGAACCGTGCTGGCCGGGCAGAACGTCGTGGTGGTCACCTTCAACCACAGGATCGGCGTCGAGGGCTACGCCCAGCTGCCCGGGGTGCCGGCCAACCGCGCCCTGCTCGACCAGGTCGCGGCGCTGCGCTGGGTCCGGGAGAACATCGAGGAATTCGGCGGCGACCCCGACCGGGTGACCATCTTCGGCGAGTCGGCGGGGGCAGGCGCGGTCGCCGCCCTGCTGGTGATGCCGAGCGCGGCCGGCCTGTTACGTAGGGTTTACGCGCAGAGCGTGCCCGCAACGTTATTCTCGCCCGCTT
>JBOHCG010000207.1:0-11748 GCA_050698735.1 Streptosporangiaceae bacterium | reverse complement strand
GCCCCCACCAGGTGCCCAGCAGCTCGCTGACCATGAGTTCGGCGTCCAGCGGGCTGCGCACGGCCAGCAGCTCGCGAGCCGCCCGCAGCAACTCGGCGAAGAGCGCGTTCGGCGGCGGCAGCGCGGCACCTCCTCGTGCGCCACCTGAACCGCCGGGGGGCTCGCCGCCAGCTGGCTGGCGGCTTCGGCTCTGCGGGCTCACCCTGATAGCCTCTCAGATCTGGACATGCGGACGCTATGCTACGGTGTCATGCCCACTGTAATTCCGGCCTCATAACGGGCACCCGACACGCGGACATACATGACGTGCATGGTAGACGGCCGTTCGCTGTGCGCGAATCCGACTACCTGGCCGCACTAATTGCCGGACTGTGGCACGCTTAATTAGATAGCGCGGGAGCGATAGATGATCCCGGGGAAGGAGCCGCCCATGGCCGCCCCCGGCGCGGGATGTAGGTGTCAACTGTGAGCATGGAGACGTCCGTGCCGAGGCAACGCGACACCACCGATTCCGCACTGGTGGACTCACTGATGCGTCAAGCGCCGGTAGGGCTCGCATTTTTCGAGCCTGACCTGCGCTTCCGCTGGGTGAATGCTGCCCTGGTACGGCTCGGCCAGCGTGCCGAGGCAGGCAGTGATGTCGGCAGTGATGTCGGCAGTGACGCCGACGGGGATGCCGGCGCAGGAGCCGACGGTGAGGTCGGATCGCCTGCCGATCCGGCTGCCTGGGCCGGGCTGCTGCCCGCGCAGGCCTGGCCGGAAGAGACCGCGACCAAGGCCGAGGCCGCGCTGCGGAAGGTCCTCGCCGACGGCGAGGCGATCATGGAGCCCGGCTACGCGGTTACCCCGATCACCCCGGTCACCGGGGCGGCCACGGACGAGGAGGTCGTGCCCGGCTGCGCCTACTGGTTCCCGGTGCGCGGATCCGACGGCGAGATTACCGGCGTCGGGCTTGTCCTGCTCGACGTGGCCGGGTACTCGGCCGCGGAGGCCGAGCAGGAGATACGGCGCAGCGAGGAGCGTTACCGCACGCTGGTGCAGGGCGGCGCGCAGGTTGTCTGGGTGGCGGGGCCTGACGGCACGATGAAGGAGGACTCGCCGGAGTGGCGCTGGATCACCGGCCAGTCGGTGGAGGACTTCCTCGGCTCCGGCTGGCTGCAGTCGATCCATCCCGAGGACAGGGAGCGGGTCGAGCGCGACTGGCGTGAGTGCGTCCGCACCGGCAAGGTGTTCGACGACCGGTACCGGATCCGCACCAAGGGCGGCTCCTACCGGCACTACGACGTGCGCGCCGTGCCGATCGAGCGGGACGGCAAGATCGTCGAGTGGGTGGGTGCCAGCACCGACGTGACCAGCCAGCGCGAGGCCGAGGAGATGCGCGGCCGGCTGACCGAGCAGCTGTCCGCGGCCGCGCTGCGCACCGCGCGGCTGCAGCAGGCCACCTCGATGCTGGCCGAGGCGCTGACGGTCGAGCAGGTGGTCGAGGTCATCACCGAGGTGGGCCGGACGGCGATCGGGGCGCTGCGCTCGGCGGTCGCGCTGCTCGAGCCCGACGGTGCCCGGCTGCGCGTGGTCAACGACGACGGCGTGCCCGGCGCGCTCGACTCGGCGGGCGGCGAGCTGTCGCTCCAGGCGCCGAGCGTGATCACCAAGGCGATCGCGACCCGCAAGCCCGTGCTCGTCGAGGATCCCGACGACCTGCGCAGGCAGTTCGAGGGCGAGCTCGAGATCGACCAGGCGCGGATCAGCGCCTCCGACGAGCGGTCCTGGGTCGGCCTGCCGCTGATCACCGCGGGCGCGCCGCTCGGCGCGCTGCGCTTCTCCTTTGCCAGGCCGCGCCGGATCACCGAGGAGGAGCGGGTCTTCCTCGAGGCGCTGTGCGGCCAGTGCGCGCTCGCGGTCGAGCGCGCCGGGCTTTACGAGCGCGAGCACAAGACGGCCGAGACGCTGCAGCGCAGCCTGCTCCCCGACGTTCTGCCCAGCGTGCCCGGCCTGGTGCTGACCGCGCGGTACCGCCCGGTCACCCGCAACATGGAGATCGGCGGTGACTGGTACGACGCCTTCCGGCTGGCCGACCAGCGGCTGGCGGTAGCGGTCGGCGACGTGATGGGCAAGGGGCTCATCGCGGCCGCCGGAATGGGCCGGGTGCGCAACGCGCTGCGCGCGCTCGCGCTCACCGACCCGCGTCCTGCAGCGGTGCTAGGCGGGCTCGACCGGCTGTTTAGCGCCACCGAGCAAGAAGAGCAGGTGACCACTGTCGCCTACCTGGTGATCGATCCGGAGACCGGCGAGGGCGTGCTCGGCAACGCGGGCCACCTGCCCGCGCTGATCCTCGAGGCCGGCAAGCCGCCCAGGTTCGACCAGGTCGAGGCGGGTACGCCGCTGGGGTGGGCCAGCCCGAGGAAGCAGCACGCGTTCAGCCTGCAGCCGGGCAGTACCGCGGTTTTCTATTCCGACGGCCTGGTGGAGAACAGGAATCGTGGCCTGGACGCGGGTCTTGAGGAGCTGGCGGCGGTGGCCGCCCGCGCGGATGCCGTAACACTGGCGTATCCGGAGAGGCTGCTCGAATATCTAGTAGACCGTATGCTCGCGGGTTACGAGCAGGACGATGACGTCACGGTACTCGTGATCCACGTGCCGGTCGGCGGCGGGAGATGACGGCGGCCGGGCAGACGGTACAAGTCACTCCCGGGCGCCACCTATGGTGGTGAGAAGTAGGAGGCAGGCGGGTTGAATCTTCCGCGAGTGGCATCTAACCAGCGAAGGAAGGGGTGACCGTGGTCGTGAGCGCTGCCGACTCCGCAGCGCGGAAGCGCCCCAGGACATCGGACCAGCAGCCCCGGGCCGTCGAGGACGGCGCGGACCAGCCGCTGTCAAGTCCTGACCCGGAGCAGAACGGTTCCGCTCTGCGCGCCACCGCCGCCGCCGGCCCGGCCGCGGTGGATCTCAACGGCGACTCGGCCAATGCAGATCCCGAAGACTTCGACGACGACCTCGATGCCAATGACGCGGACATTCAGGCCGTGCTCGCCGAGGGCGACCTGGACGAGCCCGACCTGGAAGATGTGTCCGAGCTGGAGGACGTGTCCGAGCTGGAGGACGCGACCGAGGGGCCCGACCAACTGGCCGGCGACGACGCCGATGACGCGGACGCCACAGACGCGCCCGAGGCGGACCGGCCGGCCCGCGCCGCCGCGGAGGCCGAGGCGGATGCGTCGGGCGACCGCGTGGTCAAGCTTTCCGCCGAGGGAACCGAGGACGAGGAGATCCTGGTCTTCGGCGACGATGACGATGACCTTCCCGCCGCGCAGGTGGCGGTGGCGGGCGCCACCGCCGACCCGGTCAAGGACTACCTGAAGCAGATCGGCAAGGTGCCGCTGCTCAACGCCGAGCAAGAGGTCGAGCTGGCCAAGCGGATCGAGGCGGGCCTGTTCGCCGAGGAGAAGCTCGCCGAGGGCCGCGGCACCCTGACCACCGACGCGCGGTTCGACCTGGAGTGGATCGCCGACGACGGTACGCGAGCCAAGAACCACCTGCTCGAGGCCAACCTCCGCCTCGTCGTGTCGCTGGCCAAGCGCTACACAGGCCGCGGCATGCTGTTCCTTGACCTGATCCAGGAGGGCAACCTGGGCCTGATCAGGGCCGTGGAGAAGTTCGACTACACCAAGGGCTACAAGTTCTCCACCTACGCGACGTGGTGGATCCGGCAGGCGATCACCCGCGCGATGGCCGATCAGGCCCGCACCATCCGCATCCCGGTGCACATGGTCGAGGTCATCAACAAGCTGGCCCGGGTGCAGCGCCAGATGCTCCAGGACCTCGGCCGCGAGCCGACCCCGGACGAGCTGGCCGTCGAGCTCGACATGAGCCCGGAGAAGGTCATCGAGGTGCAGAAGTACGGCCGCGAGCCGATCTCCCTGCACACACCGCTCGGCGAGGACGGCGACAGCGAGTTCGGCGACCTGATCGAGGACTCCGAGGCGATCCAGCCCGGCGAGGCGGTCAGCTTCACCCTGCTCCAGGAGCAGCTGCACTCGGTGCTCGACACGCTGTCCGAGCGGGAGGCCGGCGTGGTCTCGATGCGGTTCGGCCTGACCGACGGCCAGCCCAAGACCCTGGACGAGATCGGCAAGGTCTACGGCGTCACCCGCGAGCGCATCCGCCAGATCGAATCCAAGACCATGTCAAAGCTCCGCCACCCCTCCCGCTCCCAAGTCCTCCGCGACTACCTGGACTAAGCCCGGCTCCCGGGGTACTCAGCGGGAGCTTGCGCGGGATCTGGAGGCACAAAAAGGCCGACGCCAGTAGCGGGCCTGGCGTCGGCGTCGCTGCCGACCTGAGCTGAGGCGCTAACGTGCCGATCGCACGCCCGGCCTCAGACCAACCGAGTTATTCCTGCGACTCCGACAGCCGCTTGCTCTCGTCCTGGATGTCCACGGCCACCTTGGCCAGCGCAGCGGCGTGCTCGCGGGCGTGGTGGGAACAGAAAAGCAGTTCTCCCGCGTTCGCGAGCAGCACGCGGACATAGGCCTGGGCGCCGCAGCGATCGCAGACGTCCAGTGCGGTCAGCGGCTTGGTGGGGGCTATTGTTCCAGTCAATGTCGCCTGCCTCGCGTCATGCCTCCGGACTCTGCATCCATTAGAAACCCGGAGGGCTCGGGTTCTTGCTCTTCCTGTTCAGCACAACACATACCCCTGCGTCGGCGTTCCCCACGCCACGTGCTGTACGCCACAAGCGAAAACCACTCCTGAACGTAGTATGTTCACTTCTGTCGCTTCTGCCTCTATAGATATATCTACCCAGAATGCCGGCCGATGATGCATTGCCTGAGGTAGATCCGCGATCCACGCCGAGTCCACCGCGAGTCCAGCGTGGCGTTCCATGGCTGTCGGTAGGGCAAGTTAGTCTTCGATGAGGCCCCGCATCCAGGCCCCGCATCCAGGCCCCGCATCCAGGCCCCGCATCCGGGCCCCGCATCCGGGCCCCGCGGCGAGGGGCCGCGCCATACGAAAGGAGACCCGCTGGCCGTGTCCGTTCTCACGACCTCCCGGACGCAGGCGAGCCCCGCCCCGGCCGACGGCTACACCGCCCGGCACCTTTCCGTGCTCGAGGGCCTGGACGCCGTGCGCAAGCGCCCCGGCATGTACATCGGCTCCTCCGACGGCCGCGGCCTGCAGCACTGCCTGGCCGAGATCGTCGACAACGCGGTGGACGAGGCGCTCGGCGGGCACTGCAACGGGATCGAGGTGACCCTGCACGCCGACGGCTCCGCCGAGGTCAGGGACAACGGCCGCGGCATTCCCGTCGACGTCGAGCGCAAGACGAAGCTCACCGGCGTCGAGCTGGTCATGACCAGGCTGCACGCCGGCGGCAAGTTCGGCGGCGGCTCCTACACCGCGTCGGGCGGACTGCACGGTGTCGGCGCCTCGGTGGTCAACGCGCTGGCCGCGCGGCTAGACGTCGAGGTGGACAGGGACGGGCGGACCTGGACGACCAGCTTCCGCCGCGGCGTCGCCGGCGAGTTCGCCAGCCCGGGCCCGGACGCGGAGTTCGCCAAGAAGTCCGGGCTGCGCCAGCTCAGCCGGCTGGCCAGGAAGTCGACAGGGACCAGGATCAGGTTCTGGCCGGACCGGCAGGTGTTCACCAAGGACGCGAAGTTCAGCTTCGACGCGCTGACCGAACGGGCCAGGCAGACCGCCTACCTGGTGCCCGGCCTGACCATCTCCATTCGCGAGGAGCAGCAGGACGGGGAGCCGCCAAAGCGGGAGGCGTTCCGCTTCGACGGCGGCATCAGCGAGTTCTGCGCCCACCTCGTCTCCGGCGAGCCGGTTACCGAGCCGATCCGGCTGACCGGTTCCGGGAACTTCACCGAGACGATCCCGGTGCTCGATGACCGCGGCCACATGACCCCCACCGAGGTCGAGCGCGAACTGCTGGTCGACGTGGCGCTCCAGTGGGGGACCGGCTACGACGGCGTCGTCCGCTCGTTCGTGAACGTCATCGCCACCCCGCACGGCGGCACCCACGTCACCGGCTTCGAGCGCGCCCTGGTGAGCACGCTGAACGAGCAGCTCAAGGCGGTCCGGCTGGTCAAGAACGGCGACGACAAGATCATCAAGGAGGACGCGCTCGAGGGCCTGGTCGCGATCGTCTCGGTCCGGCTGCCCGAGCCGCAGTTCGAGGGCCAGACCAAGGAGGTGCTCGGCACCCCGGCCGCGACCAGGATCGTGTCGCAGGTGGTCGGCGCGCAGCTCAAGGCCTACTTCGAGGCGCCGCCGCGGGGCGCCAAGCAGCAGGCACGCAACGTGCTGGAAAAGATCGCCTCGGCCGCGAAGGCGCGCATCGCCGCCCGCGAGCACCGCGACAACCAGCGGCGCAAATCGGCGCTCGCCAGCTCGTCGCTGCCGGCCAAGCTGGTCGACTGCCGGTCCGCCGACGACCGCAGCGAGCTGTTCATCGTCGAGGGCGACTCCGCGCTCGGCACCGCGAAGCTGGCGAGGGACTCGGAGTTCCAGGCGCTGCTGCCGATCCGGGGCAAGATCCTCAACGTGCAGAAGGCGTCGCTCGCGGACATGCTCAAGAACGCCGAGTGCGCCTCGATCATCCAGGTGATCGGCGCGGGCTCGGGCAGCTCCTTCGACCTGGATTCGGCCAGGTACCAGCGGATCATCTTCATGGCGGACGCGGACGTCGACGGCGCCCACATCCGGACCCTGCTGCTCACCCTGTTCCACAGGTACCTGCGGCCGCTGCTTGACGCCGACCGGGTGTTCGCCGCTGTTCCGCCGCTGCACCGGGTCGCCCTGAAGAACGTCCGCAAGGGCCAGCAGAAGTACCGGTACTGCTACTCAGACGCTGAACTGCACCGCACCCTGCTTGAGCTCGAGCGGCGCGGCCAGCGCTGGGAGGAGCCGGTGCAGCGCTACAAGGGCCTCGGCGAGATGGACGCGGACCAGCTCAAGGAGACCACAATGGACCCCAGGCACCGCACCCTGCGCCGGATCAGGATCGAGGACGCCGCCGTCGCGACCGAGGTGTTCAACCTGCTGATGGGCACCGAGGTGGCCCCGCGCCGCGACTTCATCGTCAGCGGCGCCGCCGAGCTCGACCCCACCCGAATCGACATCTGAGCCGACCACGGCCGGCCGGCCGGCCCAGGCACCGCGGCAGCCGTCACGCCACCCGCCCTCACGCCACCCGCCCTCACGCAACCCGCACAGCGCCGCCGACGACGGCGAGCTGCGCCGGCAGGCTCACCCCGGACCCGTCGCGCCTGCCCACCGGGTCCGGCAGCTCGACCGGGCGGCCGGACTCCGTCGCGCCCGCCGCGGGCGCCGGCCCGGCCCACGCCATCACCAGCGCGTCCTCGCCCTTCAGGAACCGATGGCACCGAACCCCGCCGGTGGCGCGCCCCTTGCCCGGGTACTCGTGCATCGGGGTGACCTTCACGCTGCCAGCCGCCGCGCCGGGCAGCGCGCCCGACCTGCCCGCCACGGTCACCACGACCGCGGGGGAGTAGGTCCCGGGCGGCCCGACAGGCTCGCCCGCGGCCGCGGCCGCGGGCACCGCGCCGAACCACACCACCGCCGCCCCCGCCGACAGCTTGATGCCCGCCATCCCGCCCGCCGGCCGCCCCTGCGGCCGGACCGAGGCGGCCGCGAACCGCAGCAGCTGCGCGTCGGAGCTGATGAACACCAGTTCGTCGGACTCCCCCGACAGCTGCGCGGCCCCCACCACCCGGTCGCCGTCCTTCAGCGTGATCAGCTCGAACTCGTCCCTGTTCTGCGGGTAGTCCGGCAGCACCCGCTTGACCACGCCCTCGGCGGTGCCAAGGGCCAGGCCGCCGCCAGCCCCGCCAGCCCCGCCAGCCCCGCCGACGCCGTCGAACGCGCACAGCGCCACCACCGTCTCGCCCCGCTCCAGCGAGGCGAACTCGGCGGCAGGCGTGCCCCCCGACAGCCCGGCCGAACCCGCCCCCGGCGGAAGCGCGGGAACCTCGAGCACGTTCAGCCTGATCAGCCGCCCAGCCGAGGTGACAAGCCCGATCGTGCCCCGCGCCGTGGCAGGCAGCACCGAGACGATCACGTCATGCGCCGACCGCGCCACATCGCCAGCAGGCGGGACTACCGGCACCGGGGAAGGCGAGGCCACCCGCGCCAGCAGGCCGGTGCCCGACATCAGCACAACGCACGGGTCGTCCGCCACCTCGAGCGGCACGGCCCCCGCCGCCACCGCCTGGTCTCCCTCGAGCAGCACCGTGCGCCGCGGGGTGCCGAACCTCTTCGCCACGTCCGCCAGCTCATCGCCCACCAACTCGCGCAGCCTGGCGTCGGACTCCAGGATCGCGGTCAGCTCCGCGACCTCGGCCCGCAGCGCCTCCTGCTCCCGCTCGAGTTCCAGCCGGTCGTAGCGGGTCAGCCTGCGCAGCGGGGTGTCGAGGATGTACTGCGCCTGGATCTCGGACAGCTCGAAGATCGAGATCAGCCGCTCTTTCGCGGCCGCCGCGTCGTCGGATGACCGGATGACCTGGATCACTTCGTCGATGTTGAGCAGCGCGATGAGCAGGCCGTCGATCAGGTGCAGCCGCTCGTTGCGCTTGCGCCGCCGGTACTCGCTGCGCCGCCTGATCACCTCCAGCCGGTGCGCGACGTAGATCTCCAGCAGCTCGCGCAGCCCGAGCACCCGCGGCTGGCCGTCGAGGAGGGCGACGTTGTTGATGCCGAAGGTCTCCTCCATCGGCGTCAGCCGGTACAGCTCGGCAAGCACGGCGTCCGGGTTGAAGCCGCTGCGCACCTCGATCACCAGGTGCAGGCCGCGCTCCATGTCGGTGAGGTCCTTCAGGTCCGCGATGCCGTTGAGCTTCTTGGCCGCCACGAGCTCCTTGATCCGCGTCATGACCTTCTCCGGGCCGACGGCGTAGGGGAGCTCGGTGACCACGATCCCGGCCCGCCGCGGGGTGATCTGCTCGATCGTGGCGGTGGCCCGGGTGCGGAAGATGCCCCGGCCGGTCTGGTACGCCTCCCTGACGCCCTCCAGGCCCACGATCCGCCCGCCGGTAGGCAGATCGGGCCCGGGCACGAAACGCATCAGCTGCTCCAGCGATGCGTCCGGATGCCGCAGCAGGTGCCGCGCCGCGGCGATCACCTCGCCGAGGTTGTGCGGCGCCATGTTGGTGGCCATCCCGACCGCGATGCCCGACGTGCCGTTCACCAGCAGGTTCGGCAGGCCGGCCGGGAGTACCTCGGGCTGGCGCTCGCTGCCGTCGTAGTTCGGCCCGAACTCGACCGTGTCCTCGTCGATCGAGGCGACCATTTCCATCGCGGCCGCGGTCAGCCGCGCCTCGGTATAGCGCATCGCCGCCGGGCCGCTGTCACCGCCCAGGCTGCCGAAGTTCCCGTGCCCGTCCACCAGCGGCAGCCGCATCGTCCACGGCTGGGCCAGCCGGGCCAGCGCGTCGTAGATGGCCGAGTCGCCGTGCGGGTGCAGGCGGCCCATCACCTCGCCGACGACGCGCGCGCACTTGACGTGGCTGCGATCGGGCCGCAGGCCCATCTCGTTCATCTGGTAGAGGATCCTGCGCTGCACCGGCTTCAGGCCGTCCCGCGCGTCCGGGAGCGCACGGGAGTAGATGACGCTGTAGGCGTACTCGAGGTAGCTGCCCCGCATCTCCTCCGCGACGTCGATGTCAACGATGTTCTCTTCGAAATCCTCAGCGGGCCCCTGCGGGGTACGTCGGCCTGGCATGCGCTCATTGTGCCTTCTCGCAGACGGCGGAACGGCCATTCGGCCCCGGAACACGCCTATGCGAGGCGAGCCTCATGGGCGCCCGGGCACTCACGTGGCGGAGAAGCCGCCGTCCACGTACAGCGTCTGCCCCGTGACGTAGTCGCTGGCCCGCGACGCGAGGAACACCGCCACCCCGGCGAAGTCCGAGGGTTCGCCGTTGCGCCCCACCATCGTCCGGGCCGCCAGCGCCACCAGCCGCGCCGGATCGCTCGCCACCGCCGCGTTGAGCCGCGTCGCCACGAACCCCGGGCACACCGAGTTGCAGCACACGCCGCTGGCCGCCCACGCCTCGGACTGGGACCGGGTCAGCGAGGCAAGCCCGCCCTTCGACGCCCCGTACCCGCCGCTGTTGGCGAAGGCCCGCTGCGCCTGCTGCGAGGTCACGTTGATGATCCGCCCCCAGCCCCGGTCCGCCATCACCGGCCCGAACCGCTGGCCGAGCAGGAACGGCGCGGTCAGGTTCACCGCCATGGTCAGGTCCCAGTCATCGACCGACAGCAAGCCAAGCGGCGGCCGCAGGTTGATCCCCGCGCAGTTGACCAGGATGTCCGGTGCCCCGAACGCCTCCTGCGCGCAAGCACCCGCCCGCTCCACCTCGCCCCGGTCGCCGAGATCCGCGCTCACCCACGCCACCTCGCCGCCGAAGGCCTGCATATCCCGGGCCGCCGCCGACAGCCGCGACGGGTCACGCGCGACGAGCACGACCCGCGCCCCCGCCCGGCTCAGCGCCGACGCCATCTCCGCGCCGATGCCCGAACTCCCGCCGGTGACTACGGCAACCCGGTCGCTCAGCGAGAAAAGCCCGCCGAGGTAGTCAGAGGACAGGGCGGGCGCCGATGAGGTTGAGCGCGTGCGCGGCGAGGCGGCAGCCGCTGCTGAGCGCCTCGTGCGGCGGCTTCTTGTCCAGCCACGCGGGCAGGAAGCCGGCGATGAACGCATCGCCCGCGCCGGTGCCGTCTATCACCCGGTCCACCGGCGGTCCCGGCACCCGGACCGGCGGCCGCCCGTTGGCGTAGAACAGCGCGCCTTCCGCGCCGAGCTTGACCACGACCTGCGGATACCAGGCGGTCAGCACCCGCGCCGCCGCCTCCGGTTCATCCCGCCCGGTGAGTATCTTGGCCTGCGCGGCGTTGACGAAAAGCAGCACGGCCCCGGCGGAAAGCTCGAGGAAGGGCTCGGCCCCCGCGCGCTCCAGCGGCGCCGCGGACGCCGCGTCGACCGACGCGGACATGCCGGCCCGCCGCGAGTAGTCGATCGCCGCCAGGCCTGCCGAACGCGCTCCCTCAGACAGCAGCGTGTACCCGGACACGTGCAGGTGGGCTCCGGGCAGGAACAGGTCGTGCGGCAGGTCGTCGGGGGACAGCGCGGCGTTCGCGCCCGGGTCCGACAGCATCGTCCGCTCGCCCTTATGCGTGACCATGACCACGCAGGTGCCCGTCGGCCGCTCCGGGTCCATCACCAGCCGGGCGTCGACGCCGTACCCCATCAGCTCCATGTCCCGGTTGCGCCCCGCGATGTCCGCGCCCCGCCGCCCGACGAAGGCCACGTCCCCGCCGTCGGCCGCCATCCAGGCGGCGATGTTGGCACCGGAACCGCCGCCGTGCATGGTCACCGCCGCGGGAGTGTCGCTGCCCCGGGCGAGCGCCAGCCTAGCGTGAGCGACCGCGTCCGTCATCAGGTCGCCAATGACCACCACGCGCGCCATACCTCGTCATCACCTCATCGCTGTGCCGGCCCGGGGCGGCACCCCCGGAACCCCCCGCGCCGGGCTGGGCCGATAAGGACCCGGGACCGCGCGGATCTGCTGCGGCGACCCGCGTCCGGGCGGCAGCCGCAAGTGAAGTTCGACATCGGTGGCGAGCTATGAGGCGTGCCCGGCCGCGGGACTTCCTACGGTAGCGGCCATCGGCCACCGCTGGCCAGCGCGCGGGGGTAATATAACGCCCTGGATAGGCACGGAA
>JBOHCG010000206.1:0-11775 GCA_050698735.1 Streptosporangiaceae bacterium | reverse complement strand
CTGGCGCTCGGCCGCTGGCGCTCGGCCGCTGGCGCTCGGCCGCTGGCGCTCGGCCGCTGGCGCTCGGCCGCTGGCGCTCGCCGCCGGAGACCTTGATCCGCGGCGCCCGGAGGGGAGGCGGGGCCGAACAGGTCCGCCATCGCCTGCCCCGCCCGTTTCGCGACAGGAACTGCCCGTGCCACGGGAAGACGGCGACTGCCGCCGCACGCGGCTCGTACTGCACCGGGGCCGTCAACCCGTCCGGCACGGCGATGATCGCACTGCGCCGCAGTGACTTTCCGCCCGGCGGCCGCCCATGCCCGCCCATGCCCGCCCACGATTCCGGGGCCGGGCCGGGCCGGATGGGGGCGCAGCGTCGCGGCACCTTCGCGAGTCATGGTTCAGGAGACGTCGACGTGCGAGGATGCGCAAGGTAACGGTTCGAGAAGCCGAGTTGCTGACTCGGCTGCTGCTCAGCGGGAAGGAGAGGCGGGTGCAGCAGCTGGACGGCTGCTGTAGTAAAGATGCCGTGGACGCCGACGGTTATGGCCAGCACCGGGGATTCCGGGTCGACGCGTCAGGGGTCGCGTTCGAGCTGTTCGTCACGCTCTAAGGCTCCTGCAGACGGAAGTGCCCAGCGGACTTGCCGCTCCGGGCGCCGGCGGCAGCCGGCATCGCCACCCGGGAGCACATTGCCGTTGTCCCGCGCATCCCTGGCAGGCAACCGGCCGGTCTGGGGCCGCCAGCGCCATCGACGTATCCACCATGCGAGTTGCCGTTTACCAGCAGGTCTCACTGAACGTGACGGCATCGGAATAGGGGACTCCGGTTCTGCTCCCGGTGCCCGCCGTTAAGGTCTAGACCATTGGTCTAGTGGAGCCTGGCCGGAGGCAGGGCGGAGGCGGTGCGGCGTCGGCCAGGCGGTGCGGCGCGGATCCGGTGGCGCGTGCCCCCGTATCCGTCGCCGGATGGGCCGTTTTTGACAAGACCCGGATTGCAGGGTCCGTGCACGCGAGCAAACACGGAGCAAACATGTGGACAAATCGGGCATTAAAAAAACGACCTGGAGCCATAAAACCCCAGGTCAGAACCGGTGCGCCGCCAGGGACTTGAACCCCGAACCCGCGGATTAAGAGTAGTGTGGCCCGGCGCTACGAGCGCCCTGCCTGCACGAATACCACGGACCTTTGCCGTGATTGCACTCATTGCACCCGTATCCGCGGGCGACCCGGTCCACGAACCGGTCCACGACTTCCTACGGCCGCCAGCCGATGCCAACTACGCAACGTTACTGCGGGCACCCAAAGCCGATGCCGCAGGTTCTGTTACGCGACGCTCGCCATGAGCATGTACGGCCATCTATCGTGAGCACGGCCGCAGCGATGCTGTCTCGACCACCAGCGGCAGGATCGTGCACCAACTTGGTAAGAACTGCCGCCGTGACTCCGCGCCTGGCGGCCATTGCCACGGGGGGACTGCGCCGGGATATCACGGACGGGTAGGGCCCGCTCGGGCGCTGCCGAAGATGTGCGGCCAGGGACCGCCAGAACTCGGGTGGCGACCGCGGACAGACGAACCAGCTATGTACTGTCGGTGTCTGCTCAAAGGCGGCAGTCACTTGGGCGAGATAGCCGACGGACACGATCGAACGACTGCGCCGGTCAGAACATCCAAGGGCGCGATACGAAGCCGCGGAGGATGACACGAACCTCCGCCGACAGCTGGATACCGGAATTGCGGGCCTGCCAGGCGACGATTTCCTGGCTGACGCCGTAGCGTCTTTGCAGGATACGGACAGCGTGTGCGGGGTCGGTGGTGCTGGCAAGGGCTTGGCCGGCTACCTCCTTGGGAAGCAGGAGCTGCGCCGCGAAGGCCCTGGCGCGTTCCTCTGTGCTGCCGACGGCTCGGCCTCCCATGACTTCGGCAAGGGGCAGCGCCGTTGTTCGATCAAGGAGCAAGTGGGCGATCTCGTGGGCGTAGGTCGCATGCAAACCCTGACGCGAACTGTTGTGAGTCCCTGCCGTGTTCACGATGACGACGGGGCCGTGCCTCGGTCCCCAAGAAGCGACGGCGTCGACGGCGTGGGTGCTCAACTTGATTGTCTGGAGCTGTACGTTCCACCGCCTGAGGAGTTCTTCAGGGTTGACCGCATCCTGCGAGGCAGCACCGATTTGCGCTCGCAGCCAGTCCGCGACGAAGTAGCCCTGGTCGTAGGGATACCACTCGGGGCCCGTAGGGACCTGCTGGAGCGCCCCTGCCGAAAATGCGTCTAGCGCCGACGACTCTTGCCTAGAGGCTGACCGGATAGCGTTGAGCATCTGTGCCGTGTCCGTCGTTGGCAGTGCAACAGCCGAGCGTGCTGCTGCCATGAGTTCGGTGACGGTAAAGTCGTCCGCGTCGAGTTCCCAGAAGCTCGCCGGGTCGTGATCGCCTTGCAGCTGCGACAAGACGCCGCGCTCAAGACCCGTTGCGATTGCGACGAACTCGCCGGTCGTCGCATGGGCTCTCGCGTCCCACTCTGCTTGAACCGCAGAAGCCCTTTCATCGACGTTCGCCAAGCGGGATACCACTGCGTCGGCGAATCCCTGCAGCGCTTCCTCGACCACCCCAAAGGGGACGAGAACTGCGGCATCCTGAGTGGAGATCCAACACATGTTTCCTTCACGGACGAGCCATACCGAGGGGGCCGTCGCACCCATGAGCGCCCGGGCCAGGTCGTGTCGCTCTTCGAAGGAATAAAGATCCTCTTCCTCTTCCTCGCGGGCTGCCATGGACAGCAGATCCCACCTACGGTCCAGGTCTACATTTACCTGGGTGATGCTGCCGCCTGGTAGTTCGAAGGGAAGGCCATTCTCCCATAGCAGCCAGCGCCAGGACCTAGCCAAGAACTCGGCGAACTCGACCCAGGTCCACTCAAAAGCCTCATCAAGATCGTTGCCCGGCCACAGTAGACGTCCATGCGCCCACAACCGCAGAGCGCCACGAGTGGCGTCTGCGGAGGTCGCTGCCGATTCGGCGGACCACCGGACCTCAAAGAGGATGGCGCTTTTTTCACCGAACGCTTCTACCATTGCATCCACGCCCGCAGTTCTCGCTCGCAGTCACGTTCCTTCGCCAATTCTACGATCTGATCGCGCAGCGCTCTATTTCCAGGAGGGAACTTCGACGGGTGTTCCGGGAACCCGTGGTACGAGCGGCCCGGAATCGTCGATGTTGCCCGGTATAGCACGCCATCCCACACGCAATATATACGCTGCGGGTAAGGCTCGGGCCACATCTTCGGTGACCATTCAATGCCGGTGTTGAGTAGCATCTGCGCAAGCTGAATCGACATGCTGCTCGGGCATTTGCCAACAAAAACTGCGCCAACTGTCACAAATCCGGCCTCGTCCCGAGTCCAATGATGTTTCCTCTTGGGATCTTCATCAGGCTCGTACAACCACTTCTGCGGCACGTCAGCGACTTGCATCCGCCTGAGCACTCCTTGCTTGGGCACGCGGACTGGCCCGTTCTTGTTGCTATGGCACCGAACTATACGGCTGCGTGGGCAACGGACACCGCGTAGCCGCGCTGTGCGGCCAACCGCCCGCCTTGCGGTCTCGTCCCGATTCAGCGTCACGCCTCCACGATGCCACAGCTCGTGGGGCTGACATACCGCTGATATCAGATGGTCACGATTGGCCATGTCGGCAGGCAGGCGCGGTTGCAAAGCTGGCCCGAGCATGGTGACGCCCCGACGCCTAGCCGCCGGGGCGTCTTCTCCACCCGTCGTAATGACCCGCCAGCATCAAGGCAACGGGGAGCCCGCTAACTGCTCGGTCGCGGCTCGCGTGGCGAGTTCGGTGTCGATGGCGCGGATGCGCGCGATGATCGGTATGCGGGCCGTGGAGTCCGGCCTGGCCAGGGCCAGGCTGGCCGCCAGCTCCCGGCGGGCTTGCTTCAGTTCGCGGCCGGTCAGTGCGGTCACGTCGTGGTCACGTCGTGGTCACGCATTGGCGGCCTGCTGGGCGCGGTGGTCCTGCTCGGCGCGTACCGTGGCGAGTTCCCGCTGGACGTCGGCGCGGATGGGCGCATCGGTCCCCAGGGCTTTGAGGCAT
Source organism: Streptosporangiaceae bacterium (assembly GCA_050698735.1). Classification (GTDB taxonomy): domain Bacteria; phylum Actinomycetota; class Actinomycetes; order Streptosporangiales; family Streptosporangiaceae; genus Palsa-504. Next base: position 7,699 of record JBOHCG010000206.1, on the reverse strand, counting down.
CGTGCGAGCTGGTTGCCGTAGCGGTCCAGCTCACGCGTGGAGAACTGGCCGACCGAGCGGCGCTGCTGGTCAGGCATCGGCGGCCAGCCTGGCGCGGTCGTCCTCCTCGGCGATCACCGCATCAAGCTTGGCCTGCAAGGTGCCCCGTTCCGGCGGGACGGGGTCCTGGGCTTCGAAGAACGCGATGGCGCGCTCAAGGTCGCGGCGGTAGCCGGTCAGTTCGAAGGTTGCGAGCGCGTGCAGTGGATGCTTGGGCTGATCTACTCTCGGAGTCTGCTGTGAGGCTACGGTGGCTGACATCGGCTGACGGTCCTTACGCGGGGTGGCGGGGGTGATCGCGTTTCCTAACGTCTCAGCCAGGGAGCACAATTGACTATGTGGCCAGCGGGTATGCCACGATCTGCCCCCACTTCCCGGGAGGGTTGCCACGATGGCTAGACGCGACCCGGAGACAGACCCTCGCGCGTTCTTGGGTGCCGAACTGCGGCATGGGCGCGTGGCAGCAGGTTTCAGCAGTCAGGAAGCGCTAGCGGCCAGCCTGGGGTTTGACCGGACGGTGATCACGAAGGCAGAGACGGGCGAACGACCCCCGACATCGGATGTCCTGGCCGCGTGGTGTGCGGCGTGCCACCTAGACGAAGACCTGCTCGGGCGTCTGGCCAAGCTGGCCCGGTCAGCGGACGGACCCATACCCGCGTGGTTCGAGACCTACCTCGAAGCGGAGCGCGAGGCGCTGATGCTGCGGTACTGGCAGCCCATCATCGTTCCCGGCCTGTTCCAGACGGCCGAGTATGCGCGGGCGCTGTTCCTCGCGGCGGGGGCCGATGAGGAACAAGCCGACGACTTGGTGAAAGCGCGCCTGGATAGGCAAGCGATCCTTGAACGTGCCGAACCTCCCCACGTCGTGACAGTACTTGACGAGGCGGTTCTTCATCGTCTGATCGGCTCACCGCAGATAATGACTGAACAACTCGGCTACCTAGCTGAACGTGCCATCTTGCCGCACGTGTCGGTTCAGATGCTACCGGCCGAGAACGGGGCGAACGCGGGGCTGAGCGGTGGTTTCGCGCTGGCATCGTGCGACGGCGTCCCAGACACGCTTCGCATGGAAGCGGTGGAAGATGTAACCGTCGAGAGCCGGGCGCTCATCCGCAAGGCGGTGAATATCTTCGTTCGCGTCCAGGCTGACGCACTACCTCGTGTAGCCAGCCGGGCTCTCATACTGGAGGCAGCAGAGCAATGGAAGACCAGATAAAGAATGGCTGGCGGAAGTCCAGCTACAGCGGGAACGGCGGCGGTGATTGCGTCGAAGTCGCGCACATCCAAGGTGGGATCGTGGTGCGTGACACGAAGGACCGTACCGGTCCCATGCTTGGGTTTGCTCCCGAGACGTGGCACAGCTTCACCGATCGCGTGAAGAGCGTTCGTTAGGGCTCGCCCATCGAAGCCTGGGCGGCGTTTGCAGAGGGGCACTCCCGTCGTATGAGGGGTGCCCCTTCGGCTGTGCGGCCGGTGGGCGGGAGCTGTCCAGGGGTGTGCAGGGCAGGGCACAGCTCGGCCCTCCACGGGTTATGGCCGCGCGGTGCGTCCTGCTTCGTCCCTAGAACGAGTTGGTCACCTGAGGGATGTCGGTATGGATCCTGCGCGGCGCAGTGTCAGTGGTATCGGGGAAGAGCGGCCCGGTCACCGGGGCTGCGAAGCATCACGCAGTGCGGCACGCATTGGCGGGTGATATTGGTGATGCGGCGCATGGTGCCGGGCAGCCAGCGGTCGTAGAACTCCAGTGCGCGGGCCAGGTCGGGACGTTTGCCTCCGTAGGTGCGGTGCCATTCGGCGGCCAGGGTGGATAGTTCCCAGATGGCGTGGATGTGGCGGGGCCAGCAGCCGGGGAGCTCGTAGCCGCCGTAGTGCTGGCGGAGCACGGTGTCGGCCCACTGCTGCAGGTCGGCCAGCTGGGTGGTGTAGGTGTCGCGGTCCAGGCCCATCCAGTACGGGGCGACAGGTCCGCGGGGAGCGCCCGCGTCGAGCGCGTCGGCGACCGTCTGGGCCAGGTCCTCAAACCGGGCGGCCAGATCCAGACCGGGGCGGAGCCCAGCCTGGTCGAGCCGGGCGTTGATGGCGTGGACCTGGCCGCGCACGGCGGCGACCTGCACGGCCAGGGCGGCCAGGCTCTCGCCCAAGGCGCGGGGCGAGGGGTCAGGAGGCGGGTCCGCGGTCATGATGCTCTGCCGTCCAGTTCGGCGTACAGGTATGTACGGGCGGTTCCTGCCTGCAGCCCGGCCTGCGGGGCCAGTTCGGCGGCGACCCGGCTGGTCCGGCTGCGCTCCCCGTAGTCCGGGTGAGCGCGGTACAGGCCAAGCAGGACGGCCTTCTTGGTTCGGGGCGGCTCGACCGTCTCAGCCGCGGGCGCCGGAGAAAGCGCGGGCAGCGGAGCGGCGTCCAGCACCATCCGGCGCAGGCCCCGGACCGTCTGCGGCGCGGCCAGTATGAGACGCAGCGCGTACAGCAGCGCGAGGCTGGTGATCCTGGCCGCGGCCGCCGCCGCGCTACCCAGGGTTGTCCAGGCGGAGGGTTCTTGGTCGGCCAGGACGTGGCGGCGGATCACCGCGACGACCCGGTCTACCGCTGCGGCCAGCGCGACCGGGGCGACCGTGTACGCGGCGACCGACCGCGGGCTGGCCACGTCGGCGGCCGATACGTTCATGTAGGCGGACGCGGCGGCGCAGGCCAGGATCAGGGCCCGCTCGGCCCGGGCGGGCTGGCCTGCCCGGGACAGGCCGACCGCCAGGAGGGTGAACACGATCATCAGCAGGTCCAGCAGCAGCGCCTCGACCACGCTGGCCGCCACCTGGCGGCGCACAGCGCGGATGTAGGCGTACTGGGCAGCGAACGAGACGAACAGCGCGCCGCCGCCAGTCAGCGCCAGCAGCCACGCCGCCACCGCGATCAGCGCCGACCCGGGCGCCCGTCCGGCCCCGGCCTGGCGGTACACGCCGGTGATAAGCCGCTCGCCGGGCGCGGGTCGGCTGCGGTTCATGACCGCCCCCGGTTCGTGTCGCGGGACAGGACCCGGGTCACCGACGTGGCGGTCAGGCTGAACGCCCGGCCGATCGCCGCCTTGGTGGACCCGGCGGCCGCGGCCGCCAAGATTGCCTCATCACGGTCCCGTCGGTCCGCGCCCGCACGGAGGGACCGCAGGCTGCGGCGGTCCCGTTCGGTCAGGCCGCCCCAGATGCCGTGCACGATCCCGTTGCTGAGCGCGTAGTCCAGGCACGGCTGCCGGACCGGGCATTCCGCGCAGATGCGCCGCGCGGGCCCGGCCGACTCGCCGCGGCCGGGGAAGAACACCGCCAGGTCGGCGCCGCGGCACGCAGCCCGGTACCGCCAGCCGCCCGAGAGCAGTGCTACTGGCGTGACGGGACTGCGGCGCCGCGGCAGGAACGGCGTCATCGGGCGGGCGCGGTGACCCGCGCCCGCCACCAGGCGGCAAAGACGGCCAGGTCGGCGGTGTCCAGGCCGCTGGCCGCGAAATCGTCGGCGAACCGGCGAGGGTACCGGCGGGTCGTCTTGCGGGTGCCGCGGCACACCACGGTGTGCGGCAGCGTGCCGGTGATCGCGAGCCGCCGTACTGTCTCGCGGGAGACTCCCAGCCGCCGCGCGAGCTGCGCCGCGGTCAGGAAGTCCGGTGCGTCCTTTTCGTCGGGCGGGGGGTGCCGGGGCTGCGGAATGAGTGCCGCGGCCAGGGCCCGGGCCACTGTCTCCAGCAGCTCGGGCGGGATCGGGGCGCGGACCGGTGATCCCCTATCGTCGTGGGCGTTCACCGTGTTAGGTTGCATGGTGGGTCCTGTCGCAGGGTCCTTGCCCCCTGGGTGATCTTGGCGGATGGTCCAGGGGGCCTTACTGTGCCCGGATGCGCCTTTCGCACAGGGCCGGGCAGGTATCAGGAATGGTACGCCGATCCGCCGGGGCAGGTAGTTGAACGGTCAAGCACCTGTGCCGGACGGGACGTGGCGGGACCCGGGACATCGCCACCGAGCTGCGCGAGCGCGTCCTGGCGGCGAGTGGGAGCCGGGCGCGAAGTTGCCCCAAATGGGGATGGACTTTGCTCGCCGGTACGGGTTAACCGTGGACGCGCTGGCCGGGCATGGCCATCGTGGAGGCCGGGGCAAATCCGCCGAATGTGCGGAGACCCGGCCTACCGTCGCGTCGTGATCGAAAAGCGCTCAGTCACTTTCATCAAGCAGATGATCTTGGTACCGGTGGTGCGGCTGTGACGCTACGGGTCAACGCGGGCCACGACCCCGAGTACCCGCTGCGCGCCGCCGGGTCGGCTGCTGGGTACTACCTGCAGGACGGGAAGGAGCCGCCCGGCCAGTGGGCCGGGAAGGGCGCCGAGGCGCTCGGGCTCACCGGCCAGGTCGACCCCGAGGCCTACCGGAACCTGTTCGGCAAGCTGGTCACCCCGGCGGGGGAGAAGCTCTACACCGGCCGTCCGCCCCGGTATGTCACCGGCGACGGCAAGCCCGACAGCGCCGTCGCGGTCGTCGCGGCGGTCGCGGCGCTCGGGCCGTTCACCACGCCCGCCGAGGTGCGCAGAACCCGGGCGAAGGTGCTCGGCGCGACCGGGGCGGGCGTGCCGTTTTATGACCTGACGTTCTCGGCCACCAAGTCGCCCAGCCTGCTGCAGGCCAGCTACGCGGCCGCCGCGCGGGCCGCCCGCGCGGCCGGGGACCAGGACCAGGCCGCTGAGTACGAGCGGCGGGTCCGGGCGATCGATGAGGCTGCCGTCGAGGCGGCCCGGCAGGTCGTGGCGCTGGCTGAGCGGCGGGCGCTGTTCGTCCGGACCGGGCACCACGGTAAGCATTCCGGCGAGTGGCGGGACGCGGCCGGGGCGGTCGCGGCGCTGTTCCTCCAGCATGACAACCGCAGCGGCGAACCCAACCTGCACGTGCACATCGTGCTGCTCAACCGGGCTGTCCGGGCCGACCACGCGACATCTGGGGACGGGAAGTGGCGGGTGCTGTACGGCCGGGCGCTGTGGAAGGAGCAGCTCGGGCTGGCCGCCGACGCCGAGCGGATCTTCGCCCGGCTCCTCACCGTCCAGGGCATCCCCATGGTGCAGCAGGAGAGCGGGAACGCGTTCGAGGCCGGCGGGGTCGAGCAGGCGACGATGGACGCGTTCTCGGCCCGGACAAGGGGGCAGATCGACCCGGAACTGGCGGCCGAGGCGGCCGAGTACCAGCGGGTGCACGGGCGGCCGCCGTCCGCGCGGACGCTGTGGGAGTGGCGGCAGCACATCGCCCGGTCCACCCGCACGGCTAAGCAGGCCGACCCCCCGTCCGGGCCGGAACGGCTCGCCGCGTGGGAGCAGCACTCCCGGGACGCGGGCGTACAGATCCTCAGCGACCTGCACACGCGGTCAGCGCGTACGGCGCGACGCATGCACCGCCCGCCGCGCTGACACCGGAGCAGCGTGCACGGACGGTGCGGATCGCGGTGCAGGAAGTGCAAGCCCGGCACGCCGCGTTCACCGCCTCCCAGCTGCTGTGGGAACTGCACCGCGCGCTGCCGGTGCTGCCCGCAGGCACGGACCCGGTGCCGCTGCTGGAGCAGATGGCCGCTGACGCGCTCACCGGCACGGTCGAGGACGTCGGCATCGTGCTGCTCAACCCCGCGCCGGGCGGCCTGGACGTCGACCACCTCGGCGTCCGCGCCTCCGATGGCCAGTCGGTCTACCGGGCGCCGGGCGAGAACAAGTACGCCACCGTCGGCCACCTCGACGCCGAGCAGTACATCCTCGGCCAGGCCGCGCAGGACAGGCCACGGCTGGTGCACCCGGAGCGGGCCGAGGCCGCGTCCGCCGGAGCCCCGCTGAGCCAGGAACAGGCGGCGGTGCTGCAGGCGCTGCTCACCTCGGACACGGCCATGACGGTGGTGCAGGCAGCGGCCGGGACCGGGAAGACCCGGCTGGCCGCCTCGTTCGCCTGGGCGTGGTCCGAGCTGACCGGCGGCCTGGTCCACGTGGTCACGGTGTCGGAGAACGCCGCCCGGGTCGCCGCCGCTGAGATGGAGGCGGCCGGGGCGCCCGCGCTGGCCTGTAATCTGGCCCGGTTCCTCGGCAAGACCCCCGACGGCACCACCGTCCACCCCGTCGAGCCCGGCCCGCGGGACGTGATCCTCCTGGATGAGGCCGGGCAGGCCGACACGACCGACCTGCTCCGCCTCCAGGCCGCCGCCGGGCAGGCCGGGGCGAGGATCGTGGCGGTGGGGGATGAGTACCAGCTCGGCGCCATCAACGCCGGCGGCATGTTCCCCCTGCTCGCCGACCGGCTCGGCGCCCTGGAACTGCATGAGGTGCACCGGTTCGCCGAGCCGTGGGAGAAGGACGCCTCGCTGAAGCTCCGCCAGGGCGACGTTGCCGCGGTCGCCGACTACCAGGCCCGCGGCCGCATCCACGCCGCCCCCCAGGACCAGGCCCGGCAGGACATGGTCCTGGACTGGGCCGCGGACATCCGCGAGGGCCGCGACGCGCTGATGATCGCCCAGACGGACGCCGAAGTGACCGAGCTGAACCGGCAGGCCGCGGCCCACCTGGCGAAGGCCCGGGAGGCGGCCGGGTGGCGGCCCGGGCCGGAGCGGGTCAGGCTCAGCGACGGTAACTGTGCCCAGGTCGGGGACTGGATCCAGGCCCGGCTGAATGACCACCTGATCGGCGCCGCGGGCCAGTGGCTGGCTAATCGCGACATCCTGCAGGTCACCCGGATCTACGGCCACGGGCAGAATCGCCAGGTCGAAGCCCGGCGGCGGCTGCCCGACGGCGCCTGGACGCCTGAGTTCACCATCCCCGCCCGGTACGCCGAGACGTCCGCCACCCTGGGCTACGCCACTACCGTCTACGCTGCCCAGGGCCGCACCGTCGACGTTGCCCACGCCCTGATCACCGCGGGCATGAACCGCGAGGCCCTGTACGTGGCCGCCACCCGGGGACGGCAGGAGAACCGGCTGCACGTCGTCACCGGGCCCGACCGCTCCCAGCGGCAAGCCGAGCCGGAGGCCGTCCTCGGGCAGGCGCTGGCCAGCCCGGCCAGTGAGCAGTCCGCGACCGCCGAGCTCGACGCCGCGCTGGATGAGAACGACCACCCGGCCCGGCTGCTGTACCTGTACGACGAGATCACCGCCGCCGAACGCGGGGCGCAGCTCGACGACGAATTCAGGACCCGGCTCGACCCTGCCGCCTTCGCCCGGTACCTGAACGACCCGGTACGCCCGGTGCTGCACCGCGCGGTACGGCACGCCCGGCTCGCCGGGCACGACACTGCCGCGGTCCTCGACCAGATCACCAGCGGGTCGATGGACCGGGCCCGCAGCATCGCCTCCGTTCTGCACGGCCGCCTGCAACGCCTCAGGCTGCCCGGACAGCAGCAGCCTCCCACCTGGGCACAGCGGCTACCCGAAGCCCGCACCCCCGGCCCGGCCCGCCAAGCCGCTCAGATGATGGACGCCAGGACCCTGGCCATCGGCGAGCAGCTCGCCGCCCGGCCCGAACCATGGCTGGTCGACCGGCTCGGCATGCCCCCTAGGACGGCACTGAACAAGCCGATACGGCGGGCGGCGTCCCGGCGAGCTGACGGGCCCTGTTACCGGGTAATGCCGGCTGTGCCGGCCGCCGCTCGCGTGGCGGCGGCCCCGGATGGCATCC
>JBOHCG010000205.1:0-11780 GCA_050698735.1 Streptosporangiaceae bacterium | reverse complement strand
TGCTCAGCAACGCGCTGAAGTTCAGCGGCGGCAAGCCGCCGCGCATCGTGGTCACCGCCCGCCGCGACGAGCCGTTCTGGTTGTTCTCCTTCTCCGACAGCGGCATCGGCATCGACCCGGACTACGCCGAGCGGATCTTCGTGATCTTCCAGCGCCTGCACGACCGGAGCGCTTACCCGGGCACCGGCATCGGCCTGGCCATGAGCCGCAAGATCATCGAGTACTTCGGCGGCAAGATCTGGCTGGACACGTCCTTCACCGACGGCGCGCGCTTCCTGTTCACCCTGCCGATGCCGGAGGAAACCTTGGACCCCGAGCCATTTGACCTCCTGGAAGTGCCACAATCTGAAATGCCCGAATGGCCGCAAGACGAGGATGCCGATGCCTGATTTCGCTGACGCCGATCCCAGGGTGATCGACGTGCTAATGGTGGAGGACGACGAGGGCGACGTCCTGATGACCAGGGAGGCCTTCGAGTACTACAAGATCCGCAACCGCCTGCACGTGGTGACCGACGGCGAGCAGGCGCTGCAGTTTCTGCGCCGCACCGGTCCATACACCGACGCGCCCCGTCCCGGGCTGATCCTGCTCGACGTCAACCTGCCGCGGCGCAGCGGCCTCGAGGTGCTCGCCGAGATAAAGCAGGATCCCGACCTGCTCGTCATCCCGGTGATAATGCTGACCACCTCGCGGGCCGAGGAGGACATCGTGCGCAGCTACGCGCTGCACGCCAACGCGTTCGTCAGCAAGCCGGTCGACTTCGAGCACTTCATCGACGCGGTCAGGCAGATCGATAACTTCTTCCTGACCCTGGTCTGCCTGCCCACCTGACCTGCTAACGTGCTCCTGCCAGGATGAAAGGGGCGCCGCCGTGGCCGGGATGATCTTCTTCACCGACAACTACCAGGACCGCAGCACCAACGACGGTTACCAGTTCGAGTTCTTCTGCCGACGCCGCGGCAACGGCTATTCATCCTCGTTCCAGCACTCCGCCACAGGTTTCGGCGGCCGAATGCTCCGGCTGGGCGGCGACCTAGTCGCCCTGAACGGCGCGAAGTTCTGCGGCGAGTGCGGCACCCCCGCGGGCTAGCCCTGCCGTGAGCGCCGCCCTTTACCGCATCCTCTCCCCGGCCGGCGACCAGCGCGAGGATGGCTCCGCGGACGTCAAGGTCGCCGACGGGGCGCTCGTGCTCGCGCCCACCGCCGGCGCGGTGCTGCGCATCCCGTTCGGCCATATCGCCTCGGTCACCGAGTCCGAGCCGTTCGCCGTGCGGGTCACCCTCGCCGACGGGAACGCGATCGACCTGTCCAGGCTCGGCGTGATGCGCACCCAGCTGCTCGCCGAACTCCGCGGCGGCCAGCGCGCTCGCCGACGCCGTGGCGGCCGGCCGGCTGTCGCTCGAGGAACACAACAGGAGGCTCGACGCCCTGTTCGCCGCACGGACCCAGGCCCTCGGCACCAGCCGCATGCTTACCTGGAGACCGCGACGGCAGGCCAAGCATCGGTCAGGGACGCTGGGATTCAGTATGGGATTCAATTTACGAGTTATCGACATACCAATGTGGTATCATCAGCTCATGACCATTCAGATCGCGGTCAGACTGCCAGACGAGATCGTGGAATTCCTGGACCGCCTGGTCGCCGAGAAGAAGGCCGCCAGCCGTGCGGAGGTCATCGCGAGCGCGCTGGAACGCGAGCGCCGTCGCGAGATGGCCGCCAGGGATGCCGCCATACTGACCGAATCCGGTGAGGACCCAGATCTTGCCGGACTCATCCGGTACATGACCGGTCACCCGGTAGACCCCGATCGGTGAGGCCGATCCATATCGCTCACCTCGATAAGGCGCGCCCGGTTCTGGTGTTGACGCGTGAACTGGTGCTGCCTCACCGGCAGCAGGTTACGGTGGCGCCGATAACCACGACCGTCCGCGGCTTGTCGACCGAGGTCCCGGTTGGCCCGGCCAACGGTATTGGCCACGAGTCGGTGGTGAGCTGCGACAACATCGTAACTATCGACAAGGACGCGCTCGGTGAGCGGATCGGCTACCTGTTCCCGGTGCAAGAAACCCTCCTCACTGCTGCTATCCGCGCCGCCCTCGACCTCGAATAGCGCATTGTTTCGCGCAGCATCGCGCACTACACGTGTCGTAAACTGCGCACAAACGAGCCGGGAGGCGTCCGTGTCCAGGTATCAGCGGTGGAACGCGCTGCTAGATCAGATGGCCGCCGACGGGCAGCTCACCGTGGCCGAGGCGGCCCGGGCGCTAGGGGTGTCGCAGGCAACCATCCGCCGCGACATGGATCAGCTGGCCAGGCAGCAGCTGGTGACAAGGACCCGGGGCGGCGCAATCGCAGGCCAGGTCTCCTACGACCTGCCGCTGCGGTACAAGACCGCGCGGCACGCCGCGGAAAAGCAGCGCATCGGCCGCGCCGCGGCCGCCCTTGTCGACCCGGGCGCCGCGGTGGCGCTGAACGGCGGTACCACGACAAGCGAGGTCGCGCGCGCCCTGGCTACCCGCCCCGACCTGGCCGAAGGCAACGGATCGCCCGCCGTCACCGTGGTCACGAACGCCATGAACATAGCCAACGAGCTGGCCGTCCGCCCGCACGTCAAGATCGTGGTGACCGGCGGCGTCACCCGCGGCCAGTCCTATGAGCTGATCGGGCCTTTCGCCACCCTGGTACTCGCAGAGCTGACCCTGGACTGGGCCATCCTCGGCGCGGACGCGCTGGACGCGCGCGCCGGGGCGGCCGCCCACCACGAGGGCGAGGCCAGCATCAACCACCTCATGGCCGCCCGCGCGGAGCAGGTGATGATCGTCGCCGACCACTCCAAGCTGGGCCAGCGCGCGTTCGCCCGGATGTGCGCCGTGGACGAGATCGACGTCATTGTTACGGACACCGACGCCCCGCCCGAATCGCTCGCCCTCTTCACCGAGCGCGGCATCCGCGTCATCACCGCCTGAGGCGTGCCCGCCGCCGCTCACCAGCGCCCCGACTCCGCACGCCAGCAGCCCCACCCGACCGCGCCCTGTCACGCCAGAAATACTGATCTATAATGCTCGTATAAAGCTTCAATCGAGCAAAATCATGCAGTCCGAGTGACGATCTGGAGCAGCGGTGAGCCATCTGACGGATGAGATAGCCAGCCAGCCCGAGTGCTGGGCCAGGGCGATCGAGGTCGCGGCCGCCGCCTCTGCGCTGCCAGCGCTGCCCGCCCGCGGCGAGCGGGTGGCCGTCATCGGCTGCGGTTCCTCACTCAATGTCGCCCGCGCCTACGCTGCCCTGCGGGAAACGGCCGGTCAGGGCCAGACCGACGCGTTCCCCGCCTCCGAGGTCCGCACCATCCGGCGGTACGAGAGCATGATGTACATTTCCCGCACCGGCACCACCACGGAGGTGCTCGACGCGCTCAGGCGCACTCCCGAGGGGGTCAGAACGATAGCGGTGACAGCCGACCCGCAAGCGCCGCTCGCCCGCGAGGCCGGCCACGCAGTCCTGCTCGACTTCGCCAACGAGCGCTCGGTCGTGTCGAGCCGGTTCATCACCGCCGCGATCGTCCTGCTCCGCGCCCACCTCGGCGCGGACCTCACCGCCCTGCCCGACGCCGCCGCAAGGGAACTGGCCAGCCCGCTCCCGGCCGGGCTCGCCGAAGCGCGCGAGTTCACCTTCCTCGGCCGAGGCTGGGCGGCCGCGGTGGCCGACGAGGCGGCGCTGAAGCTGCGCGAGGCCTCGCAGACCTGGGCCGAGTCCTACCCGGCACTGGAGTACCGGCACGGCCCGATCAGCGTCAGCGACCCGGACACCGTGGTATGGGCACTCAGCGAGGTGCCGCCCGACCTGATCGCCGACGCCCGCCGCACCGGGGCCACGGTCATCGCTCCGGACGCCGACCCGCTCGTCGCCCTGATCGGCCCGCAGCGGCTCGCCGCCGTCCTCGCCGAGCGCAAGGGCCTCGACCCGGACCGCCCGCGCGCCCTCACGCGCTCGGTCGTCCTGGTTTGACTCAGCAGCAGGCCGGCTGGCTGCTGACCGGCGGCCGGGTGGTGACGCCAGACGGCGTCTTGGCCCCTGGCTGGATTCAGACCAGCGGATCCCAGATCGAGGCCGTCGCCCCCGGCTATCCCCAGGGGCAGGCAGGCAACGCGACGGACGTGCACGGTCAGTGGATCCTCCCCGGCTTCGTCGACATGCACGCGCACGGCGGCGGCGGCACGTCCTTCACCGAGGGCACCGCGGAGGACGCCCGCGCCGCCGCGGCGTTCCACCTGGCCCGCGGCACCACGAGCATCGTGGCCAGCCTGGTCACGGGTCCGCTCGGCGAGCTAGGGAAACGGGCCGCCCTGCTGGCCCCGCTGGCCGCCGAGGGAATCCTGGTCGGCCTTCACCTGGAGGGTCCCTTCCTCTCCCCGGCCCGCTGCGGCGCCCAGGACCCTCAGTACATGCTCGCCCCCGACGTGGCCGCCTTCGAGCGCCTGCGCGCGGCGGCCGCCGGCCACCTGAAGGTCATCACGATCGCGCCTGAACTCCCCGGTGCCCTCGAGCTGATCACGACGGCAACCGGCGCCGGGGTGACGGCGGCCGTGGGGCACACCGACGCCACAGCCGAGGTCACCGCGGCCGCCGTCGACGCGGGCGCCACGCACGCGACCCACCTGTTCAACGGCATGCGCCCGCTGCACCACCGCGAGCCGGGCCCGGCCGGCGCCTTGCTCGACAGGGACGAGGTCAGCTGTGAGGTGATCGCCGACGGCGTGCACCTGCACGACACCACCATCCGGCTGACCGCCCGCGTGGCCGGCCCCGGGCGCCTGGTCCTGATAACCGACGCCATGGCCGCGGCCGGCATGCCCGACGGCCGTTACCGGCTCGGCTCCAGGCAGGTGAGCGTGGCCGGGGGAGTGGCCCGGCTGATCGATGCCGAGGGCCGGCCCGGCGCCATCGCCGGCTCCACCGCCACCATGGCCGACGTGGTCTGTCGCGCCGTGGCGGCAGGCCTGCCCGTCCCCGACGCCGCCGCCGCGGCAAGCACCACCCCGGCCCGCGTTCTGGGCCTCGCCGACCGCCTCGGCGCCCTCCGCCCCGGCCTCGCCGCGAACCTGGCAGTCTGCGGCGACGACTTGGCCGTCCGCGCCGTCATGCTCCGCGGTCGCTGGCTACCGGCCATCTCGCGCTGAGGCCCTCCGCAATGAACCCGGCGCCGTACGGGGACGTACTCCTCCTGCTGGCCCGCACCGTCGGCATCTTCGGCTTCCGCCTCACGTTCTCCTCCACGGAGACCTACATCGTCCTGGTGGTGGAGGCCGCCGCGGTGATCCTTCTGCTCTGTACGTCCTGGCTGCTGTTCAGCCAGTACACCAGTCGCTCACCCCGGCACGGATGATCCGCGAGCTCAGTCTTTCTTGCCCATCGCGAACTTTCTCACTAGCTAACTGAACCATCTCATGTCGCCTGGCGTACCACCTGTCATTAGGAGACATGGCGACAAGTAAGAACGCCGCCGGCCGACGTCGGCCTCCGGGCAGGCCTGCCACCGCCCGACGCCAGCTGAACCCATTAGGTGGCTGGTACGTAATTCAAGTGGGAGATGAAGAGAACGTGAAGGGGAGAATTCCAATGCGAAAGATACTAGGTGCGGCCGGAATCGCCGCCCTGGCTCTGGCGGCGTCGGCGTGCGCGAGCTCGAGCACCACCACCTCGTCCTCCGCCCCAGCCCCAGCTGCGGCCGGCGGCAGCGGGACCACGCTGGACACCGCGACCGTCGGTGGCGTGCAGGTCCTGACCAACTCCAAGGGCTTCGTCCTGTACTGGTTCGTTCCGGACACCTCGACCACCTCGAAGTGCACAGGAGCCTGCGCCACCAACTGGCCGCCGGTCACCGGCCCGGCGACCGCCGGCTCCGGCGTCAGCGGCGCGCTCGGCACCATCACCAGGTCGGACGGCACCACCCAGGCCACCTACGATGGCCACCCGCTGTACACCTTCGCCGGCGACAGCGCCCCCGACGAGGCCAAGGGCAACGGCCTCAACGCCAGAGGCGGTCTGTGGCATGAGATGGAGGTCTCGGGTGCCACCCCGGCCGCCCCAGCCCCAGCGGCCACCAGCACTAAAACTGGCGGTGGCGGCGGCTACGGATACTGATTCCCGTCTGTCGCCCGCTATGCGTCGCGTCTGAAGCTAAAGCGGAGCGGTCCACCTGCTGGACCGCTCCGCTTTCGCGTCACCAGCGGGCTCAGCTCAGGTCGCGGACCGAGCCGGTGAGCTGCCCGGTCGGCGCGCGGACCTCGCAGACAACCGTGCGGGTGCCGGCCTGCCAGGCCTGCTGGTCCGGATAGAAGAACTCCTGGTTGAGGCCCGCGTCGGTGAGTTGCGGGTTCAGGTAGCCGCCGAGCCTGCTGGCGCAGCCGCTGCTCGCGTCCTGCTGGACGGCGGCGCCGCCGGGCCAGGAAGATGCCGGCAACGGGAACGTGGCGAACACCTCCGCATCATGCGGGGTCGCGCAGGACAGGACGGTGACGGACTGTCCGTTCGGCCCAAAATTGACGCATTCGCCCGGCCGCAGCTTGAATACGGCGGCCGGCCGGTACGTGACCTCGGTCTTCCTGTGGAAGCCGTGGGTGACTACCGCAAGCCCGCCGGCCGCAGCCCCGGCGAGCACGATAACCACGAGGACAAAGGCAGCGACGCCAAGCCCGCGCCGACGCCGCCCCCGATCCACGGGCTCCGTGGCGATCGCCTCAGTTCCCGCGGGCTCTGCGGCGGCCGTCGCGGTCTGCGCGCCGATCGGATCTGCGCCCGCCGGTGCTGCCTGCGCCGCCGCCATCGGTCTAAGCGGTTCCGAGGGCTCTGCGGGTGCCTGATCGGCGGGTGCCTGATCGGCCGGTTCCACCGTGGATCCGTCGTTTACCCCTGCCGGTGCGACCATCCGCCCTCCAACGTGCGCGCTGCCCGCCACGCCTGATCCCGCCACGCCCGATCCCGCCAGGTCGAACCGGTGCACGCTCAGGTCGCGATGTGCACCGGTGCCCACAATATTTCCCGCGTACCGAGAAACGACACATCGGGGGAAAGGTTCCCGGTCTCATCATGCCCCGGCCGGACAGTACCCTGGTCGGCGTGCGGTTGACGGCGTTCTGGGAGCGGATGAACGCGCAGTTCGGCGAGGTGTACGCGCAGAGCGTGGCCAAGGACTACGTGTTCGCCAACCTTGGCGGGCGCACGATCGATCATGCCCTCGCCGACGGGGAGGACGTCAAGGCGGTCTGGCGTGCGGTCTGCGAGACGTTCAACGTGCCGGAAAGCCTGCGCTAGCCATACAGGCGGCTAGCGGCCTGCCGAGGTGTTCACCTTGTCCGCGGCGACCTGCAGTATTACCCGGCCCTGCGGGCCGATCGGGTTGGCATAGTCATGTCCGGTGTACTTGCGGGCGAGCTCGTCGATGTGCTCGCGCGCCTCGTCGCCGGTCACGGTGCCGACCACATGTCCCCGGACTTCCGCCCAGTCGTACGGGCTGGCGCTGCTGTGGATGAGCACGGTGATGCGCGGGTCGCGGGCGACGTTCCTGGACCGCTGGCGCTGCGGTTCTGTGTTGACCAGGACATGCTCGCCGTCGGTATCGATCCAGGTGAGCAGCGCCTGCGGCTGCCCGTTCGGCATCAGCGTCACCACCGTGGCCAGGTTCTTGCCCTTGGCCAGCCGAATCACGTCCTCGTCGAGCGGCATTCCGTCTCCCTTGTCGCCTTGGTCAATGTGGCCTCTAGATGCTAGTCCCGGACGGATGAGGCGCCGCGCCGGCCTGTCAGCGAAGATTTCCCCGCGCTTTTCGGCGTGTCGCGTACGGTCGAATACACGTTCGCTCTATAGTAGCGGTGACAGCGATTCCCGGCCGCCGGGGCCGCGGAACGCCGTCAGCAGATTAGGGCGCCCGCGTGGTTCGGCAGAAATGTCGGTGGCCCCGCGTAGCGTGTCCCCTGATGGCCGCCGAGGGGTTTCGGCGGGACCACGACTGAGACGAAGACGACCTGGGCGGTGCGGGAGGTGCCCGCAGGCCCCTTAACTCCGGCAGGGAGTCCCCAGATGGCAGCAAACAGCAGGCCGGGTCTTGAGCGGGCGAGCGACAGGGAGAAGGCCCTGGAGACCGCTCTCCTCCAGATCGAGCGTCAGTTCGGCAAGGGCTCGGTCATGCGCCTCGGCGAGGAGACACGGGTGCCCGTGGAGGTGATCCCGACCGGCTCCATCGCGCTGGACGTGGCGCTCGGCCTAGGCGGCCTGCCCCGCGGCCGCATCGTCGAGATATACGGACCTGAGAGTTCCGGAAAGACAACGGTGGCCCTGCATGCCCTGGCGAACGCGCAGAAGGCGGGCGGCATCGCCGCGTTCATCGACGCCGAGCACGCGCTCGACCCGGACTACGCCAAGAACCTCGGCGTGGACACCGACGCACTGCTCGTCTCCCAGCCCGACACCGGTGAGCAGGCGCTGGAGATCATGGACATGCTCATCCGTTCCGGAGCCATCGACATCGTGGTCGTCGACTCGGTGGCCGCACTGGTACCGAGGGCGGAGATCGAGGGCGAGATGGGAGACAGCCACGTCGGCCTCCAGGCTCGTCTCATGTCTCAGGCCCTCCGCAAGATCACCGGCGCACTGAGCCAGACCAAGACCACCGCGATCTTCATCAACCAGCTGCGGGAAAAAGTCGGTGTGATGTTCGGATGTGCTTCCTGGTACACGAAGGTCACTCTTGCCGACGGCACGCGAGAGAGAATCGGGAAAATCGTCAATCAGAAGATGCCGGTCGAGGTGCTCTCCTACGATCCGGATCTAGGAAAGATGGTTCCGAGAAAAGTTGTTAACTGGTTCAACAACGGCCAGGCTGACGAATTCCTGCACTTCACCGTCGAACGCGCTGCCGGGAGGACGGGGCATGGCCGCGCCATCATGGACCTGACCCGTAACCACCTCGTACGTACTCCTGGGGGATGGCGAGAGGCGGGAGATCTCGCGGTCGGTGACCGTGTCATGCTCGCCCAGCCGAGCCTCCTCAGCAAAATGCAGGTGCAGGTTATCCTCGGTGCCTTGATGGGCGACGGAAATCTTTCTAAGCCAGTTCGGAAAGATGACGAGAGCGCCCGTTTTCGGATGGGACACGGCGCGAGGCAGGTGGCTTACCTAGACTGGAAGGTATCGCTGCTGGCGAATATCTCGCACGCAAGGACTACTAACGCGAAGGGCGCTGCCTTTGCTGACTTCACGCCGCTGGCAGAGCTAGCGGAACTTCGTGAGACCGTCTACTTCGGTGACGGAAAGAAGCACCTTGCATGGGACTACCTCAAGAACCTTACGCCGCTGGCGCTGGCGATCTGGTACATGGACGATGGCTGCTTCACCGTTCGTTCGAAGGGCGTTCAGGCACGAACTGTGGGTGGAACGGGCCGGATCGAGATCTGCGTCGAGGCGATGAGTCCTGGTTCAAGGGATCGTCTCGTTCAGTATCTGCGGGACACGCACGGGTTGGATGTCAAACTCACGTCTCGCGGGGCGAGGAAGATGAGCATGCTCGGGTTCACCACTGCGGCGTCGGAGAGATTCCAGGCGCTCGTATCGCCATACATCCACCCATCGATGGATTACAAGCTGCTGCCTCGGTTCCGCGGTAAGTTCGCAGTTGAGCCGGAGTTCAAGGAGCCAACAATTCACCCGATTCCGGCGCGCATTCTTGACATCAGGGCCAAGTCGAGCTTCCCGATCATGAGCCGGTACGACATCGAGGTAGAAGGCTCACACAACTACCTAGCGGATGGAATCATCGTCCACAACAGCCCCGAAACGACGACGGGAGGGAAGGCGCTGAAGTTCTACGCCTCCATCCGCCTCGATATTCGGCGGATCGAAACTCTGAAAGACGGCACCGATGCGGTAGGCAACAGGACAAAGGTTAAAGTCGTCAAGAACAAGATGAGCCCTCCCTTCAAGGTCGCGGAATTCGACATTCTTTACGGCACAGGGATCAGCCGCGAAGGCAGCCTGATCGACCTCGGCGTGGAGCAGGGAATCGTCCGCAAGTCCGGCGCCTGGTACACCTACGATGGCGACCAGCTAGGCCAGGGCAAGGAGAACGCCCGTACCTTCCTGCGCGACAACCCCGACGTGGCCCACGAGATCGAGAAGCGGATCAAGGAGAAGCTCGGCGTAGGCCCGCGCCTGGACGCGGACGCCACGGCACCAACGGCGCCCACGGCCGGGCCCACGGGTCCCGCCGTCGCTCCCCGCGGCCCCGCAGGCAACGGGACTAGCCCCGTCCGGCCCGCCGCTCCCGTCCCGGTGTCCAGGTCCGCCCAGTAAATGATCCCCGGCGAGCAGCCCTCAGGGTCACCGTCCGAGCCGTCCGAGCCAAAGGCCGGTGACCCTGAGGCACGCGCCAGGCAGATCTGCCTGCGCATGCTGACCGCCGCCCCCCGCACCCGAGCCCAGCTCGCCGCCGCTCTGCGCCGTGCCAACGTGCCCGACGAGGCCGCCGAGGCCGTGCTCGGCCGCTTTGCCGACGTCGGCCTGATCGACGACGCGGCGTTCGCCCGGTCCTGGGTCGAGTCCCGGCACCACAGCCGCGGCCTGTCCCGTCGCTCGCTCTCCGCCGAGCTCCGCCGCACCGGCGTCGCCAGCGAAGACATCCGCGAGGCGGTCGAGACCCTCGACCCGGAGCAGGAGGTCGCCACCGCCCGCCGCCTGGTCGAGCAGAAGATGGCCGCCACCCGCGGCCAGCCCCCAGACGCCCGCGCCCGCCGCGCCGCGGGCCTGCTAGCCAGGAAGGGCTACCCGCCAGGCCTGGCCTTCCGGCTGATCAAGGAGCACCTGGAACGGGAGGGCGAAGCCCTCGACCTGGACCCGGACCAGTACCTGGACCCAGACGCCGAGGCCACCGGCTGACGACCTGCCGCGCCGACTCCGACCTCCGCGCCAGGAGCCCCCGAAGGCTAAGCTACTCTCCGTAGCCATGGGCCTCGCGCGAACCGGCGGCGTCCCCGCCGACCCACCCCGCCTCCGCCGCCCGCCCCCCGCGACCAGGCGAAAATCGGCGCGTTACCCGGAACAGCCCGGACTCCCGCACACACCTGCCGATTTCGTCCTGATCACACGCGGTTCGCAACGGTCCGGCATGGTTAAGACTTGATAAAAAGGTTATCAAGCCTTAACCTCACGGCAGCGAGGTGTCGTCTCACGCTGCACAGAAAACCGGCGCTGGAGGACCAACCGGACACGAAGGGTGACATCAAAGTCGGCCGAAGGCGGCGTGCGAACGCTCGTTCCAGGGCATAACCCTGGTAACGGATGTCACAACATAAGGGTGCCCCGAGGGCTATGGACGGAAAGGGGTGGCCGTGAGCAGCGGATTGTCGCTCGCGTTCATGGTGATCGGGTTGCTCGCGGTGGCGTTTGCGCTCCTGGTCGTCTGGCGTAGAACCGCAACCCCAGGGACTCCCAGCCTGCCCCAAGCACAGACCGCTCAGGATCACACTCAGATCGACACGGCCACCCAGGAAGCCGAACGCATCCGCACACGCGCGGAGAGCGAGGCGGCCGGCATCGTCGGCCGCGCCAGGGACGAGGCCGAGCAGGCCGCCCAGGGCCGCCGCGAGGTCGAGGAGGAGATCAGCGCGGTCAAGGACGAGGTGCGCGAGCTGCGCGGTGACCTAGAGCGACGTGAGCTGCGCCTCGCCGACCGCGAGCAGCGGCTGGACGAGGAGCTCAGGCGGATCGAGGAACGCGCCGAGGCGCTCGA
>JBOHCG010000204.1:0-11781 GCA_050698735.1 Streptosporangiaceae bacterium | reverse complement strand
TCGCCCCGCGCGAGCAGCGCCAGCCAGCCGAACAGCCGGACCATGAGCAGGTAGATGAGACGGATGAGCATGAACGCCGAGCGTAAAGCAGCAGGCCAGGCCCACGGGCGGGTTTTGGCACGGCACAGGGATACCGGCCCCGAGTCACCAACTCCGCCCTACGGGACACCTCGTCACCATCCAGCCCGCCGGCTCCCGGCACGGCTGATCGCCACCACCGCGCTCGTGATCCTGTGCATCACCGCCGTCACGTTCGTGATGGTCTCCCGGAACCACACGATCCGCATCGCGCCAGCCGACAACCCCGCCGCGACGGCAAGCCAGCCGACACCTAGCGTCCAGACCGGAGGCACCCCGCCCGCCGCGGCGCAGCCAGCCCCGCTGACCAAGGCCGCCGCCGAGCAAATCCTGGCCAGCTACTGGCAGGTGAACAACACGGCCAACGAGTCACGCTCAGACACCCTGCTGAAGACTGTCGAGGCAGGCAGCAGCTACAGCATGGACACCGGCACATACCAGATGGACCGGGTGACCGACCCGGCCAACCGCCAGTACACCGCGTTCACAGCGGAGAACGCGACGTACTACATCCCGCGTCAGCCGGCGCGGGTGTACCCGCGGTGGTTCGTCGCCAGGGTCACCTATGCCAACCTGGCTGCTCCCCAGCACGCGACCGGGGCCGGGTACGTGCTGTTCACCCAGGCCGCCAAGAACGCCCCGTGGAAGAACGACCTGGAACCCTACATGCTGCCGGGCACCGGGCCGGGCCCGTTCATCGAGACCGACTCCCACGGCTACGCCATCGCGGCCAGCGCATCGGACGAGGCAGGGCTGAGCGTCACGTCCGCGCAGGTCCAGGCGGCGACCGCCGAGTCCCTGGATGGCAGCTCCACCACGGTCAAGAATCCCGGCAACCTCGCCGACCTGCGCGATGAGGCGTACTTCTCCGGGAAACTGCCCGCCGGATCAACCGACACCGACAAGCACACGCCGTCGGGCCGGGTCTTCGCCCTGAACACGGTCGGCGGCGGCGTCCTCGCGTTCTACGCCCTCACAGCGCAACTCACCCTGGCACCCCCGCCCGGCCAGACCTTCCAGGTCAGCATCCCCGGCTTCTACTCCTCCAGCCAGACCCTGACATCGGCCACCGTCGACTACGCCGAGCAGTTCGCCACGTACATCCCACCGAACCAGGCGAGCCCGCAGATTCTCGCCGACGCATCCGGCATTGCCGCGCAAAGGTAGGTAACCCCGACCGAGACCGCTGAAAGACAGGCCCCGCCGCGGTCAGCCGCGGCGGGGGCCTTTCCCTTCTCCAGGGGCACACTGCATATTCGCCAAGTCATCGCTACAAGCCACTACCCCTTAGTTATGCGCACGCTGAACTCCTTCAGTAGGATCAGGGCCGGATGCCAACCAGTCCGGCGAGAAGGAGTGCAAGGGAGGTGCGGACCTTGGCTCGGCTACCGCCGATCGAACTGCCTGGGGACGTCGTTGAGTACATCCGCAGCATCTTCGTCACCGCTAACCAGGCGCTCAGTGATCGCATTGAACGACAACCCAATGTTCATGAGGAATCTCTTGATCTAGCCTTCCTTGACGCGGTGTCGGTCTATAGCGGGCCGCACAGAACCAAATCGGACACAGTGGTCGATGTTGATATCCACTTCGTTGGAGGCGGCTGGCATTTTGAGCGGTGGGAGGTCGCAGATATAGGCCTTATTATTATTTTCCGGCGTCTAAGTAATATTCTCAGGACTAAGATCGTCCTTCTCCAGAGCAAACGGCTCTACCCGAGAGAAGCTGATTTCGTAGAGGCGCATGGTCTGGCCAGACCAGGCGGATTTGGCTATCTAGCGCGGCGAAACACTCCGGATATCCGATCGCCAAGAGCATTTCACTTCGATACAGAATGCTGCTACCGAGCTCTTCAAGTCGGCGACAAGCAGTGGGCGGTAATCGCGGAGTATGAAAGCAAGTACGGCATCCCAGTTCATTACCTCCTGTACCATCCAGGCCAGATGCCGAGCGAGACAGTGGTACCCGTAGAGTTGCCGCTTTCAGAACGCCCGCTCCCGGCTATTGGCACTCGCGCCATGCCGGCGGTGCTCGTTAGAGCGGAAACAGCCGACCAGGCTCGCAACTATGCTCCGTCATTCCGCGACCTGGCCGGTCCGGCCGCTGCGCCAGGGACACCGCTTCCTGACTTCATGGTTGATGATGTGCTCGGCTGCCGCGAAGGCTACGTCCCGGAAGATTTCGATCACGACGAAGGCGTCAACCGTATCTTCAATCTCCGGACCGCTCCGATCTCCGCCGCGATCGTGATTGACATCGACCTACCATAGCCTGCCGCCTTCACGACCCCGATGCCGTACGTAACCGTGCAGCGACCGCACCTGCCGCCACGGAACCGAATCGCTGTCGGACGCTCGTCCACGCCAGCGTCGACTGGCAGGCGGGAGGGGGTCATGGTGCCGTATCGTCCGGGTGGTGGACAATCCGTCGCCCGAGTGGGGCGTCTTCAGGTGGGCCTGGTACCGCGCTAAAGAGTTCCGGGTCAGATTCTGGGTTGCCGTCGTGGTGGTCCCGCTGATTGTGGCGGTGATCGTCAGCCGCCTGCCGCTGCCGCCGCATCCGTCAGCTACCCAGAACCTCATCGCCACGGTGCTCGCGGTCATCGGCGCCACCATCGTGACCGTCATCGGCAGTTACGCCGGCGCGCTCATGGCCGCGCCGTTCCAGCAGCGCAACGCGCTCCGTACCCGGCTATCGGAATACGCGGACACGATCGCAGCCCTGAAGGCCGCACCCGTCTCTCAAGCGCACGGCGATCGGCTCCGGCAGATCGCCGCACGACTCCGGGACTGCGTGGAGCACAACGAGCCACTCGATTACGGCACTGACGCAGCTACCTGGCGTGATGCATTCCGCGAGCATTTCCCGGATCTGCAGTCGGCACTTGACAAGGCGGGCGAGGCAGATGCCGCATTCTTGACATTGAAAGAACGCCTGCAGAAGGAGGTCACTACGGCGGGGATGGATACGCCGCCGTGGACTTCTGCGGAGTTCCTGCCTTGGCTGGCCACTACTATCCAGTCACGCGCCATTCAGGGCATCCTGGGCAGTGCTTACAACTTCGACTGGCAGGAACTTGGCTCCGGGAGCGTGTACATCGGAGACCCGGTCTACACCGGCCATCAGATCCTGCAAGACAGCGACCCCGCCGACGTCCCGGCGCGCAGGAAAGCCTTCGAAGAGTTCTTCAGGCGCGCCGAGTCATGGCCGGAAGCCGCCGCCATTCGAACCAAGGGGGACGAGCGAGGCTCTGCCCAGAAGATGGCGATCGAACAACTCGCTGCTGCCGCGAATACCGACCCGATCACGAGCAGATGCTCCCTGTGCCGGGGATCCTAAACACCATGTGATCGCCAGGATCATCCGAATCCTAACGGCGCCTGGTGCCGGGCTTCGGCTTGGGTAAGGCCAGGTGAGATTTCCTCCAGCCACGCTGCGCCGCCGAGATCTTCGATGGCTATGGTGGCCAGCGCAACCGTGATGATCAGTGTGTCTCGCCAAATGGGAGGAAGCAGCTTCAGGACCTGTTCGGGCTGCTCTAGAGCAGACTGCCGGAATTCGCGAATGATTGCTTGCAGCCGGACGGGGTCGACCCTCCGGGCGGTCGCGGCGAGCTGCTCGAAGGTGAGTACGTTGTCGGCCAGCGCGTTCACGACGTCGATCCGGTGTTCCCGTACGTCGGCTGGCAGGTCTGCGGTGATCATTCCCCATGCGGCTGCGGTCTCCTCGGCGGCGTCCCTGGGCA
Organism: Streptosporangiaceae bacterium; assembly: GCA_050698735.1. Classification (GTDB taxonomy): domain Bacteria; phylum Actinomycetota; class Actinomycetes; order Streptosporangiales; family Streptosporangiaceae; genus Palsa-504. The sequence continues at coordinate 7,958 of JBOHCG010000204.1, read as the reverse complement.
TCGCCTCGCCGAGCATGGTGGCAACCCCGCGCGCCATCACCGAGACGGCCGCAGTCTCCGCATCGATCTCGCGGCCCGTGACCGGGTCGGTGAGCTTCGCGGCGCTGATGTTGCGCTGGGCGATGCGGGCGATGCGCTTGAACAAGGGCTTTCCGGTCGCCGCCGCCATTTGCTCGTCGGCGTACTCCAGTGGATCGGAGATGCCGGTGTCGGGGGTGAACAGGTAGTCCAGGAGCAGGCGGAACGTCTTCTCCCTGGCGACGAGATGGCCACGGCCGATCAGCATCAGCCCCGCGGCCCGCCAATCCTGCCCACGGCGCATGACCGAGGCCACGGCGGCGTACTGGTCGATCGCTCCATCCGGGTAGCGGCTCGTGAAGCCATGCCTGCCGCGGGACACCCGTTCGGGAGCCGGTGCCAGGCCCCACGCGGCCCACTGCTCCACCGCTCGGCATCCTGCCCGGTAGCCGCGGGCCCGCAGCTCGGCGACGAGCCGACGAGTAGCGGCACTGTAGCGGGCAGAGGCGGGCATGCCCGAATGTTACATGCCCCGTTTGACGGCCTGATTCAGCGAGAGACCCCTTCCTATCGTGTAAGTACGGTGCCGGGATGACCGGCAGAACGATCCTGTCCATGGGACGGGTGGGAAGGGAGGGGTGGAGGGTGCAGGCATCTTCGAAGAAGATCCTCGGCGTGGCGAGTCTGCTGCTGGGCCTGTTCGCGTGGCTGGGCGAGAAGTTCGGCCTGATCACGCAGCGCACTGCGGACTGGGCCAATTTCGGCTCGGCCGTGACTGGCGCTATCGTCGCCTTCGCCTGACCGCGACGACGGTCAACTGTGCCGCGAATCCGGCCCGCCGTATCTGTCCGCGTTATCGACGGGCCGGACCCGCCTGGCGTCGCGGCTCCCACACAGGCTCGCGTCGGGAAAGATACGGTCGGCCTGCCGACGTTCATCTCCAGGCCTACGGCCGGACCTAGCGGATCAGGCTGATGGACGCTTGAAGCGCCGGATCTTAGGAGCGTCCGGACCTTTGATGAATCCTGATTCCGTGAAGGCGTCAAGGTGGTCGTCGGCCCGCTCCACGAATATCATGCGCGGCGGCTTGGGCCTGAACGCGTCAACGAGCTTCCGGTGTCTCTTTGACGCTGACCACACCTGTTCAAGCACCCGCTGGCAAGATCCGTAGGATCTCCATTCTGAGCTGGCGTAGGACTTCAGGTTGAGATCCCGCACCGTTGCCGCGTCAGCCTCGATCTCGTACCAGCGGTCTGGACCTGGTTGGAGCAGGAGGCAGGTCTTCCGGTCGACGGGGAAGGTCACTTGCACGTGAGGCGAGGAGAACCAGCCGCCGTTGCGGTCGGGGTACGCCTCCGGGTCATAGATGTGGACAGGATGATCGCTGATGATGAACTCCTGCTGGCCAGCGGCGCGAATGACGTTCCAGGTCATCTCGGCGCACAGGCGTGCCGGGAGGTCATCGGCCATGGCGAACTGGCCGAGTACCTCGGCGTTCCATCCGGGGCTGGACACGATTTCCCCGCTGTCGATCATGTCTCTGATGCCCGAGCGCCACGCGTCGACCTCGTCGTCGGTCACGGTCCTGCCTTCGCTCTCCAGGAAGTCCCTGACGTGCTGGCGATCGGACAATTTCATCTGAGCCCAGAGCCGCGCCGCCTCCTTCGTGACGAAGCGCATGTTCTCGCGCATACGAGGCGTTCGCTGATATTGCAGTTGAAGGAACGCCGCCAGCGCAATCCGCTCGCGGGCAGTAAGCGCCTGCCGTGCCGAGACCTTGTCCAGGACGGGCCGCGCCAGAGCCTCGATCTCGGAGAATGCCTGCTCAGCTAGCTCTGGCTCAATCTCGCCATCCGGATCGCCGAGCCGGTTGTAGTCGGTAATCGCGGCCTCGTTCCGCACGCTCGACTTCCTGATCCTGCCTGAGCCGGACTCCAGGGTCCACAGCGGCGGATTGTCCCGATCAGGCTCGATGGAGAAACGGCCAAGGTTCATCTGCGCAACATAGTGATGTACCTGCCTGCTGCTCACCTGGTAGCCGCCCTCATCGATCATTACTGCCGGGCACTTGGCCGCCCCGCACTGACGAGGAAACTCTACTGACGCGAACCGACAATGCCGTGTATCGAGGATGAGCGAGGGGTGCACGACAGGATTGTTGAAGATGATCTTGCCTTGCCGCTGACCAGGCCGAGTCTGAGTCGCCAGGTCTGTCAGACTCTCGGTCGAGCGGGCCTGGCGGCATATGAGCTGATGCTAACGCGAGCGGTCGGCCAGTTGTTGAGTAGGCTTCGCGCGGCGGTCCGCGAGTGCCCGGGATGATCCTGGGCGGGCAGTTTTGCGCTTGAGCGGTCAACAGGCTCGGGCCGTGGGCCTGGCGAGCCGATCTTTGCCGGCGCGGGCGAACTTAATGCGACTGGTGCCGGTTAGCTGGCCGGTCGGGCTACCTACGACAACGGTCTATCTGGCGCTCGGACGGCAAGTGCGCCAGATGCGTGATTCTCGCGGACGCGAGCGCTTGTCGGGATACCGAGGCGTATTGATGGCGTAGCGAACCGGGATGATCAGACGGTGGCCGCCCCGTGGCCAGCACGGCACGCCGAAGATCTAGGCTCGGACAGCAGGCAGGCCGCATCACTGCCAGCGACCGCCGGCGCAGCATCCGCCCGCCGTCTCATGCCCAGGAGGACACATGCACCGAGGCGAGGTCTGGTGGGCCAAGTTCGACGAGCCGCGGCCTGTTGTGCTGCTGTCGGACGACGAGCCGTCCGGGTTCCGGGCAATGCAGGTCGTCGCCCCGGCGGACACCGACATCTCCGGCCTGGGGGCCGAAGTAGCAGTCGGCATCCAGGAAGGACTGCCCTTTGAAGGCGTGCTGCGCGTCGCGTTCCCCCGCCCGGGCTTTACCCCTTGCACCTGGCTGACCACCCTGAGCCGGGACGACCTGATCGAGCGGGCAGGCGCACTGTCCCCCGCAAAGCTCATCGAGATCGACGATGCCCTCCGCGCCAGCGAACGGAGGACGGAATGGACCCCGGCCGCGGCGGCCAGATTCAGCGAGATCAAGGCTTCCCTCCGTCCTGAGGGACTCAAGTAGACGGAGAAGGAACGGACACCCCGCTGATCAGGTCGATCTTGTCCAGACAACCGACGATCCACGTCGCCTTACCAACAAGATCACGATCTACGGCTGGAGTACTAGCGCACTGATCCTTCGATCTGGTCTACCAGTTTGCCCCATAGCAAGTCCAAGAAGCCGTCATATGTGCCATCAGGCGTCTCCCTTCCAAACGAGCTATAGTCGGTCACGTCAACTACAGCCTGGCCGCGCTCTTTGTTGAATTTCGGCGTGGCGAAGCCGTTGGATGCGTTGGTTCCAAAATGTCGGTATCCGACCAGCCAAGTGATCTTATCATCACCCATAGAGCCGCCCTTATTGATGTTTATTCCTGCTACGGTGTTGCCGCCGCGCTCGACGCGTACCGTAATAGAGTCATCGCGCACGCGTACGTTGGTCATGAACCCGTTGCCTTCCAGCTGCTGGACGCCTGCTTGGAATCGTTCGGCTAGATGGTCGAAGATGCGGTCTAGCTCGTTGTACTTGCTATAGGCCGAAGGCGTCACCTTGGGGAGCCTGACCTGTAGTGCGTCGCCGACAACCTTGCCGACGGGAGCTTCCGGTTGACCGGTGCGCTCGGCAGACTTGACCTTCTTGACAAGTTCGTCCGCTAGCAGATCTGGCGTAAAAGCCTCCGAACGCAGATACCCGATATGTGGATGCAACAGTTCCGCGGGCACGTCCGCGTTACCCATTATAACGGGCAGAATGTAGCCGTCTCCCAGTTTGACGGCTGTCATCATGGCCGAAGCGAACTCGTCCATCGGAATGGGCTTAGCGAGATAGTCTGAAGATAGAAAAGGGACGAAGAAGCGCGTCTGTGAACTGTAGGTGCGCCGTTGCTCCTGAATGAAGTTTTTGCCCCACCAATCATTGGTTTTGTCTTCGTCGAAGAAGACCCGCAGCCCTTTCGCCTTGCACGCGGCGACGGTCTCCCGCACGTACCCGCGCTGCTCCCCGGCGAACGAAACCGCAATATCGTATATTTGATTCGAGTTCATAATCCTACTCTACTATCTTTGGGGCTACTGCTCAGCTGGGTCTAGCCAGCGCGCAGCCTATCTGTTTACATGGATTCGCACCCATGCCGTCAGACTCGTCAGGCGACACGCCAGCTTCCCTGCACATTTCGTTCGGGCATGTGCGGAGGACGCCTCAGCTGGTTTTGGGAAGCTTCAGCCAGCCAGCCCGCCCACCGGCCGATGAACTCATTCAGGTCTCCGACGTCAAGCTCTGTAAAAGGCCACGCGACCTGGGCATTGTAACTGCCCCCAGGTTTTATGGCGGCACCTGAGTCGCTGTTTGGATTCAAGGCGAAGGGCTCTTGGTAAGCAATAAACTGCTTCATCGGGTGCGGCATGAACGCTGTCTCGTACCAGTGGAACTCACCCTTTCGCTGTACATCACAGTACCAAAGTGAGTGACTTCGACCTTGGTAGTCATCTTGTCTCGTTGCCTGTATCTTCAGGTTAAGCGATGAAAAGGCGACGACGTCGATGGCAGGTGGCGGTTCGCCCCATGGATTCGTTGAGACGGTTTTCGGTGGGTCGAGGTGTAGTTCTGCGGTGTTGAGCAGGATAGTCCAGCCGATAGGTAGGCCGACACTCCCACTCGCCGAAGGGGCGTAGGCCAGGATTGCGTCTCGCAGCAGATTGCCTATTCGGGAAATCCCCTGACCAGCAGCATCGGCGATTGCCTTACGACGCTCGGTTTCTGATTGACGCACCGACGCCTGTCTGCCCATCTCCCCGATACGCGCTGTATTCGCTTGGTCGGCTTGCTGGAGCCGAGCCAGTCCAGCAGAGGGCGGCGCTTCGACCGCCCGCTGAAGGCGAGCAAGCAGATTGTTCGGAGTCGGCCTTGTTTCGGGTGCTTTGTAAAGACACTCATCTACGAGTGCTCTCAGCCCAAGCGGAGCGCTTACCAGGTCCGGTGCCTTATCTTGCAAGTGCTGTCTGCGAAGATCGTCAAGGTCAGTGAACGGCAGCGCCCCGGACAACAGCTCATAGGCGATAACGCCGACCGAGTACACATCCGTCGCTGCCGTTGGACGCTCATACCGCCAAGTTTCGGGAGCTGCGTAGAATGGCGTAAAGGAGAATCTCCTGGTGTCCGGAGCTGTGGAAGCCTCTGCGTAGCGGGATATGCCGAAATCGGCAACGCACCAGTGTCCGTTGTTCAGCAAGATGTTCTGGGGCTTGAGATCACGGTGCACCACCCGGCCATCCAGGTCGACCAGGCAGGTGGCGATGTCCGAGAGGATCGTTACGACATCCGCAATGAGCCGTGGCCCTGGGTTTTCATCCAGATGCTTGCGGAGCGACTTCTCGGCCTTGGGCATGACCAGCACCCAATACTCATCGGTCTCGCCGTCATCGATGACCGGGATAACGTTGCGCACATTGGGCAGGCTTACGAACAGAAGCTCTCGTTGAGCGCCCGGCTTCTTGGGGATCAGCTTGATAGCGGCAGTCTCGCCTTCAGAGGAAACTGCCTCATAGACTTGGCCGAAACCGCCTTCATCGCCGATTTGATCGCCGATTTGCCATGTCCGCTTCAACTGTATCTGCATCATCGAATCCAAAAGTTTCCGGAAGCTGTAACTAGCCTTATGTACCGGTATATCGACTCAACTTGCCCAAGGATACCGGCGCATGCCCTCGTGCCGCCCATCCAACACGCCGAGCATCGCCTACGTGCGGCTCGGTCTCCGGGTGAGTCCCCTTCGACCGATTAGGTGAGTGGAGCACGGCAAGGCGCTCCACTCACATCTGCCAAGGTTCGCCGCATCTGAGTGACAAGATCACTCGGACGAGCCAGATGACCTGCGCAAATCAAGACGCCTCACAATCCTGTCGTGCACCCATGAGCGAGTAGCCAGCGGGACAGTAACCCGTCAGTCATCTGCAAACTGACGCGCATCTCCGTTCCCTGGGTGCGCGTCAGTCAGATCCGTAGGTCGCCAAGATCATCTTCGCGGCCGAGGCTGTTCAGAGGATGCCCGTCTGGTTGTAACGGTGTGCCAGACGTGCTGCTCCGAGCAACGCGAACCGCCTATATCCGCTGACAGCCACTGGCGTTATCGCGGCACACTGGCTGGGAAACGGCGGAACGCATGGTGCCCTCGCCGCGAGCTTGCAGCGAGGGCACCATCATGTCGAATGCCCTGTGGAACCTCTAGGCTGTCGCCAGAGCCCGGCGAGCCTCGGCCATGCGGCTGCGCGCCCAGCGCCGCGAGGTCTTGCCGAACATGCCCGCCAGCTTGCGCTCCGACAGCGGCTTTCCGGTCTGGAGGCTGGCCCGGTAGGCGGCCACCGCCGCAGCGATGGTCTCGGTCTCCTCGCGGCCGGTACCGGCTTGGCCGGAATCGACCCGGATCTGGTCCGCGTGGTCCGGCACTATGGCCTGCACTGGTCCGCTTCTCTGGTCCGCCTCTGGTCCGCGAGTCTGGACCTGCGGACCATTCCCGCACCCAGGCACGAGCCCGACCCGTGCCACCCCGCTATCTGGCGTGACTTCGGGCATGCTAGCACCCGGGCGCCCATGGGCCGGATGGTCCGCGTACCAGCCGATGTGGTCCGCCGCTGGCCCGCGGTCCCGTCCGCCTGCTGCTGCGGTACGGATGATCCACACCAGCAGTTCGTAGCTGCCCACCAGGCTGACCGCGGGCCAGGCCGCGATGACCGCGCCAACTGGCCCGTGGGACCAGCCCTGGGCCATGTTCGCGGCGAGGGTGGCGATGATGCCGAGGGCGAGCAGCCAGCGGGCCAGCGCGGGGACCGGGAGGCGGTGCCGCGCCGCGTAGAGGTTCACCATCGAGCTGGCGTAGACGAGGCCGTCGATCGTGGCCGGCTCCAGCCTGGCGGTGATGCCGGTCTCGCCGTGCGCGCAGACGACGGCGTAGGCGTGCCAGTACGACACGTACGCGGCGACACCTGCCACGGCCAGGACGGCGACCGCAGTGGACACGCGGATGGCCCGGTCCACCCCGGTAATCACGGCAGGCTCGTATCCGGTTCCGGTCTCCGGGGCTATGGCGAGCGCGGTCACTGCCCGGCCTCCGTTCCCCGCGAGCGGCGGCCGGTGACCAGCCACGCGCCGCCGCTGCCGAACGGCGTCACCTGGTATCCGAAGGCGGTCAGGATGCGGCCGAGCGCGGCGTTCATGGCCTGGTGGGCATCCTGGTAGGTGCGGTATCTGCGCTGGTCGCGCAGCAGCAGGTCGTGAGTGGTCCACGACACCGAGATCCCGCCCTGGCCGGTCCCGGTCTCGGCGGGTACCGGCAGCAGGCAGACTCCGCCGAGCCGGTACAACGGGTCATAGGTAGCACAGTGGTGCAGGGTAAGGCCCGCCTCGGTGAGCGACCGGGCTAGGTCGCGTGCCAGCGGGCCAGCGCTGGATAGCATGGCCTGCGCCTCGGCGAATTCCGCGTCCCCGGCGGCGGCACGCAGCACAGCGAGGCCAAGCTGACCGAGATCAGTGTGAGACATGCTGGTCCTCCGTGATCGGCGAAGAGGAACCGGGCAGGCCAGCAGCCTGCATGACCCTGCCCGGCTCCTCGTCGTGGCCGGGTGTGGTTATTGGGTGGCTTGGCGGGCGCGGTCGAGGATGCCGGCGGTGGTGCCGACGTACATGTCGAGGGTGATGCGGTAGTTGGCGTGGCCGGCCATGCGGGACACGTCGGTGGCGTCGAGTTTCCAGGTGAACAGGGCGGTGGTGCAGAACACGTGCCGCAGGCTGTGCCAGGTCCAGGCGCCGTTGCCGTGCTCGTCGCGCCATCCGGCGGCCTGGTAGGCGGGGGCCAGGACGCGGCGGTCGAAGT
>JBOHCG010000203.1:0-11819 GCA_050698735.1 Streptosporangiaceae bacterium | reverse complement strand
CGGTCAGCGTGCCCGCCAGGGCCGGTGGCGCGCCGGCTCCAGGAGCCGCCCATTCTCCAGTCGTCCCGCTGCGTCCGGCTCGCCGGCAGCCCGGCCCCGCTGATCAGGGTCCCGGCGCCGCCGAGCGCGGGCCAGAGCCGAGGCCGCCAGCCAGCCCCGCCGCACCGCCGTCCGCACAGCCCGGCCCTTCCGGCCCGGCGGCCGGCGGCTATGCCTGCCCGCCGCTGGACCTGATGCGGGCCGGCGACCAGCTCCCGGCGCGCACGCATGCCAACGACGTCATGGTGGCCGCCCTCAACGAGGTCCTCGATCAGTTCGCCGTCGATGCCCGCGTGACCGGCTTCACCCGGGGTCCGGCGGTCACCCGCTACGAGATCGAGCTCGGCCCCGGCGTCAAGGTCGAGCAGGTCACCCGGCTGGCGAAGAACATCGCCTACGCCGCGAAAAGCGCCGACGTGCGGATCCTGGCCCCGGTCCAGGGCAAGTCCGCGATCGGGGTGGAAATCCCGAACCCCGACCGTCAGGTCGTCTCACTCGGCGACGTGCTGCGCTCCGCAGCGGCCGCATCCGACCCGCATCCGATGATCGCCGGTCTGGGCAAGGACACCGAAGGCCGGACGATCCTGGCAAACCTCGCGAAGATGCCGCACCTCCTGATCGCGGGCGCGACCGGATCGGGCAAGTCCTGTTGCCTGAACGGGCTGATCGCCTCGATCCTGGCCCGCGCGACGCCGGATGAGGTGCGGATGATCCTGATCGACCCCAAGCGGGTCGAGCTGGTCATCTACGACGGCATCCCGCACCTGATCACCCCCATCATCACTAGCCCGAAGAAGGCCGCCGAGGCGCTGGAATGGGTAACAGGCGAGATGGAACGCCGCTACGACGACCTCGCTGCCAGCGGGTTCCGGCACATCGACGACTTCAACAAGGCCGTTCGATCCGGCCAGCTGGTCCCGCCGCCGGGCAGCGACCGGAGCTACCAGCCCTACCCCTACCTCCTGGTCATCGTCGACGAGCTCGCCGACCTGATGATGGTCGCGCCCCGCGACGTCGAGGACGCCGTCGTCCGGATCACCCAGCTGGCCCGCGCGGCCGGCATCCATCTGGTGCTCGCCACCCAGCGGCCCAGCGTGGACGTGGTGACCGGGCTGATCAAGGCCAACGTGCCGTCCCGGCTGGCCTTCGCGACCTCGTCGCTGGCCGACTCCCGGGTCATCCTCGACCAGCCCGGCGCGGAGAAACTCCTCGGCCAGGGCGACGCGCTGTACCTGCCGATGGGGACCGCCACTCCGGTCCGGCTGCAGAACGCGTTCGTGTCCGAGCAGGAGATCCGCGGCATCGTCGCGCACTGCAAGAAGCAGGCCGGGCCCGCCTACCGCGGCGACATCGCCGCCGCTCCCAGCCCAGTCCCCGATGAGGCCGACGCGGGCATCGGCGACGACCTGGACCTGCTGATCCAGGCGGCGCAGCTCGTGATCACCACCCAGTTCGGGTCGACATCAATGCTGCAGCGCAAGCTGCGGGTCGGCTTCGCCAAGGCCGGACGGCTGATGGACCTCATGGAAGCCCGCCGCATCGTCGGTCCCAGCGAAGGCTCCAAGGCCCGCGACGTGCTGGTCCGGCCCGACGACCTTGACGAGACGCTGGCCGCGCTGCGCGGCGAGGGCGACCGATCCGCGACAGGAGAAGTGCATGACCGGTAACACCGTCCGTGACCGATGGGTCATCTGTGACGAGTACACCGCGGGACCCTTCGATGAGCGGGGCGCGGCGTGCAAGGCCCAGGCAATCGCGCGGCTTGCCGCGCAGGATGCCCCGCACGCCTGCCATCTCGAGCACCGCATCGTCACCAGCGACACCGAGCCGGTGCCCCCGTGGAAAAAGGCACTGGAAGGCAGTCATTGATGCGCGCCGAACGGGCTGTCACCGACGGGCGGCCGACAAGCTCCGCTGAGGGAAGCGGACGGGGCGCGGTCCACGCTAGCGGCGCCTACCTCACGGTCAGCCGCGCGGGCACCTGCGTCGGCACCATCGGCTTCGATCCGGGCCACCCCGGCGTATCCCGCTTCGTCGCGACCACCGCCAGCGGGGACCCGGCCGGGCTCATCACCGACGCCGGCCGGTCGTTCCGGGTGCAGACCCCCGGGACGACTGACTGGTGCGCTCACTGGCAGGCCGCCGCGGAGGCAGTGTTCGGCGCCGGCGTCACAGTGGAACTCGCGTGATCACCGCCGCAGATGCCGCCCCCCGTGCGGCCCCCGTCATCAGCCCAGAGGCGGACGCCGGGTCCTCCACGGCCCACGCGCCCCCGCCCCGCGCCATAACGGGGTCCCCGGCCGACGCCAATCACCCGGGGACCCGCCAGGCCAGACCCTTGAAGGAGACCTGTATGCCAAGCATGACACGGGATGACGGCACCGGCACGCTCGCCGAGCGGATCGCCGCCCTCCAGGCCGAGCGGCTCGCCCCGGTCCCTCGTGCCTCGCACTCGGTGGGCGTCGACGCCGCCGACCTGGCGCTGATCCTGGCCCACGTCCGGGCCAGCGCCACCACGCTGCGCGGGAAGAACAGCCCGGCCACACGGATGGCCGGTGACGTGGCCGCCGCCTACGGGCGGCTGGTCTCAGCCGCTCGCGCGTATGCCGCCCCCGGTGCCGGGCCGGCGTGGCCGCAGGACCGCTTGTGAACGGCTGGCTGCCGCAGGCCGGAGGCACCTGATGACGGCCGGCCGCATCCACTTCGCTCCCGAGCCGATCACCTGGCACGTCCTGCCCAGCCTGCGCGGCTGGCTCGAGTTCAGCCCCGTCCCCGAGCACCCGCAGCTGATCAGGATGTGGCTGAAGGCCGACGCCAGCCAGGCCGCACCCCGCAGTGTCGTGCTCTCCCACGCCGACGTCAGGCGCCTGTGCGCCGCCCTGCACCGCATGCTGCCGACCCCGCCGACGAACACCCCGCGACCGAACGGAAGGAACGAAACACCATGACCACAGCCACCGCACCCACCGCGACGCCGCAGGCCAGCCCCGCCCGGCAAGGACGCCAGGACCTGCACTGGGACGCCGACGCCCTGCCCGACGGGCAGATGCTCGCCGCCGCAGCCGCCCGCCTGCTGGGCCGTCTGTCGGCCCTTGCCGCCCAGGGAGACGGGCGGCCCGGGCCGGTTTCTGACCCCGGAGCGGACAAGGCCGCCGCCCTCACCCTGATCAAGGCCGCCCACCAGCTCCTGTGCGCCGCCACCGGCAGGCCCACGCCGCGACCGCGAGGTGCCCGGTGACCGGCCAGAAGTACGTGCACATCGACCGGGTCCACCCGCACCCCGGCAACATCCGCTCCGACCTCGGCGACCTGACCGAGACGGCCGCCTCGATGCGAGCGCACGGCGTGCTGCAGCCGATCGTCGTACAGCCGCATCCGCAGATCAGCGGCGCCTACCAGGTCCTGGCCGGCCACCGGCGGCTCGCCGCCGCCCGGCTCGCCGGCCACGACCAGGTGCCGGTTGTCATTCGGCAGCCGCCGCCTGGTGTAGCGGTCGAGGAGCTGATGCTGGTGGAGAACTGCCACCGGCGCGACCTGTCCCCGATGGACAAGGCCGAGGCGATGGGCGCGCTGCGCGCCCGCGGCTACCCCGCCGCCCGGATCGCCCGCAGCATCGGCCTGGCCGAATCCACCGTCGGCCATTACCTCGCGCTGCTCGACCTCGCCCCCGCCGCACAGGCCAAGGTCCGGTCCGGGGAGCTGTCCGCAGCCGACGCCGTAGCCGCGGTGCGGCGGGTCCGCAAGCGGCAGCGGGCCCACGACGGCAAGCCCGCGATGGGCGGCGGCGACTGGGAACCCGATCACTTCACCACCCGCCACCCGCTGGCCAAGAAGGCCCGCGCCATGTGCGAGGCCCGGGAACACTTCCTGCGCCGCCGTGTCGGGAAGATCGCCTGCGGCCAGTGCTGGGAGACCGTCATCCGCGCCGACGAACGCACCGTCACCGCCGCCCTAGCCGGCGACGCCCTTCCCCTGCGGAGCGTCTCGTGACCTGGAACAACCGCGACCACTGCGGCGACTACGCCGGCGAGCGGCACCATCGCGAGTACCGCTGCCCGTGGCCCGAGGATTACGGGCGAGGCATGTGATGGGCGACTTCGACACCACGGCCCACGCCCTGCGCCGATGGGCCGCGAGCATGGACGCCTCGGATCGCGCCGCCGTCGGCCTGCTGGCCTGGCACGAGTACTGGCTGCGGCGGGCCGACTTTACCGCGGCGGCGGTCGTGAACCGCGGCGTCCACCTGGCGATCGACTGGACGGCGGCACGCGAGTTCGCCGACGGGCATCCCCGCGGCTCCACGTCCGAGCTGGCCATCCTCGACCTGGCCGTCACGCTGGCTGAGGACCGGTTCAGGTTCAGGATCATGGGTTCCGCGCACTCCAAGGCCATCGTCCGCGCGGTCGCGCAGGCGCTCGGCGAGGAGGCCCGGTGAGCGCCCCCAGCCGACGTGTCCGCCGTGACTATGGTCCGGTCCAGCTCGCAGACTACCTACGAGCCTGCTGGCCGGACGCGCATGGCAGCGTCGACCGCGCCCGGCACTTCGGCCTGCTGCCCAAACAGGACCGGACCCGGGGCCGCTGGTCAGCCCCCCTCGCGGAGGAGATCCGCGCCAAGTGGCCCGAGATCGCCGCAGCATCCAGGTGCATCGGCGCTGTCGGCCTGAAGGAACGGGGCTGGACCGAGTCGATGATCCGCGACCTGCTCGGCGACCCGGACCTGCGGGTGGACAACCCGCACTACAAGAGCGCCGCGCCGATGCGGCTATGGCGGCTGCAGCGGGCTGAAGCCATCGAGGCGACGCCGGGGTTCGCCGCGGCGAGGGAACGCGGGGAACGACAGTGCGCCGCCGCGACGAGGGCCGCGGAGACCCGGAGGATCTGGCGGGCGCTGGCCGGCACCAAGCCGGTCACCAGCCGCCTGCCGGAGGGGAGCGTGAGGACGCTATGACACGCGACATTACCGTGACCGGGCCGGTCATCCCGCCGCCCGGCTCGCACAAGCCCGGCGTGGCGCAGGTCCGCCTGATCGGCCCGCCGGATGTCATCGACGCCGCCCTGGTCCTGCTCGGCGATCTGCTGGGCGAGGCTTGGCAGCCATCGACTCGCAAGCCGGGCCGCCACCCTGGCGGGGACCACCTGCAGTACGGCACGCTGATCGTCCCGGTTCCACGAGGCGGGCAATGACCGCCAGCACCCGGCGGCTGGGGCGCCGCTGCCGTGAGCATCCTCCTCTGGCTGTACCGTCCGCGCATCCTCGGCGGCCTGTTATAACCGCTCTTCCGAGGGGCACGCCAGCGACCGCAGCGTGGCCTACCTCGCCGAACTGCTCACCACCGTGGACGAGTTGCTGCGCGATCAACACATGTCTGTCCGCCTGGCCGCGTTCCCCTCGGCCGCTGGCAGCGGCGAGCTCGTCGACCGCTTCCCGCGCGATGACTGGGGGAAGCGCGAGTTCACGTCGGTCGGCGGGCGCCGACGATCTACCTGGTCCCCGATGAGATCACGGACGCGTACTGACATGGGACAGGTCCAGGCGACCGGGCCAGGCACCGGGTCCCGGCTTGCTCTGGCCCAGCCCGGGAGGAAGGTGACCGGCAGATGAGCGTGGAGGCGATCTCGTGGGCGCTGAACCTCGCACCCGTCCCGCGCGACAGCCGCGGTAAGCGCAACCCCGCGTGCAAGGCCGTGCTTATCGGCCTAGCTAACCACGCCGGTCCGGACGGCACGGCCACCTTCCCCAGCATCCGGACCCTGGTCCGTTACACCGATCTGTCCGAACGGACCGTGGTGACTGCGCTGGACCGGCTCGAAGCCGGGGGAATTATCTCCCGGTGCGACCCGGCCATCGTGGCCGCCAGGATTAAGCGCGCCGATCGGCGTCCGCAAGGCTGGGACCTGGCCATGCACCTGGTCCGTGACGACCTCGACGATGAGGACCTAGCCGCCCTGGAGACCCAGTTTCCGGGCCTGACCGCTCGCGTCCAGGCGGCTGCGGCGGCACGCGGCGGACAGCCGGACGGCGGGGTGCAGTCACCGCACCGCGCCTCAGTGACGGTTGTGGATAACGCGGCGCACGAGGTGCAGCGGCTGCACCTGGTGACCGGAACGGGGTGCAATCAGCGCGCCGACGGGGTGCAGCCATTTCCCGGACGGGGTGCAGCCATTGCACCCGAACCGTCCATAGAACCATCCAGGGAACCGCCCGCCGCCCCCGCGCGCGCACCTGGGGCTCCCAGGCCTGTGGAAAATCCCGGTCCTGCAGCGCTGACCCGAGTCGCGCGATTCTTCACCGCCCTGGGTCCGCAGTGGCCACTGACCGTCCGGCAGCGGAACCGGCTCACCCCGGCGGTGGCCGCAGCCGTAGCGGCCGGATGGGAGCCGTCGGCCCTGGCCAGATTCGTCGGCGCGAACACCGGCGGGGTCCGCAGCCCGTACGCGGTGCTCGCCGCGCGGCTGTCCCCGGCAGAGCTGCCGGCCCCACCGACAGCAACCAAGCGCCGCCCGCAATGGTGCGGCCATCCTGGCTGTGACCCGGTGACCCGGTTCCTGCTGGACGAGAGCGGCTACCCCGGCACCATCGACGGCCTGGCAGTCCCATGCCCGCGCTGCAGTTCCTCGGCCGCGCGGCAGCGTGCGCCCGCCGGGACGGACGTACCGGCGTGACCGGCCAGACCCGAGCGGGCACACCGGCGACGGCGCCCTTATGTGCCGTCTGCACCTGCCTAGTCCTCGCGGATGGCACCAAGTGCGCGCATTATGGCGAGGACGGTGAAATAACCCGGCTCTATGACGACACCTTTTTCGATTTTGCGTACAGTCGCAACGGCTACTTGCGCCCGGCCCGCGAGCTGCTCCTGGCTCATGCCTGCCTGCAGACGCCCATCACGGATCCGCTCGGCAAGTCGGCGGGCTGGTTCGGCGTAACGGCTATCGGCGCGCCGTCTGCGTCCCGGGCGAGTCACCTTGTTATCCTAGCGATAAATATTTACCGGTAAAAATTTATCGAAGCGAGCATACTGTCGAGGTATCGGGTTGCGGAGGGAGACCATGGCGGCAGGCACGAGCATCGAGTGGACCGAGGTCACCTGGAATCCAACGACTGGCTGCGACCGGATCTCGGCGGGCTGCGACAACTGTTACGCCCTGACGCTGGCCAAGCGGCTGAAGGCAATGGGGCAAGTCAAGTACCAGAACGACGGGGACCCCCGGACGTCCGGACCGGGGTTCGGCCTGACGATCCACGCCAGCGCTCTCCGGCAGCCTTATACGTGGGGCGGCCGCCGGGTCGTGTTCGTCAACTCGATGAGCGACCTGTTCCACGCCCGGGTGCCGCTGGACTTCGTCCGCCAGGTATTCGCCGTGATCGCCGACACCCCGCAGCACACCTATCAGATTCTGACCAAGCGCTCGGCCCGCCTGCCGAAGATCGCCGCGAAGCTGGACTGGCCGCCGAATCTGTGGATGGGCGTCTCGATCGAGCACAGCGATGCGTTGTTCCGCGCGGACCACCTGCGCGCTGTGCCCGCGGCCATCCGGTTCCTGTCCCTGGAGCCCTTGCTCGGCCCGTTGCCAGGCCTCGATCTGACCGGCATCGACTGGGCGATCGTCGGCGGCGAAAGCGGACCCGGCCACCGACCCGTGCATCCTGGCTGGGTCAGGGACTTGCGTGACCAGTCAGTACGCGAGGGGGTGGCGTTTTTCTTCAAGCAGTGGGGCGGCCCGACGCCGAAGGCGGGCGGCCGCGAGCTGGACGGACGAACGTGGGATGAGATGCCGCGGGCTCGCATGCTCGCAAACGCGCATCACGAAGCGGCGGGATTAGCCAGGCGAACGGTAGAAGCGGATCGTTGAGCCCGCTGGCCACGGTGTCTTCGTGTAGTCCAAGGGCTCCTCGCGGACCGCGAGCCCATCCTCGGCGAGGCCGGTCAGCACCGTGCGCAGGTGTGTCTCCTTGAATCCCATGCGGCCCGCTTTCCGCGCAAGTTCATCGAATCCCGCCGCTACACCAGCCAGGGATTGAAGCGAGGTACGCAGCGGTGACAGGTCCGGATCTTCGTCGAAAAGGCCCGGCTGGTCAAGGCCGCGTTTCTCGCTTGCCTGCCGTCCAAGGTACGGGTCCAACCGCCACTTCATCTGGTTGAAGCACTCCAGGCCCGCGTCACTGTGAGTGGCCAGGATCAGGGCATAGCGGGCGGTCTCGTTCTTACTGGCAATCTCGAACGCGCCCGTATGCACGTGGGGCAGGGACTGCAGGCTTTTCTGGTAGATCTTCAGCAGTTCGGCCTTGCATGCCGCCTCCCCGGCAACCCGCCTGGTCTGCTGCCAGGCATCCGTCCCGAAATGCACGCCAATGGCGTGCTCCTTGGAGGTATCCCCGCGGAACCGGTACAGCTCATCAGCGAACCACGTCACCAGGACCTCATCACGCGGTGATTTCAGGCACTCGCGGACCAGCCCGAAGGGCACGGAGGAAATGTCGAATGGGTCGAGGATCCACAGCACCGGCGTTCCTGAGTCGCCTCCGTGCGCGGCCGCGTGCAGCCGCGTGAAGTACTCCCGGACGCTGCCTGCCGGGGCGACCATCACATCCAGACGTGGCAGCTGCGGCAGAGCCGCTAGCCGTTCAGCCAGCAATTCGTGCCGGTCCGACCGTTTCTCGAGGCAGACCAGCCGCAGTTGTCGGAATCTCGGAAGGTGTGAATGCTCCAGGAAGGTTTTTGCGATCACCACCGATGATCCGTCCGGTCCGTCGAGGTAAGCACCTGGGCCCGCGAACGCATCCACGATCGCGGAGCTCCTGAATTTCTGGCAGACCTTACCCATCCAGCAGTGCAGGTACTGGCGGTAGACCTGGTGTTTCAGCAGAGTCCGTGGCTGGCTTGGCCACAGAGTGTCCGTCGGCTGGCCCATTTACGTCACCGCCCTTCATTTCCTTTCCACCACGATGAGCGCATTATGTCTAGATATGATCTACGGAAAGTTATTACTGAGCAGTTTGTAGCAAGCTGGGAGCACCGAGCTGGCCGCTTCGGGGATGAACGAACGAGCCTTGGACGCTGTCGCGCAGCCGAGGTCCGTCCGCACCATCGAGGTCCTGTCGACTGGGACGCGGTTACCTCCGGCGCCGCCGCCAGCGCGAAGCCCTGGTAGTACACGACCTCGGCGTGTGCTGCGGGAGGGCCCTCATGACAGCCTCGCTCGTAGCGTCTGCAGGTCGTCGGCTGCCTGGTCGAGAATGGCGAGTGCGCACGTCGGGCAGTAGTTCTTGGCCCCACCTCCCGGGTCCTTGATGACGAGGCAGAGAGTGCCCTTCAGGATGGAGTGGTTATTGCGGTCGCGGTAACAGGTTCGGCATCGCTGCGCTACCTCGACCGTGCAGGCCCCGAGGACCTTGCGGACCTTCGGCATCAGTTGATCCTTCCGAGTTCCTCGCGGATCCGGTCCCGGACCGCGTCGCCGAGCTTGTCTAGCTCCTGGTAGGCGGCTTCGGTCTCGCCGGCCGTGAGGTCCTCCCGCTTCTTGCCGGCGAACTCCCTGATCTGCAGGTTGAGGAGCTTGGTGACGGTCACCGCGTTCGGCCCCGGCCCGGTGCCGAGGCCCGCGCCGGCGACTTCCCGTCCCGAGCGGCCGAGGCCCAGGTCATCCAGGATCCGGGCCACGACCGACCCGGTGCGCTCGGCCAGACGCCTCCGGGTCGCCTGCCGGCGGCGCTGCGGGGAGACTGGAATCGGGGCGGGAGCCTCGGCCGGCGCGGCGTCACGGCGCTGGCGGAGCCGGTCCCGCAGTACTTCCCGCGACACGAAGTCGCCGAGGGTCAGGCCGCCTCCGACCGGCTTGGACAGCAGCTCGTCCAGGACCCGGTCATCTTCGGGGTCAAGGAACTCCCGGTCGATGAAGCTGCCGATGATCTCGTTGTCCACCAGCTGCGTGCTGTCGAACCGGCGCGGGCCGCCCTCACCTCCGCCCTCGCCCGCGTCGCCGCCGTTCTGGCCGCGCAGCCACATCTGCAGGAGCGCCTGGTCTTCAAGGTCGAGTTCGCGGAACTCGTCCCACCTGGCCTCGTTGTTCAGGCCGACGTGACTGACGATGTAGCCCCGGTTGTCAGGGTGGTCCGGGTCGTTCTGGATGACGACGCGCATCACCCGGCCGACGAACTGGATATACGGGGCCAGGCTGCGGAACGGCCGGAAGATCGCGGCGATGCTCAGCCGCGGGTGGTCGAAGCCCTCGCCGAGCATCTGCACCTGGATGATGCAGTCCAGCTGGCCCAACCGCAGCCGCTCCAGCACCGCGTCGCGGTCGTCGGGGTCCATGTCGCTGTGGATCTCGGCGGCTCGGTAGCCGCATTCCGCGTAGAGGGCACGGACCTGGCGGGCGTGGTCGATGGAGCAGGCGGCCGCGATGATCTGGTGCTGGATGCCGGTATCGGCCCGCATCGCCTCGCACCGCTGGATGCTGGCCTCCACGATGTGGCGGTTGCATTCCGGGGACAGCGCCACGCCGCGGCGGAACCACTGCTCCTCGCGAAGCACCAGCACCTCATCCAGGGTGTGCTTGCGGACGTCATCCCGCCAGGTGAAGTACAGCTCCTCGGGGGCGATGGAGCGCGACTGGATGGTCTTGATGAAGCCGTTCACCATGGCCCTCGCGAACGGGTACTTGTAGATCACCTCGCCCTGCAGCGGCAGCGCGTCGGACCGGAACGGCGTGGCGGTCATGCTGATGACCTTCGCGCCGGGGAACCGGCGGAACACCTTCTGCCAGCTGACCGCGGCGGCGTGGTGGCCCTCGTCGACCAGGATCATGTCGAAGAAGTCCGGCGGGAACTGCGGGAGCCACCGGTCGGCCTGGCTGGCGAGCTGCTGGATGTTGGTCACCACGAACTGGCTCTCGATGCAGTCCGCGATGTTGGCCGTCGGCCCGTCCAACACGGCCGTCCACGGGCCGGCCGTGAAATCGGACAGGACCCGGGTCCGGGCCCAGAAGCACTCCCGGCTGGAGATATCCAGCGCATCGGTGACCCCCTTGCGGATGGTGAGGTTCGGGGTGATCACCAGGACCCGGCCCTGGGCGATGCCGAACGGCAACGTGGCTATGATCCCGGTCTTGCCGCACCCGACCGGGATCACGATGATCGCCGCCTCGCTCGAGCTCGCGAAGTGCTCGCGGACTGCCCGGTGCGCATCGCGCTGTGGCTCGCGCAACAGGTTGTTCGCCTCGATGTCCACGTTCGCGGTGGTGAAGATCTCGCCATCGGTGGCGGCCGCCTCAGACGCACGGCGGTATTCGAGCCGGAACGGCTCGAGGTCCGCTCGGCGATAGAAGCGATAGCTGCTGCCGGGCCGACGGACCGCCGCGACGCGGCCGTCCCGGTCCCACCGGCGGAGCGTCTGGGCCGAGACCCCGACGTAATCGGCCGCCTCACCCACCTGTAGGTAGTCGTCATCCTCCGTCATGGTCTCACCATATACCATGCCAACCTTAACATCTCTACCAGGTTTGCTAGATCTGGTTAAGTTTGGTCACTAACACTAGGCGACTTCGGCCCTAACTTGAGGCGGGGCGTCGGCCTCGGCCGTCGTTCCCGATCTCGCCTGTAATGCGGTTATCGCGGATGGCCTGGCGGCCGGTCAAAGCACTGGCCATCGATCCTGGTCTCAGGACTCCTAATGAGTGTTATCGGGTCCGCCATCCGGCAGACTCGGTACCTGGTGGCCGCTGGCAGGTGAGCACTGTTGACTCCCGGGCTTTGAGCCCTGATGTCAGATCGTGCCCCTG
>JBOHCG010000202.1:0-11845 GCA_050698735.1 Streptosporangiaceae bacterium | reverse complement strand
GCGCCGGGCCAGCGCCCGGACCCTGGCGATGAGTTCCTCGAACGCGAACGGCTTGCCCAGGTAGTCGTCGGCGCCGAGGTTGAGGCCCTGCACCCGGTCGCCGACCGCGGCGGCCGCGGTCAGCATCAGGATGCGCGCCGGGCTGGACCCGGCCAGCGTGGCGCAGACCGCGTCGCCGTGCACCTTGGGCAGGTCCCGGTCCAGGATCACCACGTCGTAGGAGGTCATCTGGGCCTTGTCGATCCCGGCTGGCCCGTCATAGGCCACGTCCGCGCCGATGCCCTGGTCACGCAGGCCGTCGGCGATGTCGTCGGCCAGTTCGGCCTGGTCCTCGACCACCAGCACACGCATAAGTCCATAGTGCCCTGCCGGATATCACACCAGCATCACATGACGCCGCCAGGCGGCCCAGGTCGCCGGCTTGCGACCTGGTCTTTCGCGCGGCGGCCGGGCGCTGGACCGGGCCAGGACCGGTGCCGCGTGTGATCTCGGTGTGATGCCCGCTGGCGTATGCCTGGGGTGACCGGGCACGGCGCCCGGCCGTACCGAAGCTCGACAAGCCCGGGTGCCGCTGCCGCGGCATCGGCGGGAATTGAGGATTCCTAGATGAGGATGCTAGAGCTGCGGCGGGTGTCCAGGTCCTACGGACAGGGCACCGCCGAGGTGCATGCCCTCCGCGAGGTCAGCCTGTCGGCCGACGAGGGCGCGATGGTCGCGGTGATGGGGCCGAGCGGCTCGGGCAAGAGCACGCTGCTCACCATCGCGGGAACAATGGAGGAGCCGACTGGCGGCGAGGTACTGGTCGCGGGGCAGCCGGCTGCGGGCATGTCCCGTAACGCCAGGGCCCGCCTGCGGCGGCGGGCGATCGGGTACGTGTTCCAGGACTTCAACCTGCTGCCCGGGCTGACCGCCGCGGAGAACGTCTCGCTGCCCTTGGAGCTGGATGGCCTGTCTGCCCGCAAGGCGCGAGCCGCCGGGCTGCGGGCGCTGGAGCGGCTCGGGCTGGGCGAGCGGGCCGCGCACTACCCCGACCAGCTGTCCGGCGGGGAACGGCAGCGGGTGGCGATCGCCCGCGCCATGGTGGGCGAGCGGCTGCTGCTGCTGGCCGATGAGCCCTCGGGCGCGCTGGACTCCGCGAATGCGCAGGCGGTGATGCGCCTGCTGCATGACGCGTGCAAGGACGCCGGGATGACCGCGGTGGCGGTGACTCACGACGCGCAGCTCGCCTCGTGGGCGGACCGGGTGGTGTTCCTGCGGGACGGGCGGGTGAGCGACCAGTCCGTCCCGGCACCGGGTCCTGAACCCCTGCCCGCGCCGGGGGGCACCCGATGAGCACGGTGGTGCCGGAACGGCCAGCCACCCGGAGGGCGCCGGACGGGGGCGTTCCCGCCCGCCGCGCGGTCATCCGGTGGGCAGTGCGGCTGCTGCGCCGCGAGTGGCGGCAGCAACTCCTGATCCTGGCGCTGATCACAGTCGCGGTGGCCGCCACGGTCGTGGGCTCGGCGGTCGCGGCCGCCACGCCGAGCCCGGCGACCGCTGCCTTTGGCACCGCGCAGGACCTCGCGACGTTCACCGGGCCACCCTCACACATCCAGACCGAGATCACGTCGATCGAGCATCGCTTCGGCACCATCGACGTGACCGAGAACCAGACGTTGTCAGTGCCTGGCTCGATCCAGACCTACAGCCTGCGCGCGCAGAATCCGCACGGGCCGTTCGGGCAGCCGATGCTCTCCCTGATCAGCGGTCAGTTCCCGGCCGGTGCCGGCCAGGCGGCGGTGACCAGCGGGGTCGCCTCGGACTTCCACCTCGCCGTCGGCAGCTCCTGGACCGTCGGCGGCATCCGCAGGAAAGTCACCGGCATCGTGCAGAACCCGCAGAACCTGCTCGATGAGTTCGCCCTGGTGGCGCCCGGCCAGGTCACCGCGCCGACGCAGGTCACGGTGCTGTTCGACGCGCCAGGCGTCTCACCGGCGGACATCGGCCCGACCGCGGCGACCCCGCAGACGGTGGCGGCGAGCAACGTTTTCAACCCGGAAACGATCTCACTCGCCGCGACCGTGCTCGGCATGCTGCTCATCGCAATGGTCGGGGCGGGCGGGTTCACCGTGCTGGCGCAGCGGCGGCTCCGCTCGATCGGCATGCTCGCCGCCCAGGGCGCCACCCAGTCCAGTATCCGCCTGGTCGTGAGAGCCAACGGCGTCGCCACCGGTGCCCTAGGGGCGGTGGCCGGGTTCGCGCTCGGCCTGCTGGCCTGGCTCGCCTACCGGCCGCACGTACAGACCAGCGCCCACCACGTCATCGGGGTGTTCCAGTTGCCCTGGACAGTGGTCTGGATCGCGATGGTCCTCGCCGTGCTCGCGGCCTATGCCGCTGCCGCGCGGCCCGCCTGGGCGATCGCCCGGGTCCCGGTCGTGGCCGCGCTATCCGGGCGCCCGCCCGCGCCGAAGCCAGCACGCCACCTGGCAGTTCCGTTCGGTCTCGGATTCCTGGCTGTCGCGTTCATCCTGCTCGGCATGGCCGGCGCGGGCGTCGGCACCAGCACCTCCAGGGCCAGCAGAGCCCAGTTGCAGGAGGTCGCGCTCGGATTCATCGCCCTCGTGGTCGCCGTGATGCTGCTGTCCCCGGCCTGCCTTGCGGTGCTGGCCAGGCTCGGCCGCTGGACGCCGGTTATGGTGCGGCTCGCGCTGCGGGACCTGGCCCGGTACCGGGCCAGGTCGGGCCCGGCGCTCGCGGCGATCAGCCTCAGCGTGCTGATCGCGTCCATCGTCGGTATCGTCAGCGCCGCCCGGTTCGGCGGTGCGGTCGACTACGTGGGCCCCAACCTGACGTCCAGCCAGCTCATCGTCTACCCACCCGGCCACGGCAACCCGAACGGGCCGCCGCCGACCGCGAGCCAGCTCACCGCGACGAGGACGGCCGCGCAGCGCATCGCCGCCTCGCTCGATGACAGTTACCTGATCACGCTCGAGACGCCCAGCGGCAGCCTGCAGTACGGCGGATCCGGACGGGGCTGGTCCGGCCCCGTCTACGTCGCGACCCCACAACTGCTTAGCGCGTTCGGGATCACGCCAGCGCAGATCAATCCCGACACCGACATCCTCACCATGCGGCCCGGCCTGTCCACGACACGGCTCATGCAGCTCTGGGACACCCCCAAGGTTCCCTCGGACACCCCCTGCACGCCGGGCAGCTGCCTGGCCAGCCCGCCGATCCAGGAAATCGGCGCGCTCCCATCGGGGACCTCGGCGCCGAACACGGTGATCACCGAGCATGCCATGCGGCAGTTCAACTTCACGGCGGCCACGACCGGCTGGCTGATCCAGGCGCCGGACGAGCTGACCGCCACCCAGCTCACGAACGCCAGGCAGACCGCGGCCACAGCCGGGGCGAGCATCGAGACCGTCAACAACATCCCGTCGTACACGCAGGTCACCGGTGCGGCCACGATCTTCGGCATGGTGCTCGCGCTCGGCATCCTCACGATGAGCGTCGGCCTGGTCCGCAGCGAGACCGCCCGCGATCTGCGCACGCTGACCGCCACCGGGGCCAGCGGCAGCGCACGCCGCACACTCACCGCGGCGACCGCCGGCACGCTCGCCTTCACCGGGGCAGTCACCGGAACGGCAGCGGGTTATCTCGCGGCGGTCGGCTTCTTCAGGACCAGTCAGCTGGACCAGCTTTCGGAGCTGGACAGCGTCCCGGTGGCCGTCCTGGTGTGGATCCTGGCCGGCATGCCGCTGATCGCGGTCGCCGTGAGCTGGTTGCTGGCCGGGCGCGAGCCGCCCGTCATCGCCCGCCAGCCACTCGAATAACCATGAGGAACGCGTTGCCCAGGAACAGGATCTCGTCGAGAAGACTACACACCGCACGGCCGCCACGCCACGGGCCGGCAGTCCAGCGATCCTTGCCCGCTCAGCGATCCTTGCCCGCTCAGCGCTCCGGCGGAGTCGAGGGCAACGAGAGGCTGACCGCGATGACGGGGGCGGTGCTGCTGATCCTCCTGCTCGTCGAGTGCTACACGGTCCTGCGGATCGGCCGCCTGCTCACCCTGCACGTCTTCCTCGGCATGCTTCTCCTTGGCCCGATCACCCTCAAGGCCGGGTCAGTCCTCTACCGTTTCGTCCGCTACTACGCCAGGAGCGAACCGTACCGGCTCAAAGGACCGCCCGCGCCGCTGCTGCGCGTAATAGGGCCGGTCATCATGCTGAGCACGGCGTGCGTCTTCGGCTCCGGCATTATGCTCGCCGTCACCGGCCCCAGCTTCGGGCCGCCGAGCGGATGGCTCACAGTGCACCGGATCTCGTTCTTCGTCTGGGCATTCTTTATCGCCATCCACGTGCTCACCTACGTGTGGCGCCTGCCTCGGCTCCTTGTCGCCGAGGCCCGCGGCGTCCCCCTAGCGGAGGGCGAACCGGGCAGGCAGGCAACCGCCCGAAGACATGCCCGCCGGGCGATGGAAGTCCTCGGCGGCCGTGGCACCCGGCTGACCCTGCTGATCGCCTCGCTTCTCCCCGGCCTGGTGATTGCTCTGCTCACCGTGCACCTCGCGGGCCAGTGGCAGTGAGGGCCAGCCAGGACCGCAAGGCAGGTACTTGATGCCGTTGACGGAGCTTACGGCTGTGGAGTACCAGGATGTAGGCCAACGACCTCTGACTCGCAGCGCCGGACAGCGGATGATCATCCTGCCGCCCGCTCGTTCGTTGATCTGGTCGGCCGGGGGTCTCTGCCACCGTATTGTCGCCGCCATCAGGTCGGCAAATCCGGGCGTAGTGATACAGCCACAGGTCCGGCAGGCGTGGCCTCAAGTTCGGCGACCTCGAATCCGCCCTCGCCGACGGACCGCAGGAAGGTCACCTCAGCTTGCGGTCCCACCCGCGACTAGAGATGAGATATCCGATCTCGCCCAGGGCTGGCGAGGGGTCATCAGCAGCGGGCCTTCGACATGTCGCAATAGGCGGAGGCATGCCTGGTGGGCATGATCTTTGGTGTTACCTGCAGCCAGCAGAACGTCAGTATCGCAGAGCAGCCCCGGTAACCGCCTACCTGCCGCCTACTGAGCGGCACGCTCGCCGATTTCCGCTGGTCAGACGGCACAGGATGCGCAACGGCGCCGGCAAGACCACCGCGGTACAGATTCTCTCCACCCTCCTGCCCGCCGACGGCGGTGACATCCGGGTGGCCGGCCACGACCTGGCGGCCGAACCCGACGCGGTGCGCGCCGCCATCGGCGTCACCGGTCAGTTCTCTGCCGTGGACAACCTGCTCACCGGCGAGGAGAACCTGCGTCTGATGACCGATCTGCACCACCTGGGCCGCACGGCCGGCCGTCAGCGCGCGGCCGCGCTGCTCAGCCAGTTCGGCCTGGCGGACGCCGCGGGCAAGATGGCCGCGACGTACTCCGGCGGCATGCGGCGGCGGCTCGACCTGGCGATGACGCTGACCGGAGACCCGAAGCTGATCTTCCTTGACGAGCCGACGACGGGTCTGGACCCGCGCAGCAGGCGCACCATGTGGGAGATCATCCGGACGCTGGTGGCCGACGGCGTGACGATCTTCCTGACCACGCAGTACCTGGACGAGGCCGACCAGCTAGCCGACCAGATCGCCGTGCTCGACCACGGGCGCATCGTGGTGGCGGGCACTCCCGATGAGCTGAAGCGGCAGATCCCCGGCGGTCACGTCGAGCTGGAGTTCGCGAGCTTCGCCGACCTGGCCGCCGCCGTCGGCCTGGTGAATGCGACGTCGCGGTTCCGTACCATGTCCATCGCGCGTGCTTCGGTGCTGACCGGGCACGTCCTGGGCAGCATGATCCAGGCACTGCTCGGCGTCGGGGTGCTCATCGGCCTGGCGTTCGCAATCGGCTTCCGCTCCGCCGCGAGCCCGCTCGCGTGGCTCGCGGCCATCGGGCTGCTGACGCTGACGGCGCTGGCGCTCACCTGGCTGACGGTCGCGATGGGCCTGGCCGCCAAGTCGGTCGAGACCGCGAGCAACACGCCGATGTTCCTGCTGCTGCTGCCGTTCCTCGGCAGCGGGTTCGTGCCGACCAGTTCGCTGCCGGCCGGGCTGCGGTGGTTCGCCGAGTACCAGCCGTTCACCCCGGTGACTACGGCCGTGCGGCGGCTGCTTGAGGGCGGCGCCATCGGCGACAACGCGGTGATCGCGATCGCCTGGGGCGCCGTGGTGGCGCTGGGCGCCTACCTGTGGGCGCGGCATGTGTACAACACCCGGCCGCTGCCCGTCCGGTAGCGTCGCCGGCGGCGGGCTAGCCTGCCTGGCTAGGCTGCCTGGCGGGGCCTGATCCTGATCAAGCCGAAGGTCACCAGGCAGGTAGCCGCGAGCAGCGAGTAGGGGACCAGGTCCGAGGTGGCCTCTGCCAGTGCCCCGCTGCCCAAGGCGGCCACGGCCTGGCCGGTGGCCCAGGCGAGGTTGGCCAGGCCGAAGGCCAGTCCCTGGTCGAGTTGCCGGTCGTGGGCTCCCTCGCTCACCAGCGCCATGCCAGGGGTGAACAGCGTGCCGAAGAAGGGCATGCCCACCACGAGCGCCGGGATGAGCGCCCACGCCGACGGCAGCGTGGGCGCCAGCAGGCTGATCGCCACCGCGCCGGCAAGGGAGAACCTGACCGGCGCGATGGCGCCCCGCCGGTCGGCCAGTCGTCCCACGGACGGCGACAGTCCGGCCTCCAGTCCGGCGGAGGCCAGGAATGTCCCGGCGATGACCAGCGCGGTGACCCCGAGCCTGGCCAGCCGCAGCGGCGCGAGCACGTCAAGCACGCCGAACGCCATGCCCGCCAGCATGGTCAGCCAGAGCCCGATGCCGACCTTGCGGTCGCCTGCCGCGGCGAACGCCTCACGCAGCCGCTGCGGGACCGCCTCGCGCGGCGCGGGCACGGCGAACGCCACGGCCATCAGCACTCCGCCCGCCACCGCGGCGCTTGCGAACGCGGGCCCGGTGCCGATCTCGTAGCCGATCGCCCCCACGACCGGCCCGAACAGCGCCCCGGCCACGGCCGCTCCCATGGCCGTCCCGATCATCTCGCCGCGGCGTTCCGGCGGCGCCTCGGTCGCCAGCCAGGCCATCCCCCCGGCCCAGGTGCACGCCCCGCCGAGTCCCTGCACGAACCTGGCGGAGTCCAGCACCGCCGCCGTCGACGCCCAGCCGAAGACCAGCGTCGAGACCCCCATCAGCGCCAGCCCCACCAGCACGGTCGCCCGGTAGCCCAGGCGCCCGGTGAGCAGCCCGCCAGGCAGCGCCCCGATCAGGGTGCCCACCGGGTAGCCCGCGACCAGGATCCCCGCGCCCGCCTTGGACAGGTGAGCCACCTGCGTGTAGTGCGGAAGCAGCGGCGTCAGCGCGGTGAAGAAGAGCGTGTCGACAAGCCCGAGCGCGCAGACGAACACCAGCAGTACCCGCAGCGACCGGGTAAGCGGCAACCCGCCTCACCGGTCCCAGTGCGGCGGGCGGTCCCGGCGCAGGCGCTCCTCATCATCCGGCTCGGGAGCCTCGCCCCAGCCGATGCCGGCTTCTTCCTCGCTCTGTTCCGGCAGCACCGGCTTCTCGTCGGGATCATGGCGCATACTCACATCATCCTCGGCATCATCCCCCGCCGACGCCAGCGAGCAGGGCTTGGTCAGCCAGCGCCGCCGATCGTGCCCTGTCGCTGCCAGCAGCGTGTCGGCGGCCGCGAGCGCCGCGAACGCGAGCGCCGCGAACGCGAGCGCCGCACGACGGGCCATGCCGCACCTCCCGGACCGTGGCGCAAGCCTGTGCTCCAGTCATTCTCCGCTACGGCACCCGGCTGAACATCATTGACTGGATGTGAACAGATATGTATGTTACTGAACATGAGTGTTCACACTATCGCGGGGGGACGCCGGGGGACGAGGCGGTCGCTGCTGGATGTCGCGGCCGAGGTGCTGGTTGCGGACCCGGCGGCGTCGCTGGCCCAGGTGGCAGAGGCGGCCGGGATAGGCCGGACCACCTTGCACAAGCACTACGCCACCCGCGACGACCTGCTGCTGGCCGTCGGGCACCGGGCCATCGACCTGTGGGAGCAGGCGGTCGCCGGGGCCGGCGCCGGGGATGGGTACAGCGGTGACCCCGACGGCGGCCTGCGGGCGCTGGTCGGCGCGATGATCCCGATCGGCCCGCAGCTGGCATTCCTGTGGCGCACCCCGGCCTTCGACCACCTCAGCGAGCTCGGCGAGCGCTGGCTCGCCGGGCAGGCCCGCTGCCTGACCGTGCTGAAGCGGGCGCAGGATCTCGGCGCGCTCGTGGTCGGCGTGCCTGACTGGTGGCTGCTGCAAATGCTCTACTCGGTCGTCTACGTGGCTGCCGAGTCGGTCGCGGCCGGCCAGGTGGCGTCGCTGGACGCGCCTGGCCTCGCGCTCGGCACGTTCCTGCACGGCCTCGGCGCGAGACCCGCCAGCACGACAGACGCGAGGGAGGAGCGATGAGCGAGGCCGGCCAGGCCGTCGCGTTCGCCGGCCGCCTGTACTGGCAGCGGGTCGCGACGACCTACACCGGGCATCTGCGACGCGACCCGATGGCGCTGCTCAACCTGCGCCAGGGCCGGGCCGATCCCTACCCGATCTACGAGCGGATCCGGGCCGGCGGCACGCTGGTGACGACCCGTGGCGGCAACTGGGTGACCGCGAGCCACCGGGTGTGCGACGCGGTACTGCGCAACCGCCGGTTCGGCGTCTATGTGGAGGAGGGCATCGAGATGTCCTTCCTAGGCATGAACCCGCCGGATCACACCCGGCTGCGCAGGTTCGCGCTGCCCGCGTTCAGCCCGAAGGCGGTGGCAGGCTACCGCGACCGGATCGAGCGCACCGTCGGCGAACTGCTTGACCGGGCCGCCGCGAGCGGCGAGTTCGACCTGGTCTCCGCGCTGGCCGCGCCGCTGCCGATCGCGGTCATTACCGACCTGCTCGGCGTCCCGGACGCAGACGTGGCCGCCTTCGCGCAGTACGGCGCGGTCATCGGCGGCGCGCTTGACGGCATCAAGTCGCTGCGGCATGCCGGCCAGCTGCAGGCAAACGGCGTCAAGCTGCAGGCTCTGTTCGAGAACCTCTTCGAGCTGCGGCGCCGCGAGCCAGCCGACGACATCATCAGCCGGATGGTCGCCGCCGAAGGCGACCAGGTCCAGCCGGCCGAGATGCTGCCCATGTGCGTGCTGCTGCTTGTCGCCGGGTTCGAGACCACGGTCAACCTGATCGGCAACTGCGTGCTGGCCCTGCTCGGTCACCGCGAGCAGTGGCAGGACCTGTGCGCCGACCCGCAGAATCTGGCGGCCAAGGCGGTCGAGGAGACCCTCAGGTTCGACCCGCCGGTCCAGCTCAACGACCGGGTCGCGCTGGAGCCGTTTGACCTCGATGGCCACGCCATCCGCCCGGGCCAGCGCGTGACCACGCTGATCGGCGGCGCGAACCGGGACCCCGAGGTCTACCCGGAGCCCGGCACGTTCGACATCCACCGCGAGGCCGCGGCCGAGCACCTAGCGTTCTCCAGCGGCATCCACTACTGCCCGGGGCAGCCGCTGGCCCGGCTGGAGGCCACCATCGCGCTGCGCATGCTGGCCGAGCGGATGCCGGGCCTAACGCTGGCCGGACCCGTCCAGCGCCGCAACACCACCACGATCCGCGGCCCGCTGCACCTCCCGGTGATCGTTGCCCAGACCACGGTCACCCGGCTGCACGTAGGGAAACCCGGCTAAGGTCGATCCGAATTTCGCACCACGAGCATGCCGCAAAGAACCGGAAATCAGAACATGTGATCAGCGAAAATGTTCGCGAGCCAGGCCGCGGCAGCAGTCGCGATACTCAGTCCGGAGAGTACCGTCGGCGACATGGCCCAATGAAGGATTCGCTTGCGCGTGTCACCAAAGCACCATGGCGAGCCTTCAGCAGTGTGCTGGATAACCTGTTGCAGATGCGAGGGTTCTGTTTTCCCTGCACGTGGCCTACGGGCCGCCAGGATGTCGAGGAACATGGGCACCCGGTGCCAGGGCTTGCTCTCGTCCTCGTCGGTCACCTCGTGCAACTGCTCGATGATGAAGCCAGCATCGAGCAAGGCGTGAACATAAGCCTCAAGCGGGCGATGTTCCCTGAAGAAGAGGACCTTCATGCCATCGTGGCTGTCCTCGCTGGTGCAGAACTCGGGTTTGAAGTACGACCTTCTGACGACGAAATCCCTGTCCGAGGCCCCGGTCTGGGAAAACTTGCCACGCGGGCCATCTCCGAAAGTAACTGGTCAGGTCCGAAAAATGGTCTGTGACGTTCCCGCGGTGAGTCGGCACGGTGATCAGGGGTTTGCCAAAGTCGCAGGCAGCGTTTAGCCAGGTGAGGGTGCCGTGAGGTCGAGGTACTGGAGGGCGCGGCGGGGGTCTTGGGCGCAGCGGCGGGTTTCGGCGGTGTAGCTGGTTACTCCGTGTATGCGGAAGAGGCTGATGACGAGGTTGAGGATGGCGGACATGACCTGTGGCCCGTTTCCGGTGCGGATAAGCGATTTGTCCTCTTTCCAGATCACGTCGCGTAGCCAGTGCGCGTGCTCCACCCGCCAGTGCCCGCGGACGTGGGCGAGCAGGTCTTCCGGGGTGGTCTCGCCCGCCGGCAGGCTGGTGAGGTAGAGGACGGCCTCGGCCCGGGTGCGCCACTGGCCTTTCTCCTTGTACGTGGTGTACCGCTCGATGAGCAGGGCCCGGGCCGCGCCGGCGAAGCCGGTGCCGGCGGGGGCGGGCAGGACGCGGACGGTGCGGGTCTCGACCCGGCCGCGGGTGATCTCGCTGGTGGCGGCGGCGACGGGGGTGTCCTGCCAGGGCAGGGCGTTCAGGGACTCGCTGAGGCTGGGCTGGCTGCCCAGGACCGGCCACGGGAAATGGGCGTGCTTGACCGCGCGGAGGAACAGGGCGTTGTCCCGGTTGGCCTGCATCGCGTCGGAGGTGACGACGGCGCCGTCCAGCGGCAGCGGGGCCAGCAGCGGCTTGAAGTGGCTGATCTCGTCCGCCTTCCCGGCCTTGGCGACCTTATCCTGGGCGATCACGATGCCCGGCGTGTGGGTGACCGCGGCGAGCAGGTGCACCTTCTTCTTCCCGCCGGCCTTCGCGCCCTTGCGCTCCTTGCCGTCCACCGCCACCGCGTGCCGGGCCGGGACGTGCCCGGGATCCCCGGTCACGGCCGGATCCAGCCACGGGTGCAGCGGGTGCGGCCGGAACCAGCCCTCCTCCCGCTCCTGGCGGAAGCTCTCCGCGGCCGGCGGCTTCCGCTTCCGCTTCTTTCCCGCCTTCTTCCCCAGCTCATCCTGCCTTCTCGCCGCGGCCGCGACCGTGACCTGCGGGTCCAGCGCCGCGTCGGCCAGCGCCCCGGTCAGGGCGGCCTCGAAGGAGTCCGCGTCCAGGCCCTGCGGGACCCGGTACAGCGTCCGCGCCGACGGCGGCACCCGCAGGCCCGTCGCCGGGCTGATCCGGCAGCCGTGCGCGGCCAGCAGCTCCTGGTCCCAGCCCGCAGCCGCCTCCGCGACCGCCAGCGGGCTCTGATACCCGCACGCCGCGCCCGCTGCCAGCACCGATACCACCGACGCCAGCTGATGGCGGATCCCCCGCCGGTTCCGCGAATCAGCCAGCCGGCCCGCCAGCGCCCGCCGCAGCACCCCCGGCTCCGGCGCCCGGCCGCCGCCCAGGTAGCGGCGGACAACGCTGATCAGCGATGATGGATCCACGGGCGCGGCCCTTTCACGGTGACGTTTCAGACGGTCAGCACCCGAATCGTCACCACGGGCCGCGCCCTCCCGTCAAGCACATCCGCCCCGGCAGGCACTCCGTGTCGCTCCCGCGACCCGCTACGGA
>JBOHCG010000201.1:0-11875 GCA_050698735.1 Streptosporangiaceae bacterium | reverse complement strand
CCTCCAGGTTGAGGGCGTCGCTCGCGCCCTGGCGGCCAGCGGAGTACATGACCGTGTCGGCGGGGATCTTCTTGCCGCTCAGCAGCGTCGCGATGGCGCCCTCGGGCCGGGCCTCGACCGAGGACACGGTCTCGCCGAACCGGAACGTTACCGCGAGGTCGCGCAGGTGGTACTTGAGCGCCTCGACGACCTCCACGTCGCAGAACTCCAGCATCCGGTCGCGCTGCTCCACCACGGTGACCTTGGTGCCGAGCGCGGCGAACATGGACGCGTACTCGATCCCGATCACCCCGGCGCCGGCCACCACCATGGACCGCGGCACCTTGTCCAGGTGGACGATGCCGTCGGAGTCGATCACCGTGCGCTCGTCGAACTCCACGCTGTCCGGCCGGGCCGGCCGGGTGCCGGTGGCGATCACGACCTTGTCCGCGCTGGCCGGGCGCACCCGGCCAGCGCCGTCGTCGACATCGACCGTGTGCGGGTCGGTGAAGGAGGCGGTGCCGGTCAAGATCGTGACCCGGTTGCGGGACAGCTGGCTGCGCACCACGTCCATCTCCCTGCCGACCACGTGGCTGGTGCGGGCGGCCAGGTCGGCGATGGTGATCTCGTCCTTGACCCGGTAGCTCTGCCCGTACATCTCCCGCTGGTCCAGGCCGGTGAGGTAGAGGATCGCCTCGCGCAGGGTCTTGGACGGGATCGTCCCCGTGTTCAGGCAGACGCCGCCGATCATGTTCTTGCGCTCGACGATCGCCACCCGGCGGTCGAGCTTGGCCGCGGCTATGGCGGCCTTCTGCCCGCCTGGCCCCGATCCGATCACCAGCACGTCATAGTCGTACACAAGATCAAGTGTGACCACTTCAGGGCGTGTTTCAAACCCCTCGGCGGTCCCCGGCCTGGATGATGGTCATATGTCACGTCGCACAGAGACCTACCTGCACGGGCACCACGACAGCGTGCTGCGCTCGCACCGGTGGCGGACGGCGGAGAACTCGGCCGGCTACCTGCTGCCGCACCTGCGGGCTTACGGTACCGACGCGCGCGTGCTCGACGTGGGCTGCGGGCCCGGCACGATCACCGCGGACCTGGCCGCGCTCGTACCCGAGGGGGACGTCACCGGGATCGACGCGGCCGCGGACGTGCTGGCCCTGGCCCGGACCGAGGCGGACCGCCGTGGCCTGGGCAACGTCGCGTTCGCAGCAGGCGACGTCTACCGGCTGGACTTCTCCGGCGGCACGTTCGACGTGGTGCACGCGCACCAGGTGCTGCAGCACCTGTCCGATCCGGCGGGCGCGCTGGCGGAGATGCGGCGGGTGTGCCGCCCCGGCGGGCTGATCGCCGCCAGGGACGGCGACTACGCGGGGATGTTCTGGCATCCCGCGGACGCCGAGCTGACCGAGTGGCAGGACCTGTACCGCAAGGTGGCGCGGGCGCTCGGCGGCGAGCCCGACGCGGGCAGGTGGATGCTGGCCTGGGCGCACGCGGCCGAGTTCACCGAGGTCAAGGCGTCGGCGAGCGCGTGGTGCTACGCCGGGCCCGACCGGGACTGGTGGGGCGCATCCTGGGCGCAGCGGCTTACCGAGTCGCCGTTCGGCGACCGGGCCGTCGAGCACGGCCTGGCCACACGGCAGGACCTGGAGCGGCTGGCGCGGGCCTGGCGGCGGTGGGCGGCCAGCGAGGACGCCTGGTTCCTGATCCCGCACGGCGAGATCCTCTGCCGAGCCTAGGGGCCTGGGCGACACCGGCGGCCGGTTCCGGGCTTGGAGGGCTGGGCTGGTTAGGCGGGGGCCGCGAGAGGCTCGGCGGGCTGGGCTAGGATCGCGGGGCCAGGAAGGGGCGGCCGGCCAGGCGGCCGAGCTCGACCGGGCCGCCAACCGCGTCACCGGCACGGACGGCCGCAAGGACCGCCCGTTGCGGGGAACCGGTGGCCTGGGTCCAGGGGCTCGGCCCGGTCCAGGTCCGCCCAGCCACGCGCGAGCACCCGGGCGGGGTCGCCGCCGGCCAGGCCAGAACCGCGGCGTCTGCCACGGGGCCGGTGAGCCAGTCTAGGCCGACGCTGTGCCCGATGCGCGGCGGATCCATGCCTCGCGGACCGCTCCGTGCGGGCGAATTCTGAGGTCTGAAGTGGTGTTAGAGGCCAGTTTGGTTGTTGAGACTAAGGGTAAAGCGCGTGTATACCTAGAGTGACGTTCCCTAGCGGGAACGATATCGCGGGACGGACGGGGCGTCGCGCGACGTCGCGGGACGGGCAGGACGTCGCGGGGCGTTGCGCGACGGGGAAGGCACGGAAGCAAGGGCGCTCATGGGTGCGACTCGAGAATCGGGGTCCAGGGCCGGCCGGGAGCTGGCGGCGCGCAGCGAGTCCGCGGCGTCCGTGCTCGACTTCGCGGCGACCGAACTGCTGCGGGACGACACCACGCTTCGCGCGCTGCCCGGGGTGCTGGCCCGGCTGGCGGCGCTGGCCGGCGTTCGTGCCGTGCTGGCCTTCCAGCCCGCTGTGGGCCAGCTGCCCGCCGTGCTCGCGATGCATCCCGCCGGGTCCTTCGACGCGGCGCTGCTCGCCAGGATCGGCGCGCGGACGCTGGCGCAGCGGGACGCGACGGCCGGCGACATGCTGCTGGCCTACTCGGCGCCGGTCGACGGCAGGTGCCTGTGCGCGCTCGCGCTGACCGGCGGCACCGCCAGCTGGACCGACGAGGTCCGGTCCGCCGCGCACGCCGTCGCCGCCATGGTGGCAAGCCAGGTCAGGCACGCGAGCAGCCCCGCCAGGCTGGCCGAGCGCCAGGCGCTCTACACCGCCTTGATCGAGGACTCGCCGAACGCGATCGTGGCCGTGGACGCGGCCGGCCGCCTGGTCGAGTTCAACGCCGCGGCGGAACGGCTGTCCGGCTACCGGCGCGAGGACGCGCTCGGCGAGCCGCTGTGGGACCTGCTCATGCCGGAGGAGGACCGGGCCCTGTTCCTCGACCGCGTGCAGGCCGGGTACCGCGAGCCGGTGCGCGTCAGGCTGCGGCGCTCCGGCGGCGGCGAGCGGACCGTGGAGATGACGCCGGTGCAGGTCACCGCGGGCTCCCGGCGGGTCCTGACCGGGTTCGTTCGCGACATCACCGAGATCGAGCGCTCCCACGCCGAGCTTGCCGACCAGACCGAGCGGCTCAACTGCCTGATCGCGGCGGCGATCCCCGGCGTCCTCATCGTGGACGAGGAGGGGCTGATCACGCACGTCAGCCGGAGCTTCGGCGACATGTTCGGCATCGAGGCGGCGGAACGGCTGGTGGGCACCACGGGCGCCTCGGTCGTGCGCCGGCTGCAGCCGCTGTTCGCCGACCCCGAGTCGTTCACCCGGCGGATCACCGAGGCGTTCCAGGCCAGGAAGCCGACCACCGGGGAGCAGATCAAGGCCGCCGACGGCCGCACCATCGAGTGCGACTACTGGCCGGTGCTTGTCGACGGCCGTTACCGCGGTGACCTGTGGCTCGCCTGGGACATGTCGGACCGCGCCACGCTGGCCGAGCAGCGCCAGGCAGCGCTCGACGCCGAGCACTCCGCCAGGGAGCTTGCCGAGCAGGCCCATCGTCAGCTTGCCGAGCAGAACGAGCGGCTGCAGGCACAGGACGAGGCGCGCAACCAGTTCCTCTCGGTCGTGTCGCACGAGCTGCGCACGCCGCTGACCTCGATCGTCTCCTTCAGCGAGCTGCTGCGCGGCGAGGGCGAGGGGCTGACGCCCGACGGGCTGAGCTTCCTCGACATCATCGAGCGGAACGCCAACAGGCTGCACCGGCTGATCGGCGACCTGTTCATGCTGAACAGGCTCGAGATCGGCGCCCTGCCGCTGGACCTGGCCCTGGTCGACGTCCCGCTGCTCGTCGCCGACGCGGTCCGCAACGCCGCCAGCGACGCCGCCAGGCAGGAGGTCACCGTCAGCATCGGCGGCGCGGATGGCGCCGGGCCGCCGGTGAACGGCGACTCGAACCGGCTGCTGCAGGTGCTCGACAACCTGCTGTCCAACGCCATCAAGTTCTCCCACCGGGGCGGCGCGGTCCAGGTCACCGCGACCTGCCAGGACGGCTACTGGCGGATCGACGTGGCGGACTCCGGCATCGGCATCCCGCCGGGCGAGGCCAGCTACCTGTTCAGCCGCTTCGTCCGCGGCTCGAACGCGCGCTCCGCGGAGGTGCCGGGAACCGGGCTCGGGCTGTCCATCGTCAAGGTCATCGTGGAGATGCACTCGGGGCGCGTCGAGGTCGCCAGCGTGCTTGACCAGGGCAGCACGTTCAGCGTCTACCTGCCGGTGGCGTCGTGAAGGGGCGGGTCCTCGTCATCGAGGACGACCAGGACATCTCGCTGTCCATCAGGACCGTGCTGTCGCGCAGCGGCTTCGAGGTGACCAGCGAGGCCGACGGGAAGGACGGGCTGCGCGCCTTCCACTCTGCCCGGCCCGACCTGGTCATCCTGGACATCGGGCTGCCGACGCTTGACGGGTGGTCGGTGCTCGAGCGGATCCGCGACCTGAGCGACGCGCCCGTCCTCATCCTGACCGCGCACGGGCGGGAGAGCGACAAGGTGCGCGGTCTGCACGGCGGGGCCGACGACTACCTGACCAAGCCGTTCGGCAACTCCGAGCTCGCCGCCAGGGTCGAGGCGCTGCTGCGCCGTCCGCGCAGCGCCGCGCCGCCCGCGGAGGCCTTCGACGACGGCAGCCTGCAGGTCCAGCTCGAATCGCGCGAGGTCAGCGTCAACGGCCAGGAGGTTTCGCTGACCCCGACCGAGTACCGGCTGCTCGCCGCGCTGATCAAGCACCCGGGCCAGACCCTCACCCCGGAGCAGCTGCTGAAGCTGGCCTGGAACGACCCGTTCGGCGTCGGCCCGGACCGGGTCAAGTTCGGCGTCATGCGGCTGCGCCGCAAGCTCAGCCAGAACGCCTCCCCCGGCCGGGACCCCGGCTCCTCGATCGAGGCCGTCCGCGGCTTCGGCTACCGCTACGTCGCCCCCAAGGCGTTACCTCTCCCCTCAGAGCTGCAACCAGGATGCAACCGGCGGGATAACAGGGACTAATGGGGCGTAGCTCAAACTTGGGGCATGAGTGATGTAAACCGGGGTGAATCGGCGGGGCGGATCCTTCTGGTGGAGGATGATCCCGAGGCGGCGCTGTATGCCATCCACGTACTTGGCAGGCGGGGGCGGTTTGACGTCA
The DNA here is from genome assembly GCA_050698735.1 of Streptosporangiaceae bacterium. Taxonomy (GTDB): domain Bacteria; phylum Actinomycetota; class Actinomycetes; order Streptosporangiales; family Streptosporangiaceae; genus Palsa-504. Next base: position 6,684 of record JBOHCG010000201.1, on the reverse strand, counting down.
CGCATACGGCGGACCCCGCGGCCGCGCTGCGGATGGCGGCGGCGGAGCGGTGGGACCTGGTGATGACCGACCTGGACATGCCGGGGATGAGCGGGCTGGAACTCGTTGAGGCGCTACGGCGGGTGGACCCCTCGCTGCCGGTCGCGGTGGTGACGGCGCACATTTGCGCGGACGAGACGGTGATCGCGTTGAAGCGGCGTGCGGATGAGTTCTTGACCAAGCCGGTGGGGGTGGACCAGCTGATCGCGACCGCCAGCGCGCTGATCGGCAAGGGGCGGGCCGCCCGGGCACGATAGCCTGGGAGGGGCGCAGAGGCAGCGAGACCGCGCGGCCAGGCCCGGACGCGGAGGTGCCGAAGTGACGGACGGCGACGGGATCTCGGGGTCGGGAGTCGTCGTGACCGGGGCCGGGGCGGGCATCGGCCGCGCGCTGGCGCGCAGGCTCGCGGCGGCCGGAGCGCGGGTGGTGATCAACGACCTGGACGCCGGCGCCGCCGCCGAGGTGGCCGAACAGACCGGCGGCTTCGCAGTCCCCGGTGACGCCGCGACCGAGCAGGGCGTGCACGACCTCATCGCGGCCGCCCGCGGGCACCTCGGCGAGATCGACATCTACTGCTCCAACGCCGGGATCGCCGTGGGGACCGGGCCGGACGCCCCCGAGCAGGCCTGGCAGCGGTCCTGGGAGGTCAACGTGCTCGCGCACGTGCGGGCGTCGCGTGAGCTGCTGCCCGCCTGGCTGGAGCGCGGCAGCGGCACGTTCGTGGTGACCGCGTCGGCGGCCGGGCTGCTCACCATGCTCGGCGCCGCGCCGTACTCGGTGACCAAGCACGCGGCCGAGGCGTACGCGGAGTGGCTCGCCGCCACCTACGGGCACCGCGGGCTGACCGTGCACTGCATCTGCCCGCAGGGGGTGCGCACCGACATGCTGGCCTCCTCAGGCCGCGCCGGGCAGGTCGTGCTCGCCGACGAGGCGATCGAGCCCGAGCAGGTCGGCGACGCGCTCTACGACGGGATCGTCGCGGGCCGGTTCCTCATCCTGCCGCACCCGCAGGTCGCGGACTATTACCGCTTCCGGGCCGGCGATCCCGACAGGTGGCTGCGCGGCATGAACCGCATGCAGCAGAAGATCGAAGAGGTGGAGGCCGGCTCATGAAGGCGTGGCAGGTTACGCAGCTGGGCGAGCCGCTCGACGTGCTGGCGCTCAACGAGGTTCCGGACCCGGAGCCCGGACCGGGGCAGGTGCTGGTGCGCGTCCGGGCGGCGGCGGCGAACTTTCCCGACCTGCTGATGTGCCGCGGGCTCTACCAGGTGCGGCCGGAACTGCCGTTCACGCCTGGGGTCGAGCTGTGCGGGGAGATCCTCGCGGTCGGGGCGGGAGTGACCGGACTCGGCGCCGGGGACCGGGTGATCGGCGGGCCTGTGCAGCCCACCGGCGGGTTCGGCGAGCTCGCGGTCATGCGGGCGGACTCGATCCTGCCCGCGCCCGCGGGGCTTGACGACGCCGAGGCGGCGGCGTTCTTCATCACGTATCAGACCGGGTGGTTCGGGCTGCACAGGCGGGCGCAGCTCAAGGCGGGCGAGACGCTGCTCGTGCACGCCGCCGCGGGCGGGGTAGGCAGCGGGGCCGTCCAGCTCGGCAAGGCGGCAGGCGCCCACGTGATCGGCGTGGTCGGCGGCCAGCGGAAGGCCGAGGCGGCTCGCGCCCTCGGCGCGGACGTGGTGATCGACCGCCGCGAGCAGGACTTCGTCGAGGTCGTCAAGGAGGTCACCGGCGGGCGCGGCGCCGATGTCGTCTACGACCCGGTCGGCGGCGAGGCGTACGCCAGGTCCACCAAGTGCATCGCGTTCGAGGGCCGGATCCTGATCGTCGGCTTCGCCAGCGGGCAGATCCCCACCGCGACGCTGAACCACGCGCTGATCAAGAACTACTCGATCGTCGGCCTGCACTGGGCCCTGTACGCGAGCAAGGACCCGCAGTCCCTCAAGGACGCGCACGCCCAGCTCAGCAGGCTCGTCGCGGACGGCCTGATCCGGCCGCTTGTCGGCGAGCGGCTTCGCCTCGGCGACGTTGCCGAGGGGCTGGCGCGGCTGGCCTCAGGCGACGTCGTCGGACGGCTCGTGTTCGTGCCCTGAGCGTGTTACCACCGCCCGTTCTGCATAAAAGATTCTTTATTTTTCAGAACGGACGGTGGTGCGAGGGTCGGTACGGCGGGTTCGCTACGAGGCGTTCTGCGCCCAGGTGCTGGGGTAGGTGAAGGTCATGGTGGTGCCGTTGCGCGTCTCCGTCATCTTGGTGAACTGGCCGTTCATCGGGTCGGACAGGGTGATCTTGGCGATCACGTCGTCCGGGGAGGCGGCTGCGCAGCTCGGTTGGCAGCTGTCGATGTCCGAGGTGCCCTCGCCGGTGGCCCCGCTGGACGTCCAGGTGCCCCAGGAGATGCCGGTCACCACGTTGGTGCCGTCGCCGCTGTAGGCGATCATGGTCGGCTTCGTGCCCGAGTAGCTGCCGACGACGAAGACCGGGAGCGCCGCGGCCTGGCCTCCGGTCGCGGTCCCTGTCGCGCTTGCCGAGGTGGTCGGGGACCCGCTGGTGCCGTTGCCGGGATTGTGCTTGAACTGGCCCGACAGCAGCAGGCCGATCAGCGTGCCCGCCGCGGCAAGCACGACCGCGAGGATCACCGCGGCCGTGATCATGCCGGTGCGGCGGCGGGGCGGCTGGCGCGCCGGGAGCTGGGCCTGCGAGAACTGCCGGGCGGCGGCCTGCTGGGCGGCGGCCTGCTGGGCCTGCAGTTGCTGGGCCTGCCGCAGCGCCTTGGCGGCCTCCTCGGGGCCGAGCGTGGCCTGATGGTAGGACGGGTGCAGCTGCTGTCCCTGGGTTGACTGCGGCGGTTGCTGCCCCGCGGTCGCGGCCTGCTGCCAAGGCGGCTGTTGCGGCTGCGGCTGCGGCTGCTGGGGCCGCTGCTGGGACTGAGGTTGCTGCTGGGCGGCGACCTGATCCGGCTTGGCCTGCCACCAGGCCGCTCCCGCGGAACCCACGCCTTGGCCCTGCCCCTGGCTGTGCCCCTGGCTGTGCCCCTGGCTGGGCCCCTGGCTGTGCCCCTGGCTGGGCCCCTGGCTGTGCCCCTGACTGGGCCCCTGACTGGGGCTCTGCCTGGGCGGCGGGCGCCAGGTCTCGGAGAGGATCGTCTTGGTGGCGTTGGCGCTGCGGTTCGGGGAGGTCGTGTCGGTCAGCTTGGCCAGCAGGTCGCGTGCGGTGGGCCTGTTGTGCGGGTCCTTTGCCAGGGCCGAGGTCACCTGCGGGCGGATCCGCTCCGGGACCGCGCTGATGTCGGGGTCCGCGTGCAGGATCCGGAACATGATCGCGTCGGGCGCCCCGGCGCCGAACGGCGAGCGGCCGCTGGCCGCGTACGCGATCGTCAGCGCCCAGCAGAAGACGTCCGCCGCCGTGCCCGCGTGCCCCATGACCTGCTCGGGCGCCATGAACCCGGCGGAACCCACGGTCATCCCCGCCACCGTGAGCGAGGTCGCCTCGAAGGTATGCGCGATGCCGAAGTCGATGACCTTCGGGCCGCTCCTGGTGAGCAGCACGTTGGACGGCTTGAGGTCGCGGTGCACGATGCCGATCCCGTGGATCGCGGTCAGCGCCTCGGCCAGCCCGGTGGCCAGGCCGAACAGCATGTCCTGCGGCGGCGGGCCGAAGGTGGCGACGTACTCCGACAGGGTCGGCCCGTCTGCGTACTCGGTGACGAGGAACGGCTGCCTGGACTCGGTGTCCGCCTCGATGACCCGTACCGTGCACACGCCCATGACGCGGGTAAGGGCGGATACCTCGCGGTTGAACCTGGTGCGGAACTCCGGATCGTCGGCGAGTTCGGGCCGCAGCAGCTTGACGGCCACCGGCGTGCCGTCCTCGGCCGCGCCAAGGTACACGACGCCCATGCCGCCCGCGCCGAGCCGGGCGGTCAGGCGATAGCGGCCGACCTGCGTCGGGTCGCTTGCCAGCAGCGGCGTTCGGGCCAACGTGTCCTCCCCTCCGTCCTAATGGTTGACGCCTGAACGGCCGCATGCAACATTTCCCGGGCGGGATTGATGGTCAAATGTTACTTCATGTAACGCTCCGCGGGCCGTGATCCAGGCTAGCGCGGCGGCGGCGAGATAGCCCGCCGCGGCTGCAGAAAGCGGGACGTGCAGGCTCGCGGCCGTCTTCGCCGGCTCGCTGCTTGCGGGGTGAGTGCCGGCTGTGCGGCGGATAGGATGCGGGGGGTGTCGACCGATCAGCGGGCTTCCGGGCCTGGCGTCGGCCTTCCCAGCCAGGCGGGGCCTGGCGGGAGGCGCTGGGTCGCGCCCGTTATCTACGGCCTGCTCGGCCTCGAGCTTGCCGGCGTGATCGTCTTCGCGGCCCTGTATAACGCGCTGGATTTTCGCATCTACATGTGGGGCGGGCACGCCGTCCTGTCCGACGCGCGGTTGTACGCCGCGCAGGCTTACGGGCACTGGTTCACCTATTCGCCGTTCGCGGCGATCGTGTTCGTCCCCCTCGCGGCGCTGCCGCTCACGCTGGCCCGGGTGCTGTGGGACCTGGTGTCGCTCGCTGCGCTCGGCTACTCCTGCGTCGTCACGCTCCGGCTGGCGGGCTACCGGCCGACGAGGATCGTGGCGGCCTGCGTGGTGGCGGCCGCGATGGCGCTCGACCCGGTATACCAGACGCTGTTCCTCGGCCAGATCAACCTCATCCTGCTGGCCCTCATCCTCACCGATGTCTGGCACGTCTCACGCGGCCGCGACACCGGCCGGTGGGTTGGCATCGGTGTGGGCGTGGCGGCCGCGATCAAGCTGACGCCCGCCATCTTCATCGTCTTCTTCCTGCTTGCCGGGCGTGTTAAGGCGGCGCTGATCGCGGCGGGGACGTTCGTCGGCTGCTGCCTCATCGGGTTCCTTGTAGCGCCGAGCGCCTCGGCCAGGTACTGGGTCCACCTCTTCTACGACACCAAGCGGGTCGGCGCGCCCTACATCAGCAACCAGTCCCCCTACGGGACCGCGATCCGGCTCGCCGAGGGGGCCTCTCATATCGGGGGCTGGTGGCTGGTCGTCCCGCTCGTGTTCGGCGTCCTCGGGCTGGTGGTGGCCGTGGTGCTGGCCAGGCGGGGCGACTGGCTCGGCGCGGCGACGATGACCGGGACGGCCGGCCTGCTCGTCTCGCCGATCTCCTGGGCACATCACTGGGTATGGATCCTGCCCGCCCTGGTGCTGCTGGTCCGGGCCGGGAAGCGGATCGCGGCGGCGATCGGTTACCTGGTGTTCGCGGTGGCGCCGTTCTGGTTCACGCCGCACACCGGCCGGCCGGACGAGTACGGATTCCACTGGCTGGTGACGCTCGTCGCGAACTGCTACCTGATCGCCGGGCTGACCTTCCTGGGCTACATGGCCTGGCAGACGCTGGGCGCGAGGGCGGCCGCTCCCCCAGTTCCCGGCACTCCTGGTGCTGACACGACTGGTGGGAGTGGAGTGGCGGGTCGTGTCGGCCCGGCGGGGTGAGCTGGGGGGTGGGTTGGCCCGCCCTTTCATGATCGCGGGCACTTTAGGTCGATATACGGTCCGAACTGCCCGTGATCAAGAAATCGCCTATTAGGGCCAGCCGGCGCCTGGGGTGTCGACGGTGGTGAACTGGACTTGTCCGGTGGCGGGGGCGACCATCTCGGATTGGGTCATGCCTTGCCAGGTGGCCGCCACGATGAAAAGCGTGGTGCGGTCGGGGCCGCCTAGGGCGCAGGCGAAGCCGCCGCGATCCAGGGCGACGGTCTGCAGGACGGTGCCGCCCTCGGCGACTCGGACGCAGGACTGGCCGGGAACATCGGCATACCAGATGGCATCCTCGGCATCCGTGCAGATGCCGTCGGGGGTTCCCTTGCCGAGCTCGGCCCAGATGCGGCGGTTGGACAGGGCACCGTCGGCGGCGATGTCGAAGCCGACCAGGTGGTGCCGGTAGGAGTCCGCGACGATCAGCGTGGAGTTGTCGGCGGTGACCGCCATCCCGTTGGGGAACGCGATGTCGTCGGCCACCTGGCGCACCGAGCCGTCCGGCGCGACCAGGCTGACCGAACCCGGCCGGAACTCCTCTCCGGCCGTCGGATTGAATCCCGCCCGGTTGACGTAGATGTTGCCCCGGCCGTCGGCCACGATGTCGTTCCAGCCAGGGCCGCCGAGGTCCGCGTGCGTGACCAGGGACCCGTCGGGTTCCAGGCGCAGCAGCTGTCCCCGCGGCGACGAGACGATCACCAGCCTGGAGTCCGCCAGCCTAGATCCTGAGAGCCAAGCGGTGCACAGCGGCAGCGAGTCCACCTTTGCGACCACCTCGCTGCGGCCTGCCAGGTCGATCGTGACCACCTCGCCGGCCGACCAGTCGGAGAAGTACAGCCGGTCACCGTGCCAGCGCGGCGACTCGACCAGGCCCCGGCCGGCAAGCAGTATCTCGGTCATCTCGCTACCCTCCTGGACGGCCCCGGGTGAGGCGCTCCCATCATGATGACGATCGGCCAGCGGCCAGATCGTCAGGGACCCGGGTGGCCGGGAGAGCTATAGGTGCCACACGAACGTGCTGCCCGCGTGGTCGGCCGCGGCGAACTGGGTGCCGTCCTTGCTGAAGGCCACCGAACTCACGCCGTGCGTCTCCTGCACAGCGTGAGTT
>JBOHCG010000200.1:0-11922 GCA_050698735.1 Streptosporangiaceae bacterium | reverse complement strand
GGACGAGTGTTATCACGAGGACCGTGGTGATGGCGCGGTGATCGTGGTGCCGCCCTCGATCTCCACGATGCGCGTGGTCGATCCGCTGATCCGGCTGGCTCCGGCCGGATCCGTCCGGGATGGTGATCGTCACCACGAGGAACCGCGGCCGGGCGCATCCCGAACTTCACCGGCGCCGAGGCCGCGGCTTGCCGAGCCCGAGCCGTTCTTCGCCCTCGATCCCGATCACCTCAGCGAGCCGCCCCGCAAGGCGGCCTCGATCAGCGGCGCGGCCCGCTCCGCCCGCCGGGTCACGCTGGCCGAACTCGACTCGGTCGACCTGGTGGTAATGGGCTGCGTGGCCGCGGCGGAGGACGGAGCCCGGCTGGGCAAGGGCGGCGGGTTCGCCGACCTGGAGTTCGCCCTCGCCAGCGTCGCGGGCCTGATCGGACCGGACACGGTGACCGTCACCACCGTGCACGAACTCCAGGTCCGCCCCCCGGGCACGATCCCGCTCACCGGCCACGACGTGCCGCTGGACTTCATCGTCACCCCCGACCGGGTGATCGACTGCCGCGCCCGGCGGGGCCCGCGCCCGACCGCGGGCATCCGCTGGCAGGACCTGACCGAGGAGAAGATCGCCGCCATCCCGCTGCTCGCGGCGCGGCGCGCACGGCTAGCGGCTCAGGCCGGCGGCAGCGCGATGCCGTGCACGAACCCGTCCTGGTCGCCGGCGATCAGCACGCCGCCCGTGATCACCGGCGCCGAGTAGCACCAGGCACGCGTGTGCCGGACCGACCCCAGCCGCTGCCCGTCGGCGAGCCGGACGCCGATCAGAGCGCCGTGAGCCGACATCACCCAGGCGCGCTCGCCGTCCACCGCCAGGCCCGCGTTCAGCACTCGGACCACGAGGTCGGTCCGCCAGCGGACGCCGCCGTCGCCAACCGAAACTCGGGCCACCACGCCGTGCTCGGTGGTGAGCAACACCGTTCCGTCGCCCAGCACGACCGCGGGCGGGTACATGGTGCCGCCGGGGAACGTCCAGCGCGGCGCGCCGGTGACGGCATCGAGCGCCACCGAGCCGGACACGGTGGCCACCATGACCACCCCGCCGCCGAGCACGACCACGTCGTCCCAGCCGCTGTACAGGGCGAGCCGGTGCCGGTCGCCCGAGACCATCCGGTACGCCCACACCTGCCGCCCGGTCCCGGCGTCGTGCGCCCGCGCGTACCCGTCCGCCGCGCAGGTGTAGACCCGCTCCCCGTCGCACGCGGCACGTCCCGCCGAGAACCCGCGCCCGGCCACGCGCCAGAGGAGCCCTCCGGTCGCCGCGTCGACGGCAAGCAGCCGCGCCCCCGCGGTAAACACGACGACCCCGGCGTCCGTCACGAGCGGCGCGCTGAGCACCGGTGCCCCCGCGTAGAACCGCCACTCGGTCCGCCCGGTCTCGGCGTCCAGGGCATACACATGCCCGTCCGCCGATGGAACGAACACCGTGCGCCCCGCGGCGTCAACCCCGGCCTCCCGGTACACCGCCCCGACCCGGACCCGCCACACCCGCTCGGCCCCGCCCCCCGCGACGCGGAACCCGACCACCTCCCCGCCGGTAGATCCGGCCACGATCACCGAGCCCGCCACGGCGATCCCGCCCTGAACCGACCCCGCCATCCTGAACCGCCAGCCCGGCACCGGATCCGTGCCCCCGCCGCGTCCCTCCAGCGCATCCCGCCCGCTCGGGCCGCCCGTCCGCAACCCAGGCATCACGCCGTCCCCGGACAGCGGAATCGTGGCCACCGCCACCCAGGTCTGAGTCCCGTCCGCTGCCACCGTGACCCGGGAGACCTCGAGCACACCCTCCCGCCGGCCGGCCTCCGCCCAGTAGAAGACCGGCTCGTCGAGCACGGCCCGCAGCGTCACCTGGGTCAGCCCGCCGACCCGGCTGACCTCCTCACGGTGCACGTGCCCGGCGAAGATCCCGCGCACGTCGTACCCGGCGATCAGGTCGAACAGCGCCGGCTGATCATCCACGTCGTGGTGCACGCCGCCGACCGGAAAGTGCTGGAACAGGATCACCGGCGTGCCCTCCGCCACCCTGCCGAGAACGCGCCGCAGCCAGCCCAGCCCCGCCCGCCCGTAATGCCCCGGCTCCTGCAGCACCTGGGTCGGGTCCAGCCCCACGCAGCACACCCCGCCCACGGCCAGCGACCACCGCGGCGGGCCGAAGTTCGACCGGTACAGCCCCTTGGCAGTGCCGTCCCACCGCACCTCGTGGTTTCCGGGCACGTGCCGTATCCGTCCCGCCAGCGCGGCGGGCAGCGCCCGCCTGTACAGGTCGTATTCGTCCGGCAGCCCGGTATCCGTGATGTCCCCGCAGTGCACCACCAGGTCCGGTTCCAGCCGCGCGACGGCCCCGAACACCAGGGCCAGCCGCTCCGCCGACCCGAGTCGCCCCACGCTGGCATGCGTATCGCTGACCACCGCGAACCGCCCCGCCCCGCCGCGCCCTGTCATCACGCCCGCCACGTCGCTCGAGGTCGGCCCAACACCGTGGATACTTACCCCCCAGAAAATGGGTGGTAACGATCCACGATCTTGCCGACCGCCCAAAACCAGATCGCAGAGGCCACACCAGTCCCGCGGCAGGCTCTCCTCGACGGCTAGCATGCCCGCATGCGCCACACACCGGGCCACCATGCCCACGCAGGCCACGCCGCCACCGGCAAAAACAAGGGCAAGGAGGTCTGGCTGGCCGCGACCTGGCCATTCGTCAGGGATCAGTTGCCCTCGCCGCCGGCCAGCGTCATCGAGGTGGGCTGCGGCCCGCTCGGCGGCCATGTCCCCAGTCTGCTCCGGGCCGGCTACCAAGCCATCGGCGTCGATCCAGAGGCCCCGGCGGCGCCGGAGGATCCTGAAGCACCCGAGACCCGCTCGCCGTACCGCCGCATCGCGTTCGAGGACTACCGCCCCGACGCGCTCGCGGACGCGGTCATCGCGTCCGTCTCGCTGCACCACATGCACGACCTCGGCGCCGCGCTCGACCACGTCGCCGGCCTCCTGGTCCCCGGCGGCATGCTGGTCGTCATCGAGTGGATCTCCGAGGACATGGACGGGCGGACCGCACGGTGGTGCTTCCGCCACCACCCCCGCGGCCCGGAGGACCCGAACGACCCCGACGACCCGGGCTCCTGGCTGGCGGGGATGCAGGCCGACTGGACCGCCTCCGGCCTGCCCTGGGACGACTACTTCCGGGCCCGGCTCGAGGAGCACAGCATGCACCCCGCCAGCGTCATCCGCCGCGAGCTAGCGACCCGTTTCGCCACCGTCCACCTGAGCACCGGCCCCTACTACTTCCCCGACCTGCTTGACGCCGACGAGCAGGCCGAACAAGCGGCGATCGACTCCGGCGACATCAACCCCGGCCGCCTCCGATACGCAGGCAAAAAATAAAAATCAAATTCTTCATCCAGAACGAGCGGTGGTGCGCGTCCCGGGTCCTGCCGCGTCCGTCCCCCGCTGCACGATCCGGCGCTATACGCCGGTGGTGCCGTCGACGCGCTCTCGGAGCAGGTCCGCATGGCCGTTGTGGCGAGCGTACTCCTCGATCATGTGGACGTAGATCCAGCAGAGGTTTACGTCCTGGCCCATGAAGCGGCCCGTGTCGGCAAGTACCCGGCCGGCGCAGTGCTCGCGGGCGCGGGCGACCTCCGCGCGCCAGGTGGCAAGGGCGTCGCGCAGGCTGGCGCCCTCGGCCAGTTCGAAGCCGCCGTCCGGACCATCCGGATCGGCCTGCGGGTCGTAGATCGGCGGGGCCTGCTCTCCGGCGAGCACCCGGCGGAACCAGTTCCGCTCCACCTCCGCCATGTGCTGGACCAGGCCGGTCAGCGTGAGGCCGGACGGCGGCACCGACACGGCGGCGGCCTGCCCATCGTCCAGGCCCTCGCATTTCATCGCGAGGGTGGTTCGGTGAAAGTCAAGCCAGCTCTCCAGCGTGGTCCGCTCGTCGGCGTTCAGCGGCGGCATAGGACGTTCGATGGTGCTCACCGGTCGATTATCGCCATCGGCCGCGGCCGCCGGAGGGCCGGGTTTCGCAACCGGGTTGCTTGCCAGCCTGGTCCGGGATTGACATCATATGTCCTGGGTACGCGCGGGCGAGATGTCTCTTACTAAGAGCGATTACGGGACCAAGGGGGGAATATGCCAGTCACGATTCCCAATAACGCCGTAGATAAGGCCGATCACCCCGACTTGCTCGGCCCGCTGCAGACGCTTCTCCAGGGAGTCAATCTTCTCGGGAAGACCACGGCCGATAAGCTACCTCCGGGTACCACCGCCGACAACGATCCGGGTGCTCAGGTTCTCGAATCAACCGCCTCGGCCATCGCCAAGAAAGCGGCTCCCGTCGTGGCCAGCCTCGGCGGCATAACGGCAATAGGCTCGGCCATCGGCAGCTTCGCCACTTCAACAGATGACTCGGTTCGGGTTGCGGCGCTTGGCGGCGCAGGCGCCGTCCTCGTGGCCGTTATCCTGGGATTCTCCTACATTGTCAGCACGGACCTGAAGAGCCGCACCAACGGCGCTATCGCGATGTACGAAGCCCGAAAAGCGATTACGCTTCAGTTTCTGCGGGAAAGTCTGAGCGCCGCCCAGGCCGACGGGTCCAAGAGCGATCCGGATACGGAGGACGGCGCAGGTAAGGGCACCAGCGGAGCCAAAGACGCCGCTTCGGCTGACGGCACCAGCCCAAGCCAGGAAGGCAGCCCGAAACCGGTGACGGTAAGCGACGTGCTCGTCGCGCTAGCGGCAGCCGGAGCAAGGGCGCAGGTACTTCGGACGTCCGACCAGCGGCTCGGCCACCTGGCGGGCATCAGTTGCGGCGACAAGATCGCGGTGAAATGGCTAGATGAGGTCGGCGAAGCGCAAACGTCGGATCCGAGCGAGCTTAATGTGGTGTCTTATACCTTCTAGGCCGCCGTCGGCGACGGGTGCCTTGGCTGGTAGAACACGATCGCATGCATCCCGGTGATCACGCCGCGATCCTATCCGCAGGCCATAACGGGCCCAGGCCGACACCCGGGTAAATCGCTCGACTTGGGTCAGCCTTGCCAAGCAGACTGCGAGGGTGACTGAGCGACAGGTCTGACGCGGTGGACGATCTCACCCGGGCGCCGCGCCCGCTAGACCGCGTACTCGCGTCCGGATGACGGCGCGGAAACGGCCGTCAGATCCAGGTACGGCTCGTCCGCGGACGCAGGCAGCGAAACGGCGGCCGAACTCGGCGCGGGCTTCGGCCTGCGTGGTTCCCGCTCGCCTGCCCCGCCGCCGCGGCCGCGGTAGATGAGCAGGCCGTTGACCGGATCGGGGACGCCATCAAGGGCCGCTCGCACCACAGGCAGGCCGCGGAACGCCTCCCACTGATCTTCGGTGTCGAAGAGCACCTCGAATACCACGCCCCATTTGTCCGCATGCCAAACCCCGTCGCGGACCCCGTTGGTCAGCGCCGCCTCGATGAGCGCCGAGTCATGCTGTTCCTGCCACCGGAAGGCGGAAACCTCACCGTGCATGACCTCGATCGACCACCACTCGGCCATAACCGCGATGGTACGTCCAGGCCGGCGAATGCGACACCCGGCGCGGGGACCAGCGTACTGTCTGAATGATCACCAGGACCGCCGACCCCGTCCGAGAGGACTACTGAGTGACGCATACAGCCGACGCAGTCGTGATCGGAACCGGGGTCATCGGTGCCGCTGTCGCCTACGAGCTTGCGCAGACCGGACTGCGGGTCGTGGCTATCGACCGGCTCGGCGGTGTCGGTTCGGGCTCCACGAGTTCGTCCTCGAGCATCGTCCGCTTTCACTACTCGACCTTCGAAGGGGTGGCCGCCTCCTGGGAATCCAAGTTCGCCTGGGAGACCTGGCCCGAGTATCTGGACAGCACTCCTGAGGAATCCCTGGCAAGGTTTATCAAGGCAGGAGCCCTGATCCTGGACGGCAGTACCCAGCGCGAGCGGGTGCTGCCGCTCTTTGACCGCATCGGCGTCCCGTATCAGTGCTGGGATGCCGAGACCATCCGGGAGCGGGTGCCGGGCTTGGATACCGGAAGGTACGGTCCGCCCAAGCCGGTCACGGACGACGCATTCTGGGCGGATCCCGACGGCGAACTCGGCGCCTACTACACGCCCGACGGCGGGTTCATCGACGACCCGCAGCTGGCGGCGCAGAACCTCATGGCCGCGGCGAAGCGGCGCGGGACCGAAGTTCAGCTCCGCGAGCAGGTGGTGGCGATCCTCCAGGAAAATGGACGGGTCCAGGGCATAAGGCTGCGCTCAGGAGGCGTGATTCAATCCCCCATCGTGGTCAATGTGGCGGGACCCTACTCCGGTCAGGTAAACGCTCTGGCAGGCGTCACCGGAGAATTCCGGGTCCGGACCCGCCCGCTCCGGCAGGAAGTTCATTCCGTGCCCGCGCCGGCCGGCTATGCGCGAGACGAGCTGGGTCCCGTCGTCGCGGACGGAGACCTGGGCACCTACTTCAGGTCTCACTTCGGCGGGCAGCTGATCGTCGGAGGCTCGGAGCCGGCCTGCGATCCCCTGCACTGGATCGATGATCCCGATGCTTTCGACACCCAGCCCACCACGCAGGTGTGGGATTCGCAGGTGCTCCGCCTGGCACGAAGAATCCCGTCGCTGGGCATCCCGCCCCGCCCCGTCGGTTTCGCGGCGCTGTACGACGCCGCCGACGACTGGATCCCGATCTACGACCGCACCTCACTGGCCGGGTTCTATGTGGCCATCGGCACGAGCGGCAACCAGTTCAAGAACGCTCCGGTCGCCGGCCGCTTTATGGCGGCCCTGATACACGCCTGCGAGACCGGGCACGATCACGACGCGGACCCGGTCCTGTTCACCGGACCCTTCACCAAGAACGAAATCAACCTCGGGCACTACTCACGCCTCCGCCAGCCCCATGCGGAAAGCGCGAATGTGATGGGCTGATAGCATCGCGGCTGCACCAGGCCCGGGCCAGGGGAGGAGCGCGCATGCTGCCGGTGGCCGAACTGCACCTCCATATCGAGGGCACGCTCGAACCCGAGCTCCTCGTCCGCCTCGCGGCCCGCAACAGCGTCGCCCTGCCGACCACGGACGTCGAACAGCTGCGCGCCAGCTACAAGTTCGGCAACCTGCAGTCCTTCCTCGACCTGTACTACGCGAACCTGCAGGTGCTCCGCACCGAGCAGGACTTCCACGACCTGGCCGCGGCCTACCTGGCCCGGGCCGCGGCGGCCGGGGTGCGCCGCGCGGAGATCTTCTTCGACCCGCAGACACACCTCGGCTACGGGGTGCCGCTAGAGGCCGTCTTCGGCGGACTGGGCGCCGCCCTGGCCGACGGCAGCACCGAGCACGGCATCTCCGCCGACCTGATCCTGTGCTTCCTGCGCGACCAGGGCGCCGACGCAGCGCGGCAGACCCTAAGAAACGCGCTCCCGTTCCGTGACCAGTTCATCGGCGTCGGGCTTGACTCGGCCGAGGTCGGCTACCCGCCCGCCCTGTTCCGCGAGGTGTACCAGATGGCGGCGGCCGAAGGACTCAGGCTCGTCGCCCACGCCGGCGAGGAGGGTGGCCCGGGCTACGTCCGCGAGGCGATCGACGTGCTGAACGTGGAGCGTGTCGACCACGGCGTGCAGTCCACGCAGGACCCCGAGGTCGTCGCCAGGCTGCGCGACCGGCGGGTCGCGCTGACCGTGTGCCCGCTGTCCAACGTCGCGCTGCGCGTCTTCGACTCTCTCGCCGATCACGTCCTGCCCGGGATGCTGGACGCCGGGCTGCTCGCGTGCGTGAACAGCGACGACCCGGCCTACTTCGGCGGCTACGTGGACGACAACCTGGCCGCGGTCCGGGACGCGTTCGGCTTCGACGACGCCAAGATGGCAGCGCTGGCCCGCAACTCCTTCGAGGCGTGCTTCGCCCCCGAGCAAGACAAGCAGAGCTGGCAGGCCGAGGTCGACGCCTGGCTAGCCGGCCGTATCCGCCAGCAAGCAAGCTAGCCAGCAAGCCGGCTAGCCACCTAGCCGAACGAGGGACCCAGCGCGGTCAGGAACTTCGCCACGATCGGCCCGCAGGTGGGCCCGCCGTTCCCGCCGGAGTTCACCACGAGCGCCGCGAACGCGACGTTGCCCTTGAAGCCCATCAGCCACGCGTCTATCTTCAGCGGCGTCGAAGTCCCGTACTGCGCGGTGCCGGTCTTGGCGTAGGTCCCGGCCGGCAGGCCCAGCCCCGCCGCGGTGCCGCTGGCCACCACCGATGCCATCATCTCGTGCAGGTCGCTGATCACCGCCGGGGGCAGCTGGCTGGTGGCCGCGCTCGCATCCGGCGCCCCGGCGACGAGTACCGGCTCGCGCACGGTCCCGGTGTCGACCGCCGCGGCGACCATCGCCATGCCGAGCGGCGAGATGAGCACCCGCCCCTGCCCGATCGAGGTGGCCGCGAGGTCCGCCTCGTCGGTCGGCTGCGGGACCGAGCCCGCGAACGCGAGCAGCCCGGGATGCGGCGTCTTGGCCAGCCCGAACAGCGCCGCGGTGGCCGGCAGGTCGCCGGCGGTCAGGTGCCCGGTGGCCAGCTTGATGAACGCGGTGTTGCACGACTCGGTGAAGGCCTGCAGCATGTTGCTGACCGGCGCCTCGCCCTCGGCGTTGTGGAACACCTCACCGTCGACCGTTGCCGTGAGCGGACAGCTGGCCGCCGACCGCGGGGTGAGCCCGTGGTTGATCAGCGCGGTGGACGTGATCACCTTGAACGTCGAGCCCGGCGGGAAGCCGCCGTCGATGGCCTGGTCGAAGCCGCCGGAGTTGGCGGACACGGCGGCGAGCACGTCCCCGTTGGTCGCGTCGATCGCGACAAGCGCCGCGCTCTTCTTCTCGCCGGAAAGAGCCGCCTCGGCGGCCCGCTGCACGGCCGCGTTGATCGTGGTGGCGACCGGAGTCCCCGGATGCGGAGGCAGCGTGTCCACCACGGCGACCCGCGTCCCGGCCGGGTTGACGACCGAGACCGTGGCGCCCGGCGTGCCCGCGAGCTGGCGTTCGTCCGCCTGCTCCAGGCCGGTCTGGCCGACGCTGACCTGCGCGTCGTACGGCGCGCCGAGCTGCCGGAGTTCCTGCGCGGTGATCGGCCCGACCGTGCCGACCACCCCGGAGGCCAGGCCCGGCGTGATGGCGCTGCGCGCGTCGCTGGTCTGGAAGACCGTGCCGGGGATGGGGTAGATGGTCGGCTCAAGCTGGTTGTAGCGCGCCTGGGTGACGGTGAACACCGGCTCGAAGTACGTCGGGTGCGCCTTGGAGGCCGCGATCGCGCTGCTCGCCTCCTGCTGGGTCGCACCCGCGGCGACCAGCGCGGCCTGCACCGCGGCGGCGCTGCGGATCCGCTGACCCTCCACGCCGATCGTCACCACCTGCCCCGAGGTGACCAGCGGCACGTTGTCCGCGCCGAGGATCCCCGCCCGGCTGGGCCAGGCCTTCGACACCGCCAGCTGATCGCCCTGCCGCAGCTGCGGAACGATCGTGGCCGGCGTCCAGCGGATCAGCCAGTCTCCCTGCTTGGTCTTCACCAGGTGCAGCACGGACGAGATCCGCAGGACGCCGATCCCGCCCAGCGTGAGCCGCTCGGTGAACGGCTGGCTGGCCGTCGACCCGCTCGCCTGAAGCTTGCCCGCGTCAAAGCTCGCCTGGTGCACGGACAGGTTGCCGAACGCCGCCTGGTTCACCGTCGTGAAGTCGGCGGGCGGGTCGTCGACCAGGGCCCGCATCCCGGTCCAGTCCTGATTGGCCCAGTCGACGAGGAAGGCGCTCGCCGTCGTGCCCGGCTGCGGACCCGAACTGCACGCGCTGAGCGCCGCCATCATCAAGCCCGTGGCGACGGCGGTGGCCCCCCGGTAAAGCCGCTGTGCCCTCATGCCGGAAAGGGTATGCATCCCGGCCGGCGCCCGCCGCGAGAATGTCGATACCCCCGAATAATGTCGGTGGGCTCCGCTATGGTCCGGCCCATGCGGTTCCTGCACACCTCGGACTGGCATCTCGGGCGGTCCCTGCATCGCGCCGATCTCCGCGCGGCACAGGCGGCCTTCCTCGATCACCTGGTGGAGGTGACCAGGACGGAGAAGGTGGACGCGGTCCTTGTCGCCGGGGACGTCTACGACCGCGCGGTGCCGCCGGTGGACGCGGTCGAACTGTGCGAGGAAGCCCTGCTCAGGCTGCACGCGACCGGCGCCAGGATCGTGCTGATCAGCGGCAACCACGACTCCGCGCGCCGGCTCGGGTTCGGCAGCCGCCTGCTGGACCGGACCGGGGTGCACCTGCGCACGAAACTCCAGACCCTGTCCGAGCCCGTCGTCCTTGAGGACGCGACAGGCCCGGTGGCCGTGTACGGCATCCCCTACCTGGAACCGGACGCCGTCCGCGGCGAGTTCCCGGAAACCAAACGCGGGCACCAGGGCGTCCTCGCCCACGCCATCGGCCAGATCAGGAAGGACGCCGACGCGAGGGGGATCCGCCGCCGTGTCGTGCTGGCCCACGGCTGGGTGACCGGGGGAGTGGCGAGCGAATCCGAACGCGACATCACCGTCGGCGGCGTCGGCCAGGCGCCCGCCGAGCTGTTCGACGATCTCAGCTACGTGGCCATGGGCCACCTGCACGGCCAGCAGACGGTTGCCGAGCACCTGCGCTACAGCGGCTCGCCGCTGCCGTACTCGTTCTCCGAGGCATCCCACCACAAGGGCAGCTGGCTGGTCGAGCTCGGCGACGCCGGCCTTGCCCGGGCCGAGCGGGTGCCCGCTCCGACCTACCGCAGGCTGAGCGTGCTGCGCGGCCGCCTCGCCGACCTGCTCGGCGCGGCGGAATACGCTCGCTGCGAACAGGACTTCATCTCGGTCACCGTCACCGACCCGGCGCGCCCCGAGGCGCCGATGGACCGGCTGCGCACCCGGTTCCCGCACATCCTGATGCTGGCCTTCGATCCGGACGGCGTGGTCGCCGACGGCCGCGGCTACCGGGCCAGGGTCGCGGGCCGCGACGACCTCGCCATCGCGACGGAGTTCGTCCAGCACGTACGGAACGCACCGGTCACTCCGCCGGAAAGACAGCTTCTCGCCGAGGCCTTCGAGGCCGCCCGCGTCGAAGGCGAGCAGTAATGCGCCCGCACCGGCTGCGGGTGACCGCGTTCGGCGCGTTCGGCGGCACCGTCGAGGTCTGCTTCGATGACCTCGGCCGCGACGGCGTCTTCCTGCTGCACGGCGAGACCGGCGCGGGCAAGACCACGCTGCTCGACGCGATCGGCTTCGCGCTGTACGGCCGGGTGCCCGGGGAGCGCGGCAAGACCCGCCGGCTGCGCTCGGACCACGCGGCACCGGAGGTGGCGACGGAGGTCCAGCTCGAGCTGACCATCGGCGGGCGGCGGTTCCGGATCACCCGCAAGCCCGAGCAGGAACGCCCCAAGCGCCGCGGCTCAGGCACCACCACCGAGCCGGCCAAGATCCTGGTCGAGGAACTGGCCGGCGCCTCCTGGCACGCAGTCTCCACCCGGGCGGGCGAGGCCGACGACGAGATCAGCGACCTGATGGGCATGTCCGCCGACCAGTTCTTCCAGGTCGTGCTGCTGCCGCAGGGCCAGTTCGCGCAGTTCCTGCACGCCGACGCCGAGCACCGCCGCAGGCTGCTCGAGAAGCTGTTCGGCACCGACCGCTTCCGCGCCGTCGAGGACTGGCTAGCCGAGCGCCGGCGCACCACCGCCCACGCGGTAGAAGAGACCGAGAAGGCCGTCAGCGAACTCCTCGCCCGAGTAGCCCAGGTCGCCGACGTCCAGCCCCCGGCCCCCGAGCCCCCCGACATGGCCGCGCCGCCTCCCGGGTCCCCGGCCGGCTGGGCCGCGCCGCCTCCCGGGTCCCCAGCCGGCTGGGC
>JBOHCG010000199.1:0-11987 GCA_050698735.1 Streptosporangiaceae bacterium | reverse complement strand
GCGCCACCCGCCGCGCCGCCGGCCGCGGCTGCCGCGGCCATGCCCGGGTTCCTGCGCGCCCAGCGGGCGGCGCGGTACCCCGCCACGCCGGGGATGGCCACCGTCGCGGCGTCCAGCGTCGAGCGGCGGAAGGTGCTGCCCGCCTCGCGCAGGCTGTATTCCGCCCGCTCCTGCGAGCCGATGGTACCGTAGCCGACCGCGGAGAACAGGTGGGTGAAGGGCTTGCGGTAGATGAAGACGGCCACGCTGACCAGCGCGATCATCAGGATCTTGAGCGCCCAGGGCAGCACCGTGTCGGGCTGGCCCATGATCAGCGAGTAGCAGTACAGCAGCACAGACAGCACGATCGCGATCGCCACCTGCTTGAGCAGCACGCCGACGAGCATCTCGAACCAGCGGATCGCGATGACCCGGCCGAAGCCGGGATGGGTCCCGATGATCAGGAAGAACGGCCCGGCCACGAGCAGCAGCAGGAAGCCGAGCTTGAGCACGATAAGGGTGAGCGCGATCAGCAGGATGAGCCCCCCGGCGACCACCGCGGCGAACACGGCGGCGAACGCGATCTCCAATCGTGTCGTCCACTGGTTGCCCTGGAACAGCGGGTAGATGCCGGGCTGGTTCTGCTGGATGGAGCTCGCGATCCCGGTGTAGGTGGCCTGCTTGGCCTGGATCAGCGCGCTGGTCGATGTCTCGTTGGCCGCGATTGCCTGCGACCACAGCAACTGCCTGCCGTAGGTGTTGACCACGGTCGGCGCGCCGTTGCCCGTGGTGTACTGCGTGGTGCCGAGTTCGCCCGACAGCCAGGGCTTGCAGACCAGCACCGACCACAGTTCGTCGGCGTTCTCGTCGACCAGGCCGTTGCCCGTGGTGAAGGAGTAGTTGTTCGTGACGCTCTGCGGGTCGCCCGCCTGCACCGGCAGGCAGTTGCTCTGGTCCGGGGCGGGGAGCTTGGAGAAGGCCGCGTTGAGCACGCCTGTCGTGCCGTTGGCGACCGTGGTGCCGACCCCGGTGAACGCCGCGGGCTTGCCGATCAGCGCGATCGCGGCGGTGGCGGCGATGATCATCCACAGCGTTCCCTCGATGGTCCGGGTGGCGCGCTTGCGGATCAGGCCCTGCCAGGCAAGCCATATCGCGCCGAGGATCACGACGGGGGCGAGGAAGGGGAAGTAGATGGCCTTGCCGAGTGCGCTGATGAGTTTGTCTACGGCGTTCTGCAGCCAGGTGAGGATGTTGTTGCCCGCGGCTGACTGGTAGACCGTGATCGTCACCCGGTCCAGGGATTTCGCCGCGTCGAAGACCATGCCGGCCACGTTGTTGCCGATCAGCGAGGTCATGTCGGAGCACTGCAGGCCGTGCGCGGCCCAGAACTGGCCGGCGAGCGCGTAGTTGTCGTACAGCGTCTTGCCGCCTGCCGCAGCGGCTGGCGGCTCGATCATCGAGTCGATGCCGCCGGTGGCCGACTCGGGCTGGGGCAGCGAGGGTTCGCAGATGTTGTTCAGGTCGCCGACCAGGCCGCTTGAGCCCTGCGAACACAGCCCGACCAGGCCGCCGATATCGCCGATGCCGGGTACCTGGCAGATCCCGCCGGGCAGGGCCGGGGCAACGAAGGCGGTCAGCGCGGTTTGCTGGGTCTGCGCCGGTGCCTTTGCCGCTGCCTGGGGCTCGGCCTTTGCCTGGGCTTGGGCCTGTGCCTGGGCTTGGGCCTGTGCCTGGGCTTGGGCCTGTGCCTGGGCTTGGGCCTGGGCTTGGGACTGGCTGGGCGCGGGGGCCGAGTGGGTGGCGGCCAGCGCCGGGCCGCCGGCCCCGAGCAGCGCACCCGCGACGAGCAGCACCTGCGCCGCGCGGCTCATAGCGTGACGGCATGGTGACTGAGAGTCCGCGCGGTGTCGCCTGGACAGGGCTAGCGAGAGAGCCATCGGGGGAACTCCATGGTTTTTTACGGGTACGACGACGCTTCCGCCGCCTGCGTGCCGACCGCCAGGTGGGCCGGTTCGTGGGTTCTCGGATCCGCCAGTCCGTACCTGGCCCTAGTCGGGTTGGTGTCGATCCAGTCCCTCAGCTCATCGGAGACCAGGTCGATGCCGATCCGCCCGGCCCGGTCATCCAGGTCGCGGAAGATGCACTCGCCGTTGCCGAGCGCCCGGAGCGCCGCCTTGTGCTCATCGGACGGGGCCACCCCGAGCAGCGACATGACGTTGGCCACCTCGCCGCGCTCGGTGGACCGGAACGCGAACACGCTGGACAGGCAGTTCGTCACCTGCTCGTTCAGCAGGTCGCCCGCGTTCTGGGACACCAGGATCAGCGCGGTGTTCCTGGACCGGCCCATCCTGGAGACCTCGGGCACCAGCTTGGCGCCCTCGGGGGTCGACGTGATCGCCCATGCCTCGTCGAGGAAGATGGCCTTGGGCACGGCCCGGTCGATCCCGTTGAGGAGCTTGCGGGCGAACTGGGACACCAGGTAGAGCAGCGCGACCGAGAGGCGCTGCTCGTAGGAATAGTCGTCCCTGTTGGTCGTGGTGTCCGGCAGGGTGAGCCCGGCCAGCGTGAACACCGTTGTCCAGCCCTCCGCGTCGATCTGCTGGCCGATCGAGGGGGCGAAGCACAGCCGGGCCAGGCGCATCTCGGAGATCGAGCGCATGACCGCGCCGGTGTTCTTCCAGGCCGGGTCGTCTGCCTGCTCCAGGTGCCTGACGACCTTGCCGAGGCTGGGCCGGTCGGTTCCGGCCACCGCGCCGACCGCCTGGATCATGGCGCTCTCGCGTTCCTCGCTCATCCTGGGCAGCAGCAGCCGCAGCGTCTCGGTCGCCATGGTCCGCTTCTCGGACAGGTCGACGCCGAAGGAGAACGGGTCGAGCAGGCCGGGCGCGGCCGCGTTGAGCGGCAGCACCCGTGCCTTGCGTCCCTGCCCCTTGAGGTAGGCCACCAGGGACTCCGCGTCGCCCTTCGGGTCGATCACCGCGACGGTCGCGCCGCGCAGCGCCAGCTGGTAGATCAGCAGCATGGCCAGCGTCGTCTTGCCGCCGCCCGGCTCGCCCGTGATGGCGATCGCGGTGGGCCGGTTCCTCGCCGTCGCCAGCAGCGGGTCGAAGTGCACGATCGATCTCGCCCGGCCGAGCGTCTCGCCGATATAGGGGCCGATCCAGCCCGCGTTCGCGTCGACCCGGTCGCCGAGCTCCACCGTCGCGGTCGGCATCCCGCCCGCGATCGTGTACAGCGGCTGGCGCTGTACGTAGGAGTTCAGCCGTATCCGCTCGCCCGGCAGCGATTCGCACAGCAGCGAGAACTGGTCGCCGCTGGAGTTAACCACGTCGATCCCGATATCCCGGTAATGCTCGACGACGGCCTCCACCCGGCGCACGCACAGTTCCCTCGTCGGGGCGCTCACGATAAGACGGTGCCAGCCGTACACAAATGGCAGCCGCTCCTTGGTAATGCCGTGCTCGAGCATTCTGGCCGCGGCAATCTGCTCGGCGAGGGCAATGGGCGCCTCCGCGCCTGCCTCGCGGATATGCGCGTCCATGTCGCGGGCGTGCGCGAGGCGCCTGCTGACGTCTTTGCTCGCCTTGGCCGGCGGAATGAGCTTCATCCGGCAGCTGATCTCCACCGGAAATGGCAGCGAGTCAGCGTAATGCAGCCACGGCTCGCCGTCCGGGAACGACATCACGTCGGGGAACCTGGCGAATGAGACGAACGCGGCGTAGGACTCCCCGGCCAGGTGCTCCAGGCAGAGCACGTTCCGCCCGTTGTGTATCTGCCCCTCAAACAGCATGTCGATCTCGCCCGCGCCCCACCGCCTGCGTTTGGTGGCGGACGGGACGGACTCGGCGGCCGACGACATCAGCGTGTGCCTGATCAGCCAGGCGATCTCGCCGGAGGTCGCGTGCCTGGCCGCCAGCGCGCTCGCGTTCAGCGCCCGGCCCAGGCGTTCCGCGGCCTCCGTCCACTTGCCGATCTCGCCGGAGCCCACCGCCTCGTCGTTGATCCCGAGCCCGCGCTCGCCCTTGCTGTACAGGCCCATGAACTGGGGCAGCATGCTGCCCGACAGCTGGGCGCGCATGCCGCGCTGGCCGAGCCGGACGCCGAGGTAGATCTCCTTGCCCCAGAAATCCTTCGCCCAGACGTGCTGGTATGACTGCTCCAGGTAATCCCGCCAGCCCGGGCCGCCGTCCGAGGTGGCGTCCAGGCCGGTCGCCCACGCGTTCGCCGGGTAGGGACGGTGCGCGATGCGCAGGTGGACCTCGGCGTCCTGCATCCTGATCGCGGCGAGCGCGACGGTGATGTTGGTCGCCAGCGCCTCGCGTTCCTCGGGCGTGGTGAACTCATAGGACACCGACGGAAGCCGGTAGTACGCCCACGCGTGGGTATCGGTCAGCAGCACGCGGTCATCGAAGTACCTGACGCCCATCCGGGAGCGGGCCCTGGACCCCCTGGGCGGCTTAGTCCGTGTGCTCACCAGGACTCCTTCCTCCGGCGGTCCGTTGGGCGGCTCCTTGAGCTGTTCCTTGAGCTGTTCCTTGAGCTGTTCCTTGAGCTGGTCCTTGAGCTGGTCCTTGAGCTGGTCCTTGAGCTGGTCCTTGAGCGGCCATGCCCGCCATGAGTACGCCCGCGAGCGCGGTGTAGGCAAGCCTGGTCTGCGGGAGGAGCGTGGCCGGCGAACCGGTCCACCCCGGCAACTGGTCGTCCCAGGGGACCCGGACGATGGCGCGGCACCTGCCCCTGGCCACGGATTCGGCGCGCAGCGCGTCGTCCATCGTGCGCCTGCTCACCCCGTTGATCAGCGTCACCGAGTGCGCGGCGAGTTCGCCATAGCTGTGCGCGCCGAGCCAGGCCACGGTATTGGCCAGCGAGGTCGCCGCGTCCGGACTCGCGGGGGCGACCAGCACAAGCTGATCGGTCACCGAGAGCACCCGGGTCAGCCCCGATGGCGCCGGGTCGAGAATGGCCAGCGGGTAGCTCTGGGCCAGCAGACCGGCCAGTTGCCGGTAGTGCTCCTCGCCGAGGGCGCGCGCCCCGCCTGCGTCGGCGCCGATCACCTCGAGCGTGGACCGGGAGTCGCCGCGGCCGAAGAGCGGCCGGACCAGTCCCGGCCGGCCGTCGGCCTTAACGTCCTCGTCGTCCTCGCCGTCCTCCAGGGCTTCTCCCGCGAGGAGCGCCGTCACGGAGATCGTGGGGGAAAGCCGCGCGGCGAGTGAGTCCCGGCCAGGGTTCAGGTCGACCGCCGCGACGCGAATCTCCCGGACGGCGGCCAGGATGTGCCCGGTCATCAGGGCGGTCAGGGTCTGTCCCGCGCCGCTGGTGCAGCCGAGGACGGTGATCACGCGGGGACCAGGCAGCGGCAGCCTGGCCCGGTCACGGTCATTCGAGTCCTGGTCCCGCCTGCCAGGTGCCTGGCCGCCGGTGACCACCTTGACCCGGCGCCGCCAGCCGGTGTCGCCGGAGCTGTCATGGCCGCTTAGCGCGCGCTCGATCGAAGGCAGCGGCCGCTCGCCGCCGACCACCCTGGCCGCGACTCTCGGGGACGGCGGAGGCACGGGCGTCGCCGGCGGTACCCAGGGCGCGGGCGGCACGGGGTTAGCGGCAGGCACATGAGGCGCGGGCGGCACCCGAGGAGCGAACGGCACAGGGTTCGCGGCAGGGGTGGCCGACCTCGGCGGCCGGACCACCGGAAGGGGCACGGGGACGGGCGGAGCGGGAGCGATGGCCGCCACAGCGGGCGGATCCACGGGAACGGGGGCTGGGGAAGCAACCGGCATCGGGGCGGTAGCGGCCGCGGCAGGCGGGTCCGCCGGGCCGGCGGGCGGCATGGGAGCAGGCGGCGCAGGTGCGGGCGGCGCAGGTACGGCCGCCGCGGGAGCGGCTGCGGTTAGCGGATCAGCGGGGACGGGAGCGGAGGCTGCCGGCTCGAGCGGGTCCGCGATCGGTGCAGGCTCAGGTGAGTCCGCGACGGGTGCGGATTCCTGCGTCCACGGGGCCGGTTGCGCATGGGCATGCGCAGAGATCATAGGAGCCTGCGGCCATGCGGGTATCTGCGGCGAGGGCTTGGCCGAGGAATCCGGACTGTGCTGGGATTCAGGCCCAGCAGTCTCCGGGGCGCGGGCAGGGTCAACCCCGGGGCCGGCGTCGGCCGCTGCGGCGGCGTCACCAACGGGGGGGGCCTTGTGGAGACCGTTCTGAGGCCAGCTGCCCGGCTCCAGCGATGGCCACGACGTCACGGCGAACGGGATGCCAAAGCCATCATGACCGTTGGGGTCCGGGACGAAGTCGTGCGAAACTTCCAGGGCACGCGGATCTGCCACCCCGTCGGGCACCGGGAGGCCCCAGGCCGGCCCCGGCTCGACCGCGGGACCAGGATCGTCGTCGACCGGCGGAGGCAGGTCTGGCTCCGGCTCAGGTTCGGGCTCGCGGCGGCGGTTGGGCCACGAACGTCCCGGGCGCGGCCCCGACCGGCCGGGACGCGGCGCTGAACGGCCCGACCGCGGCCCCTTCGCATCGGATCCGGACGTCGCTCGCAGTTGCACGGGCACCTGGGCTGGTACGAACTGCTGCGACGTAATCTCTTCCGCCGGCGCAGGAGCCGGCGCACGAGCCGGCGCCGACGTCGGTGCGCCGACCTGGACCGCGGTGACCTGCCCGGTCAGAACGGGCAGGGCCGCGACCGGAGAGGCCGCACGATGCGAACTGGGGCTTCCGGCGGTGATCACGTGCCGCCCGGCCCGGCCCGGCCGGACCTTGCCGATCCTCGGCGTCTTCGGCCGCTCTCGCGGCGGCGACCCGTGCCACACCCGAACGGAAATCGAAATCTCGTCCCTTTCCGAGCATGCCGCCATCCGGCACCACGTCCGTGGCTCAGACAAGTAGCGCAACTGCGAGCCGACAAGTTCCGGCAACCGCTTACTCTCAATGACTGGCCGCGTGGTTAGCCAGGTAAGCGCTCCTGGCGGCAAGATATAAAGCCATACCAAATTGTGGTTAAACGGCAATCCGACAGCAATAAGGAATATGATGTAAGGGACGGTGATCCCGGTGAAAACGCCAATCAAGGTGATTGACAACGGTGCCGGCAGTCGAAAATCGTACAGTTTGTAAAGCCGTTTTTCGATCCGCCAGATATTCGTGTAAGTGGGAAGATCCACTGGGAGCGGGCTCCTTCTGCCGGAACGGAATCAGTGGACTCCGAGCGCGTTCGCTATGCCGGTGGCGAGCGTCTGCACAATACTTGGCGTGTAGAAGACGACGGCGATCGCCACGGCAAGCACCATGAACTGCACGAACCGAGTGATCTCGCGGGTGAACAGGAAGAAGATCGCCACGATCCCGACGATGCCGAGGAACAGCGGCCCGAACAGGCCCTGCAGGTAGGTAACGAGACCCTGCGTGCTCAGCGCCAGGGGAACCGTCGCGGCGGCTAGATGAGTATGCATTACACATCCCTTCCGGGATCAACTGACCATTCAGTGAGTGTTACGACTGACCTACGGACTCCAGGCACGTCACGCCGTCGGGCGGACGGGGGCTGCTGCGGCCGGGGCAGATGCCGCGCGCTGGCCGCCCATAGCGGGCACGGTGGACGGGCTCGTGCTGGCCGACGGCGAGCACGGCTCCAAGTGGCTGCCCACGGCGCGGGAGCCCGCGGTACCAACGACTCCCAGCCGCAGGCCCGCCGGTGGGATGCGGGCCGCAAACAGCAGGACCGTACGGTGACGCAGGCGCATGGGCGGGAGCAGAACCGATCCGAAATGCAGGCCGACCGGCGACAGGTGGCCCCATCCGGGCCAAGGGCGTGGTGAGAGGCGGACCGGACCGGACCACTGGCGAAGCGGTGGGAAGCGGGCCGAACCGAGCCGCCGAAGGGCTGGTCAGAGGCAACGCGAGCGTAGCCGGGCACGACGGCGTCAACCGCCAGTGTCCAGGTCATTGGGCTCCCACCGCCTCAGTCGACGCACTGATTTCTTTTACATACCATTTGCCGCTTTGAAGCTCCACGACCGACATGCCGTAGATCATCGCGAGTTTTGTGACGCCCGACTCGTCTTGGCCAGCCAGCTGCCATATGACCGTCACGGAAATCTGTCGTGTCGCACCGCCGGCCGGGACATCAACACCGGCGATCGAGTCAAAGGCGACGGTGCCGTCAAGCCCGGCCAGCGAGGCGCCCGGGGCGAGGAACCTGTTGAGCGCGGCGCTATCACCGCTGGCGTAAGCGGTGAAAAATGCCGGCAGCTCATTCATCAGCGCGCTTTGCGCCGCAGGATCTGAACGCACGGCCGCGGGCCGGACGGAAATCTGCTGCGGCGCGGGCAGCCAGGCGGGTTCGCCGGAGACAACCATCCGGCCGCCGGTGGCGATGATTGGCACGCCGAGCTCCATGAGCTGGCCGTTGACCGTGGCGAGCAAGGTGACCACGGCATGGTGCGGATCTTGCACCGAGATGTCGGCTACCTGCTCAGACTCCAGGCTCAGCTCACCCGAGCCGTTCCAGCCGAGGTCGGGATTGGCGTCCGCGACGCTGGCCGGGACGAAGGCGGCGAGCTCCTGCTCGCGCTGGGCCTGGGTCTGCGGGCTGAAGTTGAGGTAGGCCTGGCCGAATTCCGTCGCGTACGCCTCGGCGAGGGTCACCGGGAACTGCACGGCCGCGGCGTTCGCAGCGGGCAGGCCGCCGCCCGATGGTACCGAGGCCCCGTTGAAAACAATGCCGGTGACACCCCGGTACGCGATGATCAGCAGGACCGACCACAGCACGACCCGCAAGGGCCACAGCAGCCATCTGCCGCCTGCCCCGCCCCAGGTACCGCGGCTGCGCGAGTCAGGGATCCGCCGGCTGGTCTCGTCTTCCGTCATCGCGGTGCCGAGCCGCGGCGGGCCCGATCCCGCAGAATCGGACCCAGCCGAGCCTGGCCCGGCCCGGCCCGGCCCGCCTGAATCCAGATAGTAAACAGACGAACGCGTTCCGTTACCGGAGTAAGGCCCGCGAAACATCACACCTCCGCACGTTTCCGCGCCTGCATAGCAGGCAGGCACGGCCCAGCCCTTCGTGCCGGTCTTGATTACCATTGTGCGGCATGAACCTTCAGTGAGGGGTCGATTACGGACGATCACCGGGGTCATCAGCATAGGCAAACGACCAGCACTCTCAACCACGTGTCGGATACGCAAACGGTTCAATCGAGTTCGGAACGTGTCCAAAAGGGACGGTAACCCGCAGGTGCCGGAGCGGTCAAGCGGCTTGGCGACGAAGCTCCGCAGGCCGAGGAGGCAGGCACCCCGCTGGTTTCGTTCCGCCCCACGAGCGCCAGCCAGGGAGGAGCCGCCTTGTGCCAGCCAGGGAGGAGCCGCCTTGTGCCAGCCGGGTACGGATCGCTTGTAGCGCTTTGCCGCACGTGGCAGCCGAGGCGGTTCGCCAGCCTCCCCATCGGTGCGGACGGCCTGCCAGGAGACGGCGGCCCGGCTCCTTCCCGCCTTGATCCATCTCGGGATCAGCTTCGACACCAGGCAGACCGGGCCACACCCTTGTGTTCGCATCTTCACGCTATCGAAATCATTTTTCATCGATCCAGTATCGAATATAACATCGCTTTCGGCAAGTGGCGAGACCCGTTGATCCCAGCGGCAGGTCTAGCTGACGGCGGACGCTACCGGTCGAGGTTCGCCAACGAGCCGATGGCGGGCCAACGCCGCGCGGCGATGTCCGATGACCAGGCTCTGCCCGGTATCCACCCCGGCCGGCCGGACGCAGACCTTTGGGCTCAGCGGTCACGTCAGCATCGGCCAGACCCCTCCCGACGGGGTATCCAGGTGGCGCCACGCGTCAGACCGGCACCGGGCCCGGCGTAACCGCACCGCCGCGCCCGCCGCCGTCGCACCTGCAGCAAGGTAATGAGGGTGCTCACCTGCGCGGGCAATCGCGACACGACACGGGCCTGAACATTCGGCTTCTTTAAGGTCATAGCCGAAAAAGAGTACGTTCAGGCCACATGAGCGACTTCTCTGGCATGCGCCGGTTCCGGGCGATGGATTACGGCAACGGGTTCCAGCTGACCGCGGTCGTAATCGTGATCTCCGGAGTGGCGCTGCTTGCCGTGGCTGCCTTCCTGGTGTCCTACGCGGGGACCCGCGCCATCGCGGTTACGGCCGGGGTCTCCCCCGCCCTCGCGGGGCTCTATCCGCTGATCGTCGATGCCGTGCTGGTGGTCGCGTGCGTGGCAGCGCTGGCGCTGCGGGGCGCCGAATGGTGGATGCAGAGCTATGCCTGGCTTTCTGTCATGTTCATGCTCGCCGTGGTCGCGCTGGTAGGAGCCGTGCACGCGGCGGACGTCAGCCTGCCGCACCGCCCGACCGCGGCCGTCGTGGCAGTAATGCCGTGGCTGCTGTTCCTGCTGGGATTCGGGCTATGGCTTTCCATCCTGAGGCACCTGCGCACGGCGCGTGCCGAGGGCACGCCGGCGCGTCCGCGGACTGCGGCATGGTGGCCCTGGACCACCGACCCGGACGGCGCCAATGCCACCGCCATGTCCGCCCAGCAGAAGCCGGTACCGGATGCCCCGGACGCAGCGGAGGGCGTGCCGGGCAGCTCGCCTGAGCCCGGCGCGACGGCGACGGTGCCGGGGATCTGAGCATGGCGATCGCCGACGGTGCCGGGGATCTGAGCACGGTGACACAGGGCGGCGGCCGGCTACGACGCCATCGCGTTCAACGAGTTCTGGGACGGCGGCACACCCTGATCGGAGCGACCCGCTACGGCTGCGACCGGGGTAACGCCGGCGGTAACGCGCTGGCCGCGGCGTGCCAGCGCGGTGAACTGGCCGGACGGCAGCAGCAGGATTGACTTGGACCCGAGGCAGATGATTCCCAGCCGCTGCCCGGCGACCAGCGCGTCGCCGGGCTTCGCCCACGGGACGACCCGGCGGGCGAGGATCCCCGCCGCCAGGACCAGGCCCGCCCGGCCGACGCCGTCCGCGCCGATCCACAGCTCGGCACGGCGGTTTTCCTCGGCGCGGCGCAGAAAGGCAGGCAGGCACGGTCCCGGCTGCCAGGACCAGGCAGCCAGCGGGCCGGCCACCGGGGCGCGTGCCACGTGCACGTTGTGCACGGCGAGGAAGGTGACCACCTTCAGCGTCCGGCCGTCATCCTCGACCGCGGTCACCATCCCGTCGGTCGGGGCGTAGACCGTGCCCGGCTCGGCCGGGCACACCCGGCCGGGGTCACGGAAGAACGCCAGCAGGATCCCGGCCGCGCCGAGCGTCACCATGGCAGCCCGTTTCCATACCGGCACCAGGGCGCCGGCCGCGATCAGCAGCGGCAGGACGTACCGGCGGGCCGCCTGCCAGCTGCGGGCGGTGATCATCATCCTTCCCGCAGCGGGCGGGCCAGCCGGTAGCACGCCCCCGGCGGGACGTTGGCCACGGACCAGGCGTGCGTGACGTCACCGAAGAACCGGCGGAACAGCCGGTCACAGGCGGTCGAGTACTGGATGGTCAGCAGCTCGCCGTCCGGGGCGAGGCGGGAGGCGACCAGGCGGAGCAGCCGGTCCCGGTCGGCGGGCTGCATGGAAGTCCACGGCAGCGCGGAGACCATGAGCGGGACCGTACCGGGATCCCGCCGGTCCAGCTCCAGGCCGGCGTCCTCGCACAGCACGGTGAGCCGCTTGTCGTCTGGGTACCTGGCCTTAGCCCGCTCGGCCAGCCGGGGGTCGCGCTCGATCGCGGTGACCGTGGCGTGCGGCCCGAGCCGGTCCAGCATCTGCCCGGTGTAGCTCCCGGTCCCGGCGCCGAGCTCGAGTACCTCGGGCAGCTCGGTCCAGTCCGCTCTGGCGAGGCCGAGCATGAACCGGACGGTGGCCTGCGAGGTGATGACCATCTCGC
Source organism: Streptosporangiaceae bacterium (assembly GCA_050698735.1). Lineage (GTDB taxonomy): Bacteria > Actinomycetota > Actinomycetes > Streptosporangiales > Streptosporangiaceae > Palsa-504. Next base: position 129 of record JBOHCG010000199.1, on the reverse strand, counting down.
CGACCAGCAGCGGATGCCGTCCCCAGGCGCGCAGCAGGAGCGCCTCGTCGGCCATCCACGCCGCGAGCCCTACCCGGCTGCGGCCGCGGCCGCGCTCGCGGCCGGGCGCCCGCACGTGCTGGGCGAGAA
>JBOHCG010000198.1:0-12084 GCA_050698735.1 Streptosporangiaceae bacterium | reverse complement strand
ATTCGAGGCCCGGCACCTGCAGCGCCACGAGTTTCACGGCAACTGGAACTACACCATCCCAGCAGACCCGCCCGGCGACACGACACGCCCGAATGAAGGGAACTAATTATTGCGCGCGAGCTTAGCCCAGATATAGGTTTCCAGCCATCGCCAGCCCATGTGCTGCAGCGCCAGGACGAGTTGATAAACGTATGGATGCCGCTGCCCGCGAAGCGGGCCGGTCTGCGCGACCCGATTCTTGATATTGAGCACCAGCGAACCCGCCTCGGTCGTTGCCCCGTACATCGCCTGGGCGAAGGGCAAGAACCACTCGACGTAACGATCGGGATGGATCCGCGAGTACGCGCGGGCGTCGGCATACGGCGGCGAAGTGAAGAACAGATCGACGCAGCACCTGGGCAACCGCGGCAGCCACACCGCCGAGTCGCCCCAGGTAACGCCCTCGTCGAGCAGCATGTCCAGCGCCGCAGCCCCGCTCGCGGGCACCGTGGGCGCCGATGGTCCAACGACGTGGACGGTCACGTCCAGACGTTAATACGCACGTGGGTCATTTCCGTGGAGACTCGCTGATCTCTGCCAGCCGCGTCGGGGCCAGCCGCGTCGGGGCCAGCCGCGTCGGGGCCAGCGGCGCTAGTCAACGCCCGACTGGGCGCGGACGGCCGGGGTCAGCACATCGCCTACCGCCTCGACCAGCATGGTCATTTCGTAGGAGACCAGGTCCGCGTCGCACTCGGGGGCGGCCAGGACGGCCAGGATCGACCCGTTGCTGATCGCCATGACGAACATCAGCCCGCCCTCCATTTCGACCAGCGCCCGGGTGGGGTGGCCTGCCTCGAAGAGGCGGGCAGCGCCGTTCATCAAGCTGGTCAGCCCCGAGGTGATGGCGGCGAGCTGGCCGATGAACGCCTCGGGGATGCCTTCCGACACCGCCAGTGCGACGCCGTCCGCGGACACCACGACCGCGTGGGCGACGTCCGCGACTCGCATGGTGAAATCGGTGACGAGCCAGCTCAGGTCCTGGTGCTGTGGGTAACTCAACGATCGGCTCCCTCTCCTGCGCGGGGTGTCTGACCCTTGGCGCGGCGGACTCCGCGCTGGAATCCGCTCAGCCGGCTGCGGGCTGCGTCGGCTGAGCGCGGCGCCCGGGGGGCGGTTGCCGTCGGTGCCCCGAGGGCATGTGCCTGGTGGCTGGCCGTGTCACCTGCCCGGCGTTCGCCGCCCACGGATCCCGGGATGAGATTCGCCTGCGGGACGCGCATCGGCAGCCCGGCCGCGGTGTTGTCGCCGCGCACCGGATCGGCGACGATCTGTGCGGCATGCTTGCCGAGCGCCCACCCGTCCGTGTCGACCTGCTTGCCGCCGCCGGCCTGCGGAACCGTCACCAGTGACCCTCCGTTGCCTGTTGAGGCGGGAGCCGGCCCCCGGCGCCCGCGGAACCATTCCGACCCGCCCGCGCCGACTGTCACTATCGCCTCGCGTGGCCCGGTGCCGTGCTGTTCGGGCATGGCCTCACGCCGGTCGCCCGCGAACTGGCCATCGGTGGCGGGGCGCATGGCGGCGTGGCCGCCCGGCATGACGCCCATCGGGAAGCTGGCCTGAGTCGAAGTCGAGAGCAGCCGCGACCGGGCGCCGTACGGGCGGGCGGGCTGCTCGATGACATTGTCCGGCAGCCATACAAGGGCGGTCAGCCCGTGCGGGGACCTGGTGCCGAGCCGGATCCGCACTCCGTGCCGTTCGGCCAGGCGCGCCACGGCGAACAGGCCCATGTGCCGGGACAGCGAGACGTCGATGACCGGCGGGTTATCGAGCCGCCAGTTCAGTTCCGCCAGCCGGGTGTCGGGAATCCCGACCCCGCTGTCGCTGACCTCGATCAGCACACCGCCACTGGTCAGTTCCTGCGCTGATATTTGCACCGGTGTGTCCCTTGCCGAGAAGATCGTGGCGTTCTCGATGATCTCGGCGAGCAGGTGCACGACGTCGGAGACCGCCTGCCCGGAGACCGCGATCCCCGGCTGGATCTTCAGCGTGACCCTGCTGTACTGCTCGATCTCAGAGACCGCGGCTCGTGCCACGTCGGCGAGCAGCACGGGTTCGCTCCACTTGCGCGCGCCCTCGTGTCCGGCCAGCAGGAGAAGGTTCTCCGAGTTCCGGCGCATTCTGGTGACCAGGTGGTCCATCGCGAACAGGTTGGAGAGCCGTTCCGGATCGCCCTCGTTCTGCTCCAGGGCGTCGATCATGCGCACCAGCCGCTCGATCAGGGACTGGCTGCGCCGTGACAGGTTGACGAACATCGCGTTGAAGTTGTTGCGCAGCATCGCCTCGTTGCTCGCCAGGCGCACCGCTTCGGAGTGAACCTGATCGAACGCGCGGGCAACCTGGCCGATCTCATCGGCCGACAGCACGTCGATCGGCTCCACCCCGACGCTCATCGGAGTGTCCGGTGCCTCGTTCAGCAGCCGGACCCGCTCCGGCAACTCAACCGTGGCGATGTTCAGCGCGCCCTCCCGCAGCCTGCGCAGCGGCAGCACCAGGGACCTGGCGACGGCGAGCGTCGCGATCAGCACCAGGAGCAGGATGACCACCGTCAGGATGGCGGTGAACAGGGCGGACTGCTCCGCGCCGCGCTTCAGCACCTGGGCGCGCGAGACGATGGACCTGGCGATGCCCAGCTCCACCTGCTGCATGGTGTCGACCGTGCCCGACATCGCCGAGTACCACACCCCGGGCGCCGCGGTCGGGCTGATGTTCAGCGATCCCTGATCGATGTCCAGGCTGCCGACGGAGAGGATGTAGGTCTCGATGTTCTGCGCCCTGTTTACCTGCGGCCCGGTCACCGTGCTGTTGAATGTCGCCTGTTCCTGGGCCGTTGCCGTGGTGCTGAACGCCGTCTGGTCGTTGAGTTGCTCGGACTGGGCGGTGATCAGCGCCTGCTGCACGCCGTCGGCGAAGATCTGCTGGTTGAGCGCGTTGAACAGGAGCGCGCGCTGCTGCCCGGCCTGGTCCTTGGCAAGCGCCAGCGAGTTGAGCGACTCCACGTCACTGACCAGGCCGGCGTCTGAGGTGCCCTGCGCGATCTGGTCGTTCAGCGAGATCATGTCGCCGATCGGGGTCCCGTAGTCAGCCAGCACCGACTGCACGGACTGGCTGATCAGGGCCGTGTTGCGCAGTCGCTGCAGGTGGGTGATCTCCGACAGCACGGTGGACACCTTGGACTGGATGTTGGCCGGGAAGGAACCGTTGATCCCCGCGGCCAGTGCCTGGACCTTGGCCGCCGCGGCGTTTGTCGCGCTGTACTCGGTTCGCAGCTCGCTCGGGTTGCTGACTGGCAGCAGCCCGGCCGTCTCGTCTCGTTCGTTCTGCAGGGCCTGGATCAGGCCGGTGACCTGCTGCCCGAGGTCGGCGAGCGCCGCCACGCGGTTAAATTCGTCCGCGTTGTCGGCCGCCGCCGAGACCCGCAGCCCGCCGAAGACCAGGCCCATGACGAGCGCCATCACGATTACCGCGATCAGCCGCCACGACACCGGCCAGTTCCGCAGGGTCGGCACCCGCGGGCTGGAAGAATGGGAGGTCGTCGTCGATTCCTTGGCATGCTGGTTGCCCGCAGCCCCATGGTTTCCCATTTGCTGATGTCCTCGCTGGTCACGCGCTCTTTAGGCCCGTACTGCCGACGCAACTGACCCCCCAGAACCAACGGCCTCCGGCTGCACGAATGTGGGTCGACGCCACTTTAAACCGGTTGGTGCAAAATATCCGGCTAAATACCGATTTAGTGGCCTAGCCGAAAAGATGGAAGCCGACCTGCGCAAACGCCGGGTCCGGCGGCGGCGTTCTGGCTGGACGAGTTCTGGGACGGGACAAGTCGCACGAGCCTGGTGGTACGAGACGGCGTTCTGATACTCATGGGACTGGTGGTGCGATGCGACAAGTGTCCCGTCCGCGACGGACTGGTATACCCGCTGATAAGGAACTCGTCCCGGTCGGCGGTCGCCCCGAATTGGATTCATGGGGCCAGGAGCGGAGCCCAGGCCGGCTTGGTCTGCAGAATGCCTACCGAACCGGGAGTGCCGACCGGCAGGACCTGGTCGAAGGTGCCCCTCTGCCACTGGAAGACGAAGGCCGCGGCGTCTCCGTTCTCTCCCAGGGCGTCGAACTCCACCGGACCCTGCACGGTGTTCAGCCTGACCCCGCTGTGCAGGTAGGCAATGATCCTGGCGTTGTCGGTGCCGCCCGTCGCCGTCACCGCCTGGGCCATGATCTGGCCCACCGAGTAGGCCTCGGCCACGTCGGCGTTGACGTCGGAGGCGGTGCCGCCGTACTGGGCGACGTACTCACTGACCATCTTCTCGCTCGCCGTGTTCTTGTACCCGGGGTACCAGCCGTCCGGCACCATCATCCCGTTGGCGTTGCCCACGCCGACCGCCGAGGTGAACGCGCCGCCCTGGTCGGGACCCGACGCCGCGATGAACATCTTGGGCGTGTAGTGGTCCTGCTGGAACACCTGCATGAAGGTGCTGACGGTCGGCACGTCGGTAGATCCGAGCACCACGAGTTGCGCGCCGCTCGCGGCCACCGCGCCGGCCGGGCCTTTATAGGCCGGGACCTCCTCGGGGAATATGTTCGAGTAAACCGTCTGGACGCCGAGCCGCTGCAGAAGCGTCTGGGCGAGCTGGACCGGCGGGTCGGCGAACGGGTCCTGGGCCATCGGGTAGGCCGCGGTCTTCGGCCGCTCGTTCGGGGGCAGCGAGGCGATCCAGTTCACGAACGGGACCATCTCGTCGGCGATCGGCAGGCTCACGTCGAACACGTCGTGGTCAACGTCGTTGGACGGGGTATCGAAGACCGAAGGCGCGCCGCCCGCTCCTTCCACGAACGCCATGCCGTACCGTGACGCCACGGCGGACGCCGGACCGGTCAGCAGCGAGGAGAACGGCCCGAAGGCGAGGTCCACGTGGTCCTGGCCGAACAGCTTCTGGTAGTCGGTGACCACCTGGTTCGGCGAGCTCTGATCGTCCATGATGTCCAGCTTGACCTGCCTGCCGAGGATCCCGCCGTGCGCGTTGACGTCCTTTGCCCACAGCTCGTAGCCCCTTTCGAAGGCCTGGCCGTCGGCCGAGAAGCTCCCGGTCTTAGACAGCGCGGCACCGATGATGATCGGGCCGGTCGTGTTGCCCGGCGAGGCGGCACTGCCGCTTGAGCTGCTGGAGCTTGTGCACGCGGCCAGCACGCTCAGCCCGAGCGCCGCAGTGACAGCTGTGACAATTGCGTTTCTTGAGAACCAGGGGAAGTCCGGTTTCACGCCCGGTTCCCTCCTTCCTCCTCGTTCAAGGAGTCGAGCCCTGCCGGATATGTACGCCCGCTCACCTTCGAGGGTTATACCTGCCAAATGCGCCGCCCGCCCGATAAATCCAATGAAATCCACCCAAAATATCTCCGCCGCCCGCGGGACCGCGGGTCCGGGGTACCGCCGGTTCGGGGTTCGTGACGCACGCGCCCTGCATGACGGGGCTTGTGGCACACGCACCCCTCGGGCCAGCCCGGGCGGTTCGGGGTTCGTGACGCACGCGCCCTGCATGACAGGGCTTGTGGCACACGCACCCCTCCGGGCAGGACGCGTGACGCCGGATACGGACACGACGGTCCACGAGTGAGCCCCAGGGCAGGACCGGTGCGCCACACGCCTCGCAGGAGGTGGCATAAGTCGGCGGCCGACAGGTGGCCTGGCACACGCACCACTTCTCGTTCTGGATAAAAAAGAACTTTAAATCTTGCCGAACGGGCGGTGGTATCACGGCCAGCCCAGGTCGGCCGGCGTCGGCGGGGGCAACCCGGCCGCGCGGCGCATGCGCCGCGGTCAGGGCAGCGAGATGAGGTCGAGGAAGCACTTGGCGAACTGCTGGATAACGTCGGCGTAGCCGTCGAAGTCGTCAGGTTTGACGATATAGGCATTGGCGTGCAGCGCGTAGCATTGCTCGATATCGCGCTGGGCGCGTGAGGTCGTCAGCATCACTATCGGAATGGACAGGAATTCGGGGTCGCCTTTCAGGTCGGCGAGGACCTCCAGGCCATTGTAAATCGGCAGGTTGAGATCGAGCAGGATCAGGCTGGGACGTGGCTGGGACGGGGAGCGCCCGGGTCGGTCCTGCGCACGAACTTGATCGCCTGCTCGCCGTTGCTGACCACGTATAGCTGGACCGGGTCAGCGACTGTTCAAAGGCTTCCCTGATCATTACGATATCGCCCGGATTGTCCTCGACCAGCGGGACGACGGTCCTTTGCCGGTACCAGTTCGGCATCCGGTGCGTCCCCTGCGGATCTGCCTGCCCTGGTATGAGGATAATGCGGTGTACCGAGGGAGAGGGAGTGCGATGGGCGCCGAGAGCGAGCGGGTTGCGGAATTCGGCAAGCTCGAGGACGGGCTGCGCCAGGCCGGTGACTGGTACCGGTGGGGACCGTACGTCAGCGAGCGGCAGTGGGGCACGGTACGCGAGGACTACAGCCCGGACGGGCAGGCGTGGGACTACCTGCCGCACGACGACGCCAGATCCCGTGCCTACCGCTGGGGCGAGGACGGCCTGGCCGGGTTCTGCGACGTCGAGCAGCGGTTCTGCCTGGGCCTGGCGCTGTGGAACGGGCGCGACCCGATCCTGAAGGAGCGCGCCTTCGGGCTGACCGGCGAGCAGGGCAACCACGGCGAGGACGTCAAGGAGTACTGGTGGTACCTGGACGCTATCCCCAGCCACGCCTGGAACCGCTGGCGCTACCACTATCCGCAGGCCGCGTTCCCCTACGAGAACCTGATCGAGCAGAACGCCGCGCGGAACCGGCAGCAGCCCGAGTACGAACTCGCCGACACCGGGGTGTTCGACGAGGGCAGGTACTGGATCGTCGAGGTGCGCTACGCGAAGGCCGGGCCAGACGACCTGCTGATGGCGATCTCGGTGACCAACGCGGGCCCGGACGCCGACACCCTGCACGTCCTGCCGACCTCGTGGTTCCGCAACACCTGGTCCTGGGGCGAGGACACCGGCCGGCCCGCGCTCGCCGCGGCGCAGGCGGCCCCGCCCGGCGCGGTGGCGGTCAGCGTCGAGCACCCTTTCTGCGGCTCGCTTGAGCTGCTCGCCGGGGCTGGGCCGGACGGCGCGCTGCCCGAGGCGCTGTTCTGCGAGAACGAGACGAACGTGGCGAGGCTGTTCGGCGCGACCCCGGCCACGCCCTATCCCAAGGACGGCATCAACGACCACGTGATCGGCGGGGCGGCCACCGTCAACCCGGCGAAGACCGGCACCAAGTGCGCGTTCTGGTACCGGCTGACGCTGGCGGGCGGCGCATCCGCCGAGTTGCGGCTCAGGCTGCGCCCGTCCGGTGCGGCGGATGCGGCCGACCCGGCTCCCGGAACGGTCCGAGCGGCGCTCGGCGAGGTGGGCGCGGCCCATACGGCGCTCGGCACGGCCGGGGCGCCGCTGGGCGCGGAGTTCGGCTGGGTGATGACGGCACGGCTGGCCGAGGCCGACGAGTTCTACACCGAGCTCACGCCCCGCGAGGCGACCGAGGACGAGGCGATGGTGATGCGCCAGGCGTTCGCCGGGCTGCTGTGGAGCAAGCAGCTGTACTACTACGACGTCGCCCGCTGGCTGGACGGTGACCCCAGCGAGCCTACGCCGCCCGAGCAGCGGCTGGCCGGCCGCAACACCCGCTGGCGCACCTTCGACGCCTTCGACATCATGTCGATGCCCGACAAGTGGGAATATCCCTGGTTCGCCGCCTGGGACCTGGCGTTCCACTGCGTCGCTCTGGCGCACGTGGATCCCGCCTTCGCCAAGTACCAGCTGATCCTGCTGTGCCGGGAATGGTTCCAGCATCCCAGCGGCGCGCTGCCCGCCTACGAGTGGGACTTCTCCGACGTCAACCCGCCGGTGCAGGCCTGGGCTGCGCTCGAGGTGTTCGCCGTGGACGAGGGGCGTGACCTGGAATTCCTGTCCCGGGTCTTCGACAAGCTCATGATCAACTTCGCCTGGTGGGTCAACCTCGAGGACCAGGGCGGCAAGAACGTGTTCGAGGGCGGCTTCCTTGGCCTGGACAACATCGGCCCGATTGACCGCTCGCACCTGCCGGTCGGCGGCGTGCTCGAGCAGTCGGACGCCACCGGCTGGATGGGTGCCTACGCCATCGCGCTGAGCACCATCGCCGCCGTGCTCAGCCAGACCAGGCAGCGGCCCGCCTCGGACCTCGTGCTGAAGTTCATGGAGCACTTCGCCGCCATCCGGGACGCGCTGACCACTCAGGGCCTGTGGGACGAGACGGACGGGATGTACTACGACAGGCTCGTGCTGCCGTCCGGGACCCAGGTGCCGATCAAGGTCCGGTCCATGGTGAGCATGATCCCTGCGCTCGCGGCCGCGGTCATCCACGAGGAAGACGTGCAGCGGGCGCTGGTGGTGGACAAGCACTTCGCCCGCCTGCTGGGCCGCGAGGGCCTGTCGGACACCGAGACGATGCGGGAACGGGGCTTCCTGCTCGGCCAGCCGGGCCAGCAGAAGCTGCTGCTCAGCCTGGTCGGCCCGGACAGGCTGCCGCGGCTGCTTAGCAGGCTGTTCGACGAGGGCGAGTTCCTGTCGCCGCACGGGCTGCGGGCGCTGTCCGCCTACCACCGCGACCACCCCTACCAGATCTCGGTCGAAGGCATCACGGCCAGCATCGACTACGAGCCCGCCGAGTCCACCGTGCCCCTGTTCGGCGGCAACTCCAACTGGCGCGGCCCGGTCTGGTTCCCGCTGAACTACATCGTGATCTCCGCGCTCGAGCGTTACCATCAGTTCCTCGGCGAGGAGTTCACCGTCGAGTACCCGACCGGGTCAGGCACCAGGATGACCCTGGACAAGATCGCCGCCGACCTGCAGGACCGGCTGATCTCCCTCTTCACCCGCGGTCCCGGCGGCCGGCGCGCGTGCTTCGGCCAGAACGAGATGATGCAGAACGACCCGGCCTGGCGGGACAACCTGGTCTTCGGCGAGTACTTCAACGGCGACAACGGCGCCGCGCTCGGCGCCTCGCACCAGACCGGCTGGACCGGCCTGGTCGCCGACGTCATCCGCCGCAGGCACGGGCAGGTCCGCTCGCCTGCCGAGGTGATCCGGATGGTGGAACAGGCGGCCCGGTCGTTATGCCGGGCGCTGGGCTTACGGGCGCTGGGCTTACGGGCGCTGGGCTTACGGGCGCTGGGCGCGGACCAGGGTGTCGATGGCTATCGCCGGGCCGTCGTCTTGCGGCACGGTGCGGCGCACGCGTTCGGCCCGCAGCACGCGCAGGCCGGGCAGTTCGGCGGTGATCGCGTCGGGCGTGTAGAGCACCTCCGGGTACTGCGGCCCGCCGGTGCCCTCGGTGAGGTTGGCCAGGTCGTGGCCGATGACGAACAACGTGCCGGCCGGCCCAAGCGCGGCGGCGGCCCGGGCCAGCACCCTGGCCCGCAGGTCGGCGCCGACCTGGAAATACGCGATGAGGACCAGGTCGAAGGCGCCGGCGGCCGGCTGGTAGTCATCGAGGTCGGCGACCACCCAGTCCACCCGGTCTTCGACACCGCGCGCGGCGGCTAGCCTGCGCCCCTTGTCCAGCCCGACCCTGGAGAAGTCCACCGCCGTCACCGACCAGCCGCGCTCGGCCAGCCAGACCGCGTTGCGGCCCTCGCCCGCCGCGAGATCCAGCGCAACGCCGGGTGCCAGGCCGGCAAGCTCGGCCGCCACGAACTGGTTCGGCCGGGTCGCCGGATCGAACTCGGTGCCGGAGTAACGCTCGTCCCATCGCGCTCGGTCCACCCCGTTACTCTCGCCGATCGCGCCGGGCGCGGGCAACCTATGCCTCTGGGCTGCCCGGAAAGGTGTCATGGACGCGGTAGATCGTCAGGCCGATCAGGAACGACACGGCGGCGACCCCGATGATCATCAAGAACGGCCAGGTGGGAGCCCGGCGCGCGATCTGGACCGTGAAGCCGATCACGGCGGCAAGCGTCGTAAGTTGCGCCGCCAGGGCCTGCGCGCGCAGCCTGACGACCTGCTGCCGTTCGTCGGCGTGCGACCCGTAGATCGCGCCGAAGTCATTGTCCAGCCCGCCGACCAGGAAATAGCCGCCCGCGGCGACGACCGCGATCACCTCGACCGGAATCCCGGCGTACCAGCCGTGGCCGACGGCCTCGGCGGCCGCGAGCCCGGTGCCGAGGACCAGCATCAACACGGGTACCTGCAGGCGGCCGCGAATCGATCTCGTCATATCCCCGTTCCCTCATCCTCCGGGTCGAACATCTTGTCGACCGTCACATCGAAGAAGCGCGCGATCCGGAACGCCAGCGGAAGCGACGGCAGGTACCGGCCGCTCTCGATCGATATCACCGTCTGCCGGGACACGCCCAGCGCCCCGGCAAGCTCTGCCTGCGAAATCCCGCGCCGGGCGCGCTGCTCGCGGACTTGGTTCCGCACGATGTAAAGGTAACTTTACTTTGATTGGAATGTCAAGGGACCTTTACAGGCCTTAGGCGGCCGGCGCTCGGCCGAGGACCTCCCGGAGCCGGATGCGGGTGCCGGTACGCAGCGCTCGTGTCAGCGCTCGTGTCAGCGCTCGTGTCAGGGGCGTGTCAGGCGGATGGCGGTCCGGGCGCCGAGCCTGGACGCATGAGCAACTCGGCGCCGCGATGCGGCTGCTGCCCGGCTCTACCCGCGATGACGAGGACGACCTGAGACTGCGGGTGCCCAGCGATGGCGGGGTGAAATCCGTTCGGTCCCTGCTCAACGAACTCGATGCACATTCGATCGACGTTGAAGAGTTCTCGGTCCACACCCCGGACCTCGATGACGTCTTCCTGGCCCTGACAGGCCACGCAATTACTGGCCACCCAAACACAGGGGAGAACCCGCGATGAGCGCCGATTCGATCGTCATGCTGCGCCGTAACTTCAAGCACACCGTCGGGAACCCGGTCACGGTATTCAACGCGGTCTTGTTCCCGATCGTGCTGATGCTGATGTTCGTCTATGTCATCGGCGGCGCCTTCGCCGTCGGGGTCAAATACGTCGAATACGTTACACCGGGAATGATCATCCTGGCGATCTGCTACGGGCTGAGCGGTACCGCGCTGGCCGTGAACTCCGATATGACGAAAGGTCCCAGTATCCCGATCTGCACCAGCCGATTTTCTCACTTACGCGGTCGTGTCGTCCGCCTCCGGATCCCGCCCGGCGAAGGCGTCGTCAAGGCGCTGCGCGGCGATCTCCGCGAAGTCGTGGTCGATCTCGGCGACATACGGGAACCGGCCCATCTCGACCGCCGCGACCGCGGCCGACGCCAGCCCGCCGAACGGCTCCCACATCACGTCTCCCCGGTCGGTCACGGCGCCCAGGATGCGGCGCATGAACTCCAGTGGTTTCTGGTTCAGGTGCGCGGCCGACAGGCTGCTCGGGTTGTAGACCCGCGGGGCCGCGCGCCGCATCGTTCCCTTGATCCGCTCCACCCCGTGCAGCGGAGGCAGTTGCCAGGCGTTCGTCAGGCCGTGCACGTGCCGCCACTTGTACCGCAGCGCGTCCCACTCCTTGGCTGTGACCGGCTGTTTCCCGTCCAGGGAGTAGTACGGCCAGCCCGATTCCGCGCCGCGGGAGTTGGCGTATGCGGCGAGCCGCTCGATCATCAGCCCCGGCGGCCAGTACCACAGCCAGTCCTGCGTGAGGTACTTGCGGGTCGCGGCGTTGCGCACGCCGCACGCCTCGTTCGCCCGCGCCAGCGGGAGCCCGGATCGGCGCCACTCATGCCGCACCCACCGCTGCACCGGCATCGGGCCGTCCGCGCCCGTGACCTCGAACCGCCGCTGGTAGAAGACGCAGACCTCGGTCACCACAGGGAAGCGGCGGATGGTCTTGCCGTTGACGTTGCCTGCGATGTGAGCGAGCCCCTTGTCCCAGGTGATGGCCTGCACATACTCCCAGCCGTTGCGCGCCAGCAGAGGGTGCACCGTCGCCCAGCCGACCTCGGTGTTCCAGAACCACAACGTGGTCGCGGGAGCGGCCAGCCTGCCCCACGCTTCCACGTGCGGTCGATACCACTCGGC
>JBOHCG010000197.1:0-12111 GCA_050698735.1 Streptosporangiaceae bacterium | reverse complement strand
CAACGTGGTGGTGCTGGTGGTGGTGGGCGCGGCCGGCCTGCAAGCGCAGCGGGTTTTCTGGCGCAGGCGAACGGCGCGGCCCGCCGACCGGGAGTGAGCCTCCGACCCATGCCCCGGGCGGCCCCGGATGGGCTGCACCCCGGGCTGCCCATCCGGCATGGCGCCCGCACTCAGCGCAGCCGGCCATGCGGGGGGCCGGCCCACCGGGAACGCACCGAGGTTCAGCCGGCCCCGTCCGGCGCCCGCTGGCCGCGGCCCCGCCCGTCTGACCGGCCCGGTCCGGCCCCGGCTGAGCCAGCGCAGACCCGACCGTCCTCCGGCCGCAGCGGAGTGACCGCTCAGATAAGCCCTGATCGGTACGAGCGCCTGGTTGCCTAACCTCGTTCCCAAGACCGCCCACAATTAGGCGGATATCGTGCTACCGCCGTAACCAGCAGTCGTCACGCTCCGCGACTTGCGATCCAGAGCATGAGCGATCCTCCCTGCCGGATATTTACGTCCTTTGTTGCTGTGCGCCCCGGCGGCGCACCGGACCTGGCCGGTCCAGCCGCCGCCCGGGCCGTACGCGGGCCGGGCGGTCAGCGTCGACTGCACGGTCACAGGATCGTGATCTTGAGCGTGGCTTCGGTGATCCACTGCGGGCACATGCTGCCCCGGGCGCAGCGGGGCCGCACCGTGGCCATCAGCTCGGCGGTGCCGGGACGCTGCGCGGTGTAGTAGAAGACGCCCGACGCGCAGCGCATGGTCAGCAGGCCGCCGTCGATCCGGGCGGTGGTGCCCGGGCACGAACCGGGCACGTCGGGGCCGCTGGCCCTGACCGAGGAGTCCACGGTCACGACGAAGTGCTGGCCCGGTGATATCCGCAGCGTGCCGGGCTGGAAGCCGGGACCGAGCCGGACCGCGAAGATGACCGGCGCTGCGGAGGCCGGCGCCGGGGACCTGCTCCGGCCCGGCGAGGACGGCCCGGCCGGCGCGGTCGCGGATGACGGCGTGCTCGCGGCTGCCCCCGCGGGCCCGCTGTGCCGGGCGGCGCTGCCGCAGGCGCACAGCGCCCCGGTGAGCGCGAGTCCGGTCAGCGCCGCGCTGACCGCGATCCGGTTCAGCATGATTGCTCCTGCGGGCCGGGGAAACTGATGCCCCTTGGACGCGGCATCTGCCGTGCCTGGTTCCCCTCCGGTTGCCGCCCGGCCGCGGACAGCATGGTTCCCGCGGACGCTGGCGCCCTTCCCGCCGGACCGGGCCAGGCAGGGCCTGGGCTGGCGCCACCGCCGGACCCGCCAGCAACCCGGCGAGCCGGGCCCGGGACGGTGAGGCGATCGTGCCAGGCACACACTCGACAGCCACCAGACAGCCCGGTCGGGGCAGGACAGACCCAGCGATACATAACACTCAGATCCGTGCTCGCCAGCGGCGGCACAGCGGGAAACCGGCGACAATACCTATCGGCGGTTACACGTGCGCGTGCATGGTGCAGACCGATTACGCTTCGTGGCCTGCTGGGCCGCTGCGGCGGACCCGGGCGGGTTCGGGCATCCTCAGGACATGGAAGTCGGCGGGTACCGGGACTTCGGCGTGTGCGCAGCCGTGGACGTCCATTACCTGAGCACCTGCGGCGCCCGGGCAGCAGCCGTCCTGGCCACCGATGCCGCCTTCGCGCACATGCTAGCCGAACACATCGCGACAGTAGGCCGGGTGCCTGCCTACCGGCCTGGCGAATTCTAACGGCGCGAGCTCCCGCCGCTGCGCGCGGTCCTGGCCGAGCTGAGCGGGCTGGGCCTGCTGGTAGTCGACGGCTATGCCGATCTGGACCCCGGCGGCCGACCCGGGCTGGGCGCGCATGCGCACGCCGAGTTCGCCATCCCGGTGATCGGCGTGGCCAAGTCCAGGTTCCATACGGCCACCCACGCGGTGCCGGTTGTGCGCGGATCCTCGGTACGCTCGTTGTTGGTCACCGCCGCCGGGATGCCCGCAGCCGACGCGGCGGACCTGGTCCGGCACATGGCCGGCCGGTACCGGCTGCCCGATGCATTGCGCCGCGCCGACACCCTCGCGCGGGCAGATCCGCCCGCCGCCATGACTGCCCGCTAGCCCGACTGACCAGGCAGACGCGCGGAATGCGGCAGATGCGGATGAGTCTTCTGGCCCGTTTCAGGCTGACGCCGAGGTGATCCGATATGCCAGAATCCGATGGTGGAGATGACACTGCGGTTCGAGATCTTCCCTGATGATCTTGACGCCACCGTCGATTTCTATATGCGCGTCCTGCGTTTCCGCCTCATCTCCGATCGGCGCGGCCAGCCGGATGAGTATGTTGCGCTGCAGCGGGGCAGCGTGCGTGTCGGGGCCGCCAGGCGGATGGTTCCAGATGCCCGTGCCGCGAGGGTGCCGCCTGCTGGGGTGGAGCTGGTGCTTGAAGTCGATGACGTCGCTGCTGAGCGCGATCAGGTGACGGCGGCGGGATGGCCGCTGGCGGAGGACCTCCAGCACCGTCCGTGGGGCCTGGAGGACTTCCGGATCCTCGATCCAGCCGGGTACTACTTGCGAATCACCGGCCGAGCCCGGTAATCGCACCCGCAGGGCCCGGACCAGCCGGACAGTCATCTTCGCGGCATGAGCGGCAAATCAGTCGACCTTGGTGATCCGCTTACCTACGGTGGCAGAAACTGTGGACGGTGTCCATGACGCAGTCGCGAGGGATGGGTGTCTACTGGCCGGCGGCTGTGAGGACCGCGTCCGCGAGCTGTGACGGGTCCATCAGGTCGGATCGCAGCATGACCGTGTCCTCGGGCTGGTCCTTGGCTGCCGCGACACAGCGCGCGATGTTTTTCAGGCGCCACTGCCGGGCGCTCTCGTCCTGCCCGGGGTCGCCGGGGCAGATCACCTGGGCCCGGATCCGGGATTCGAGGATGTCGGCGGGCACGTCGAGGAAGACGTGGTGGACTTTCTCCCCGGCCGCGCGCAGGGCGCCGATGATCTCGTCGAAGTACTGCCTGCTGACGAGCGTCATCGGCACGATAAGGGTTGCCGCGTGGAACCTGCGCAAGGTGAGAGCATGCTCGGCAACCAGATGCCTCCAGCTGGGCAGGTCCTGGAAATCGCCGGCTGGTGCCGGGACCGCCTGCGTCAGGACGTAGCCGACGTGCTCGGGATCGAAGATGACGGCATCGGGAGCCTGCGGTGCAGTTCCCGGTCAAGGTCGTCTTGCCGCTGCCGAAGGCCCCGTTCAGCCAGATGATCACTATCAGCCTCCCGGTCAGGGATCAGTCGCATCCCATGCAGACTACGACCATCCTGGGCAGGCATCCGCACACGCATTGGGCTGCAACGTTTGACCGCGAGCAGGGCCGCGCCAGAAGTTTGCATCCAGGTAGTCAGCTTGGGCAGGCCAGTCGGGGAAAGTCCAAGCTGACCTAGGCGTGAACACCAAGATCGTTAGTTCTGGGCGGCGCTGAGGATCGTGCGTCCCAAGCTACAGACAGCGCCTAGCGGCGGGTACGCGCGCGGGCTCTTACCGAAAGGCGGCCACGCTCTGTGTCCGCGGGCGCTCCGGGTTCGGGGCAGGTGCCGCGGTGACGGTACCGGCGGGTGCTGGGGCGGGCTGCGGACCTTACTGGGCGGGAAGGCCGAGCGCTTCGGGATGGGCCCGCCGGTAGTGCTCGGTCAGCGCCTCGCTGAGGTGCCGGGCCGGTAGGCCACGGTCCGCTGGCAGATCTCGCAGCGGGTGACCGGAAGCTGGGTGACGATGACGGGGAAACAGCGTGAAGATGAGTTGCTCATTTGCCTCTATGATGCCAGCCCGGCTGGAGTGATCTTGCCCTGCGCCCGCGCCGAAGGCACTCCATGCGGCATGACAGCGCGTTTCCGCGGAGACGCGGGCGATGGTCTGGCACGCCAAGGGCAGAAGCAGGCGGTTCAGGAATGGGCAGTGCCGGGTGCGGCGCGGCGCTCGGCTTCGGCCTGGATGCTCTGGAAGGACGAGCGGACGGCCGCCTCCCACGCGGCGGCGACCCGGCTGGCCCACCACTGGCCCGCGGCGCCGAAGTCGGTGCCGAGCTCGCCGGAGTACTCCAGCCTGGTTGCGCCGTTGTCGTCGGCGAGCGTGAAGTCCTCGGTGATGCAGGGCACCGGGCCGCGGACGAGCCGGAAGCCGATCGTGTGCGGCCGGTCGAAGGTGACGGTCTCCAGCGTGGCCGCGGTGAGCCTGCCGTGATGCACCGGCGTGTAATGCTCGGCCAGCACCATGTCGGTGCCGCGCTGGAGCACCTGAAGCTTGCCGGACATGGCGCGCGGGGTCCGGCCCAGGTACGGCGCGGCGATCACGTCGAACACGGTAGCGGCCGGAGCCGCGATCCGGACGCCGAACGGGCCCAGCGGGCGGACCCGGCGCCCCCAGCCGGTATCGATGGTCAGCTTGCCGGTCACGACCAGGTAATAACCCACGCCAGCCAGGCCGCCGGCTGCCGCCGCCACCGTGGCACCTCGCGTCATACCCGCCAGCCTACGGGGCCGTACGTCCTTACCGCCCGGCGCCGCTGGGACGATCTCACTCGATCGGCGGCATGTGCGTGCGTTGCGTCCGGGCCGGACGCCGACGGCAGAGCTTGCCCCCGATGGGCCCGGCCACGGTGGTGGTCTGCTGCCATACTGGTGGCCGGGAGCTTCCCAGACTGGAGGCCGAGAGTGGCCGCGCGTAATATCGACATCGTTCTCGGCGGACTGGCGGACGCCATGCGCAGCCGCGACCCAGAGCGCATCGCCGGGTTTCTCGGCCCCGATCTCGTGTGGGAGGGCCTTGAGCCTGGCCTGCGCTGCGATGGGCGGCAGCAGGCGATGAGCGTCATCCGCAACCGCTTTGCCGCTGCGCCATTCACCGTCCAGGCCGTCGAAGCGATCGAGGCCGGCCAGCACGTGATCGTGGGCCTGCGCGGGCCGGGATTCAACGGGACGCCGGGCGATCTGGAGACGGTAGGCCAGATCTTCAACGTCTTCACGCTCAACGACGGCAAGGTCGCCCGCTGGCGTGACTTTCTGACCCGACGGGAGGCGCTGGCCGCCGCGGATGCCGAAGACCAGCCCTGGCAGTAAGACACCACACGGGCTGGACGGCCAGACATCATCCTCCAGACCCCGGTTCTGGCAGAGTGTAAACCACCGTCATCGCGGCAGAAGAGTGCGCCCTCGAGTGGACTCTGCCCGGGATGGCCGCCATGGACTCGATAGCGGGAGGATGCTGGCGCAGCAACGAAAATGGCCACCAGAAACTGAGGCCGCTGGTAGCCGACACCCCGGAGTATTCGCGCATGCGCAGTCGCCACTGGAGCAGATAGGAAAATGAGAACATCATCGGGTTGTCGCGGGGATATTTCCCGGAAGGCCGTGACATCACTGATGACATTTACCATCTTCAGGACATGACGGACGAGATAGATGCCAAACCCGTGCTACATTCTGGTCCGGGGCAAGGAGGAGTGCTCGCGTAACTCCTCCTGCTGATAATCTCGTCCACGATACCGGCCCCGTTCATCCGCCGGTTGAGAGCAGCGAGAGGCGGGGATGGGGCGGGTATTCCGGTAGCAGCATAACGTGATGTACCACCGTTCCACGCTCCAGGGCTGAGATTTTACCCCAAGCTAGGAGAATCAATGCCACACCAGCAGGATCAGCAAGCGATGGCGGACCTTTTCGCCCAGCACATGGACGCGGAACTCGCCGGGGACCTTGAGACAACGCTGGCGACAATGACGGACAACCCCCACCTCGTCAACGTACCCTCCATGGTCGGAGGTGCCGGACGCGAAGGGGTCCGGGCATTCTACGCCGACCACCTGATCGGAAAGTTCTTCCCGCCCGACGTCGAGTTCACCGCAGTGTCGCAGACCGCCGGGGACGGCCGGCTCGTCGACGAGCTCATCATCTCCTTCACCCATACCCAGGAGATCGAGTGGATGCTCCCCGGCGTGGCCCCCACCGGGCGGCCGGTCTCAGTCGCCTTCGTCGTCATCGTCGGGGCGGAGAACGGGAAGATCGCCTACGAGCACATCTACTGGGACCAGGCCACAGTGCTCGTCCAGCTGGGCCTGCTCGACCCCGCAGGCCTTCCCGTCGCCGGCCGGGAAGCGGCTGCCAAGGTCCTCGACCCGGCCATCCCCTGCCCGCACCTCTGACTCACCCGTTCTGGCTAATCCACCTGCAGAACATCACACCTGCGGGCCTTCCAGAACGCTGCACGCTCACCCTGCCCGGCACAGCCGGGCCTCCCGGTCAGCGGCATTATGCCGGTGATCAAAGATCGGATCACTGCCCTCCGGCGGCATAATGCCTGATCATGCCTGTGATCGAGGCGCAGTGCGCCTCGATCCTGGTGCCTCACGATCACAGGCATATCAACCAGATCCGGACGTCGGCCTGCCGTCAGGTCATGCGCGAAGCCGCGCACGGATTATTCAGCCTCGCCGGCGTGGCGTTCGAGCAGGGCGGTGATCTCGGCGACGGCTTCGGCGCCTGGGCGGACATACCGCATCGCGGTCCGCGGGTTACGGTGCCGGGTCTTGGCCATGATCAGCTGCAGGGGGATGCCTTGCTCGCCGAGGTGGGTGGCCGCGGAGTGCCGGAGCTGGTGCAGCTGCCACCCCGTGTAGAGGGTGAACAGGATCCGGGCGCGGTCGTAGCCGAGCCGGGCCCGCCCGGTGGCCGGGCACAGGTCCTTAGCGGCGGGGCGGCAGGCAGGGCCGGGACGGCGCTCGGACCGACGTCCGCCGTTGTACCGGATAACCGGCCACTATCACGTCCTACGTCCGCCGCCTTTCGTGCGCTCTAGCGAGCCGGGCCAGATCCAGGCGGATGCTCGGGGAAGCCCATACCGCGTTACCTTGCGCCGGTGACAAGCTTCCGGAGTCCTGGGCCCACCGGATGACGCTTGCGCGCAGGAAACTAGGGCAACATGGATCCGGAAAACGATCGATTAACGACCTGATCACCGGTGGGGCTCGACAGACCCGTCGAGTCAGCTCCGCACATCGACGCCGGTCAGATCACCGCGCGCAACGCGGACCGTCAGCTCCGTACGGCCATATCGAGCGCATGTTGCGGAACGACTTCCGGGGTTGCCTACGGGCGGCTGGGGGGTCAGGCCGACCGCGCCGGGAGGGCTGTTCCAGATCCAAGGATGTGGAACGCTCTCGACCCGATCATATGTAGAACGCGAGGAAGCGCGGCCCATGCGTGGTTGGAAAATGGGGGCGAGTAGATTGCGGTGCACCCGAGGCGAGAGGAGCAGACATGGCGAACGGCCGACTAGCGCAGGGCCGGGTGGGCGTGCTGGGCAGCGGCGAGGTCGGGCGGCGCTTGGCAGCCGGGTTCTGCAGTCGCGGCCACGACGTGATGATCGGCTCGCGCGATCCGCGCAAGCCCGAGCTGCGCGAATGGCTGGCGGGCGACGGAGCCGGCGTCAAAGCCGGCACCTTCGCACAGGCCGCTGCGCACGGCGAGATGCTCGTGCTAGCGGTGCTGGGCGATGCCGCAGAGGAGGCGATCGCCGACGCCGGCCCCGGGAACTTCAGCGGCAAGGTCGTGATCGATGCCATGAACCCGCTCGATTTCTCCGGGGGCGTCGGGCCCAGGCTCTCGATCACGGGCGAGGACTCGCTCGGCGAGCGCGTCCAGCGCGCGCTGCCCAACGCCAAGGTGGTCAAGGCGTTCAACACGATCGGTAACCCGTATTTCGTGGAGCCTCGCTTCAGCGAGGGCCAGCCGACGATGCTGATCGCTGGAGACGACGAGGGCGCCAAGCGCACCGTCGGTGACGTGCTGGCCGACTTCGGCTGGTCCGATGTGGTGGACATCGGCGGTATCGAAGGCTCACGGGAGCTCGAGGCGATCTGCATCGCATGGGTCAAGATCGGCGGCGCACGGGGGGCGTGGGACCACGGGTTCAAGTTGCTAGTCGGTTAGCACGGTACAAGCAGGACCGGAAAGCTGGCGGGCCCGGCTCCGGGAGTGCCAAGGGAGCGCGCCGGGTTCCCCTAACACCCGGCGACGGCAGGAGCTGGAACAGTCGTTGCGAGTTGTTGCCCACCTTTAGGCGGGTGGAGACATCAGCGATGCGTCCGTGGCGGAACCTATGCAGTGATAACGGTCCGTTATCCGGTCGCTCGTCGGCTGGTCTTGTGGTGACTTTCAGCGGTAGATGGGTGGCGTGGAATGTTCGGCGTTATCTGGCAGGCTGTCAGCGGCACTCGTTGATGGCGTCGATCGCCGCGGCTTCGGGGCCGTAAACGCTGGCTGGGGGGGCGGGCCCGATGCGGCACTTCACCATGGACGGCGCCTCGGCCCCGAAGCCGCCGGGGGCAACGCCGGTTACCTGGGCGCCGGAGACGTTCTCCAGCACCGTGTAGACGAGGTATCCGTGCACCGGCGGGGCGCCCCTCGCAAGCTGCTCATAGGCGGGACCGCCGCTGGCCTGCAGAGTGACGATGACGGAACCGCTCGCCGCTGGGTTGTCGGAGACCAGGACCTCCAGCAGCTTCGACTTCAGCCGCGCGGCCGGCGTCCCGTAGCCCTGCTTCGCGACCGCGGCGAGGGCGGCGCTGATGAGCGTCTGGTCGGCGGGCCGGTCGCTCAGCAGCATGTCGCATGACTGCAGCCGGGCCTGCCTGGCCTGGGGCAGCACCGGCCCCCAGGAGGAGAAGTCGCGCTGCCGCCGGGCGGCGCTCATGCCGTTCGCCGTGACCGCGATGTCGACGACGCCGAGACCGGTGTCGCTGACCTCGGCCAGCAGAGCAGTGCCCAACGCGGCCCGCGCCGCGGTTGCCTTCCCGGGCCGCACCACCCCGAGATAGCCGACAGGCTGCTCTCCCCCGCCGCACCCGGCGAGCGGCGCGTTGCTCGTGCCTGTCAGGAGCTGCGTGGCCGCCGCGGTCAGGACACCTTGATCCCAGAGCCTTGGCTGCTGCTTCCCGTTGACCGTGATCGCGTCGCTGCCCCCGCAGCCGCCTGGGTAGATGACCACGCCCGGGGTGAAGTCCAGCCGGTAGACGGTCGCGACAGGCAGGCAGCTCATGCCGGCCACGTCCGGGTACGGTGTCGCGGGCAGGCTGTTGACGAGGGCAGTCAGCCGGCCGATGACCGCGGGCGAGGTGAACGTGCGGGTCACCGTCCGCGGCTGGGGGACTGCCTCGGCGGCGGTGACGGTGACCGAGCGGAAGCTGGCCGCGTTCAGCTGTTCGGCGGCGCTGCGCGGCGGGAACCAGCTCACGGTGGCGTCGGCGCGGATCAAGGTACCCCCGTCCGCCGACGGCATCGCGGCGGTGCCCAGTTCCGCGCTGGCCAGCCCGGGAGCCAGCGATCGGGGGCGGTAGGCCACCCACAGCACCGTGACCGTGTTCGTCGTGCCCGGCGCCAGGCCGTCACCAGCCCAGCCCATCCCGGCTGGCACATGCGCCAGCAGGAACGACCGCACGGTCGCCGCGGGCTCGCGCACAAGGACGAAGCGGTGCAGGTCAACGGCGTACGACGAGACACCCCCGGCCGACGACACGCTCAGCGGCGACGGCACCGGCGACGGACGGGCAGCCTGCGACCCGGCCGGCACCACCAGCCGGGACAGCATCTGCCTGGCCAGCGCCAACGCCGCAGCGCGAGAACCGACCGGCGCCCGGGTCACCGCCGCCGTGCCAGCCGCCTGCGCCACGGGCCGCGGCGCAGCTATCCCGCAGCCCGCCAGCATCGCGGTCAACGCCAGCACCGCTACCCACCTGCCGCGCATGGCCACCTCCCAACCGAAGCCCTGCGGCACTTAGACGCCAGACCGGTCTCAACGGTTGCTCCCCCGGCGGAACCTAGGCAGTGATAGCGGTCCGTTGGAGGAGCGAGCGCTGATTACATAGCGTAATGTCGGGCGTCCTGTCCCGGATGCGGCGCCCGGAGCGCGCCAAGTGGCTCAGCTCCGCTTGGGCCGAGCAGGCGCCACGGGCCTCCACGGTCCGGCACCGATAGGCCGCAAGCGGCCGGTTCCAACATCTGGTTTAATGTCGCGCCAGAAACTGGAGCACAGGTTCAGCAGAGATGCAGGTCAGGCTACAGGCCGAGGCCGCGGGCGATGATTTCCTTCTGGATCTCGGTGGTGCCGCCGAAGATGGACTGGACTCGGCTGTCGGCCCAGGCGCGGGCTACCGGGTACTCGCGCATGTAGCCGTAGCCGCCGTGGAGCTGGACGCAGCGGTCGGTGACGCGGTTGCAGAGCTCGGTGTTCCACCACTTGACCATTGAGGCCTCGTCGGTGCTCAGGCGGTCGGCGCAGTGCTCGGTGATCGCGCGGTCGGTGAAGGTGCGGGCGACCGCCAGCTCGGTGGCGATCTCGGCTAGCAGGAACTTGCTGTGCTGGAAATGGCCGATGGGCTGCCCGAACGCCTGGCGCTCCTTGCAGTAGGCGAGCGTGTCAGCGAACGCCTGCTCCGCGATGGCCAGGGCGGTGACGCCGATGGTGACGCGCTCGCGCGGGAGGTTCTGCATCAGGGCGACGAATCCGCCGCCCTCCTCGCCGAGCAGGTTCGCCGCGGGTACCCGGACGTCGGTGAAGAACAGCTCGGAGGTGTCCTGCGCGTGCATGCCGATCTTGTCCAGGTTGCGGCCGCGGGTGAAGCCCGGCATGCCACGCTCGACCACGAGCAGGCTGATGCCGCGGTGCCCGGCGGCGGGGTCGGTGCGCGCGACCACGATCACGATGTCGCCAAGCTGGCCGTTCGAGATGAACGTCTTCTGGCCGTTCAGCAGGTAATGGTCCCCGTCGCGCTCGGCGGTCGTGCGGATGCCCTGCAGGTCGCTCCCCGCGCCGGGCTCGGTCATCGCGATCGCCGCGATGAGCTCTCCCGAGCAGTAGCCGGGCAGCCACCTCTCGCGCTGTTCCGGCATGCATAGCCGGTCAAAGTAGGGGCCGATCATGTCGTTGTGCAGGGTGAACATGGGACCGTTCGCGCCCGCCCTGGCCAGCTCCTCGTTCAGGACGACGTAGTACCTGTAGTCGGGGTCGCCGCCGCCGCCGTACTTCTCGTCGATGTGGATGCCGAGCAGGCCGGCCCGGCCGGCCGCGAGCCACACCTCGCGGGACACGACCTTGTTCCGCTCCCATTGCTCGTGATAGGGCGTGATCTCCTTCGCGATGAAGGCGCGCACCATGTCACGGAACGCTTCGTGCTCTTCGGTAAAGATTTCCCGGCGCATCGCAGTCCTCCACGGGAATCGTAACCCGGCCGCTGCCGTGACTGGACTGTGACCAAGGCGCGTATTGTGAAGCACTTGTTTCGCAATTACTGTTTCGCGTATGGCTGACCAACGTACCGGAGGCCAGCGGACGGGGCGAGTGGCCGCGGCGTGGCGGACGGGACCGCTGGCGGTGCGGAGCTTCCGGCTACTGGCGGGCGGGCAGTTCACGTCCACGATCGGGGACTACTGCTACGCGGTGGCGCTGCCGTGGCTGGTGCTTTCCACGCACGGCGGGACGATCCTGCTCGGCACCGTGCTCGCCTGCTACGGCGTGCCGCGTACCGTCCTCATCCCGCTCGGCGGGGTGCTGGCCGACAAGATCGGACCGCGTTCGGTCATGCTGCTGGCCGACGGCGCCAGGTGCGCGCTGGTCGCGGTGCTGGCCGTGCTGGCGGCCGGGCACATCGCCTCGCTGGCCGCGCTTGGTCCGACCGCCGCGCTGATCGGCGCGGGCGAGGGGTTGTTCCTGCCTGCCTCGTACGCGATCATGCCGTCGCTGCTTCAATCGGAGCGGCTTGCGGCGGGCAACGCGATCTCGACGGCGGCCGTGCAGGCCGGGTCGCTGGTCGGCCCGGCACTTGGCGGCGCGCTTGTCGCCGTGACCGGCTCGTCCACCGGGGCCTTCGGCATCGACGCCGGCTCGTTCGCCGTGTCGGCGCTGACACTGGCGCTGATCCCCGGCCGGGTCGCGAGTGGGTCCGTGGCCGCAGCGTCTGCTGGGGCACCCGGGGAAGCCGGGGAGGCGGAGGCAGAGAAGGGGACTGCGGAGGGCGCGGACGGCTTGGATCGCGCGGACGGCTTGGATCGCGCGGACGGCTTGGATCGCGCGGACGGCGCGGACGGCGCGGACGG
>JBOHCG010000196.1:0-12113 GCA_050698735.1 Streptosporangiaceae bacterium | reverse complement strand
GGTCACGGGCCTGCGGTCCGCCCTGCGGGAATGCGCGCCAGGGACGCGAGCCCGGCCGGCCGCCCCGCCCGCCGGCTCGTTGCGCCGCCGCCGCCGCGACCGCATCACCAGCAGGATCACGACCATCAGGAAGATGAGCACGCACAGGCCGACCACCACGTCGCGTACCAGCGATCGTGCCAGCGCGCCTGCGTTCTGCTGGCGGGGCGACGCCGCAGGCGGGCGGGGCGACCGCCTGAGCTTACGCGGCCCGGGCGAAGGGGGCGTGACCGTCCGCTCGGCGGTGGTGGTGATGATGGCGGCTGACTCGATCGCCCGCACCGCGTCCACGACGCCGTATCCCGCCCCGTCGGCCGAGCGCGCCGGAAGGGGCGGCAAGCCATCGCCGCGCGCATCGGCGCGCACGCCGCCGCTGGCCGCGGCGCCGTCGGCGGCTCCGTCGGTCGTGGCGGCGGTGCTCTCGGTCAGGGCCAGGGTGACCTGGGCCACGGTCAGGCGCGGGAACTTCGACAGGACGAGAGCGGCCACGCCGGCCACGATGCCGCTGGCCGTGCTCGTGCTGCTGATCCGGGTGTAGCCGCCGGACGGGTCCGCGGCGATCAGGTCAACACCGGGAGCGGTCAGCGACACGTAGGAGTGCCGGCTGCTGAACGGGGCGAGCCGGCCGTTGCGGCCGACCGCGCCCACCGCTATGACGCCGGGGTAGGCCGCCGGGTAGTTCACGATGCCGGTGCCCTGGCCGTCGTCGCCGGCCGGCGCCACAAGCACGACGTTCCTGCCCAGCGCGTAGGCCACCGCCGCCTGCTCGGCAGCGCTGCCGCCGGCGGCAGCGGGATCTCCCTTGCCGGTCATGCCGAGCGTGCCCGGGTCAAGCGGCAGGTCAATTACCCGGGCACCATGATCGACCGCATACATAATGCCATCGGCAATAGCATTCGGTAGCCGGCGGGTAATGGCCCGATCGGAATTCAGCGGGTCATTGAATTCCAAAGTAACCCGGACGGACAGGATTTTCGCGGCCGGCGCGATGCCGACGATGCCGGACGCGCGGCCGGCGCCATGACCGTGGCCCGCGATGATGGCCGCCACCGCGGTTCCGTTGACGGCCCAGAATGGCCCGCCTGGCGGCCGGCCAGAACCACTGTAGTCGGGCCCCGCGGTCACGTCTCCCGCCAGGTCCGGCTGGGCAGCGGCGACACCGGTGCCGAGCACCGCGACGGTGACACCGGCCCCCCGGCTTGTCTGCCAGGCCTGGGTCACCTGCAGCCCGGTCAGCCACCATTCCTGGGCGCGGATGGCGGCCCCGGCCAAGGGACCCGTCCGGGTTGCGGCCAGTGCAGGCGCCGACCCGAGGGCCCCGAGAACCGCAATTGCCGCCACCAGCCCTGAGGCGAACGGCATCGACGTGCCGCGGAACGATCGATGTGACACTTGGTCAGATATCTCCTCCGAGGCTGGCCGAACGGCCTCCGGTAGCGATGTTCCGACCCGGCCAATGTAATCGTGCCATGGTGCCGCGTGGTGTGGAATGCGTCAAGGGCGAATAGTTTGCCTTGCCACGGCGATCGAAACACGCGCTCCCGGCGGCAGGCCGTGAGGAAGCTGAGATAGCGAAAATGGGCCACGACCGGTGAGCGTACGTCGGCTGCCCGCCGAGGTACACCCCCTGCGATGTCAAGGTACGGTCGGAACAGTCGGGTCAGGGCGGCCCGGAGGAGGCCGTATGTCCGGGTTGTCGGAACGCGACATGCGGATACTGGCGTTCGAGCGGCGCGGCTGGCGGTCGCCTGGCGTGAAGGAGCAGGCCATCGCCGAGGTGCTCGACATGCCCGCCACCCGGTACTACCAGCTGCTGAACGAGCTGATCGACCGCACCGAGGCGCTCGCCTTCGACCCGGTGCTCGTCAAGCGGCTGCGGGCGCAGCGGGCCCGCCGCCAGCGCATGCGCTCGCCGCGGCCAAGGGGCACCAAGGGGTCGACGGGCGGCACGGGGCGGTCCGGATGACGCCACTGCCGACCCAAGGGATCGACGACGCTACGGGGCGGTCCGGATGACGCCACTGCCGCGGTCAGCCATCGCCGACAGACCGACGGTCACCACCGGATCTACGGGACGGTCCGGATGACGGAGCTGCCGTCGGCGGCCACCGCCGAGGGCCGGGCCGGCCTGGACGCGCTGCTCGCCGACCCGCGGCGGGCGCTGATCGCCACCGACTTCGACGGCACGCTGTCGCCGATCGTGCCGGATCCGCACGATGCCCGGGCCCACCCCGAGGCGGTACCGGTGCTGGCCGCGCTGGCCAAGGCGGTCGGCACGCTGGCCGTGATCACCGGCAGGCCCGCCGCTGACGCCGTCGCCCTCGGCGGCTTCGACGCCGTCCCCGGCCTGGTCGTGCTCGGCCACTACGGCGGCGAGCGTTGGCAGGACGGCGAGCTGAGCGTGCCCCCGCCATCGCCCCCCATCCAGGCCGCCAGGGCCGCGCTGCCCGGCGTGCTCGCCGCGGCGTCCGCGCCCGACGGCACCCGGGTCGAAGACAAGGAGTACGCCCTGGCCGTGCACACCAGGCGGACGGCCGACCCGGAGGCCGCGCTGCGCCTGCTGCGCGAGCCGCTCGGCGATCTCGCCGCCCGGCTGGGGCTGAGGATCGAGCCCGGCCGGCTGGTGATCGAGCTGCGCCCGCCCGGCGTGGACAAGGGCAGCGCGCTGACCGCCCTGGCCCGCGAGCGTGCCGCCGGCTCGGTCCTGTTCTGCGGCGACGACCTGGGCGAC
The DNA here is from genome assembly GCA_050698735.1 of Streptosporangiaceae bacterium. Classification (GTDB taxonomy): domain Bacteria; phylum Actinomycetota; class Actinomycetes; order Streptosporangiales; family Streptosporangiaceae; genus Palsa-504. The sequence continues at coordinate 9,343 of JBOHCG010000196.1, read as the reverse complement.
CTGCCCGCCTTCGCCGCCGTCCGCGAGCTGCGCGCCCTGGGCGTGCCCGGCTGCGCCGTCGCCAGCGCGAGCGCCGAGTCCCCGCAGGTCGCGGCGGCCGCCGACCTCGCCGTGCCCGGCCCCGACGGCATCGTAGCCCTGCTCGCCGCGATCGCCGCCAAGCTGGGCGTCTCGCCGTAACCGCGGCCAGGCGCCACCGCCCGTTCGGAAAAATAAAGGGCTTAAAGAATCTTGGCCGAACGAACCGTGTGTTACGGGCCGGCACGTATGGCAGCGGCGGCGGGCCGAACGTCCGCGGTGTTATCCGCCGAGCCAGCCGTGACTGCTGAGGTGCGAGTGCTGTACTCCGCAGCGGTCGGACAGGTAGTGAACGCTACAACGCATACCGGTTTCGGTACACAACGCCACAACCACTACCTATGGGAGCCGTGCGCGGCAAGGACTGGCAGGGGCTATGGGCCGGGGAGGTAGTGGGTGCTGCAACGCATACCGGTTTCGGTAGGCGGTGCCACACCGGCTGCCTGCGGGCAGCGGCGCGGGTGGGGTTACATGGGCGGGTGGGCCTTGAGGGGTTGGCTGGCCAGGGAGGCTAGCTGGTCGCCTAGCCAGCGGGCGGGGGGCCAGGAGGCGGCGGTGGCGGCGAGTGCGGCGCCGCGGCGCTGGCGTTCGGCGTCGGGCATGAGCAGGGCCTGGTGCAGGGCCGCGGCGGTTTCCGTGATGTCGTAGGGGTTGACGATCAGCGCGTCGGCGCCGAGGGTCGAGGCGGCGCCCGCCTCGCGGGAGAGCACGAGCGCGCAGCCGCGCTCGGACAGCACCGGGCCCTCCTGCGCGACCAGGTTCATGCCGTCCCTGATCGGGTTCACGAGCAGCACGTCGGCCAGCGCGCAGGCGGCCAGCGACCGGGGGTAATCGTCCCTTACCTCCAGGATCAGCGGATTCCAGTCCGCCGTGCCGAACTCCTCGCTGATCTGCCGCGCGAGCCGCTGCACCCGGTCGGTGTAGGCGCGGTACTCCGGCACCGCGGACCTGGACGGGTAGGCGAAGGCCAGGTGGACGACGCGGCCCCGCCACTCGGGGCGGGTGACGAGCAGTTCGCGGTAGGCGGCGAGGCCGCGCACGATGTTCTTGGACAGTTCTGTCCGGTCAATCCTGACGATCAGCCTGCGCCCGCCGGCCGCCCGGCCCAGTGCCTCTACGTGCGCGCGCACATCGTCGGCTTGGGCGCGTTCCCGCAGCGCGGGCGCGTCCACGCCGAGCGGGTGGACGGCCACCTCGGTCACGCGGTCCCGGTAGCGGACCCGGGCGAGCAGTCCAGCCGCCGGCGCCGAGTCCGCGGGACAGGCAAGGTCCACGTCCGCGCCGAGGAACGCCGCGCAGCAGTCGAGGAACGCGACGGCCCAGCGGGCGGCGAGGAAGCCGACGTGGTCCGCGCCGAGCATTCCGTCCAGCACGGCCCGGCCGACCTCGTCGGGCAGCATCTGGTAGTAGGCGGGCGGCGCCCACGGCGTGTGCGAGAAGTGCGCGATCCGCAGGTCAGGCGAGCGGCCGGCCGCCCTGTCGCGCAGCATCCTGGGGGCGAGGGCGAGGTGGTAGTCCTGGATCAGCGCGCGGACGCCGCCCGGCGGCACCTGGCCGCGTTCGGCCTGCTCGACAAGGGCGTCGGCGAACGCCCTGTTGTAGTCGACGTAGGCATCCCAGTCGTGGCGGAACGTCAGGCCGAACTGGGGCTGGTTGGGCGTGTCGAACAGCATGTGGTGGACGAACCACAGCGCCGCGTTGGCCACGCTGTTGTACGCGCCCTCGAAGATGCGCTGCGGGATGTCCAGCATGCGGACGGGCGGCTCCTGCACCCCGGACACCGCCGACGGTCGGCCTTGCAGGTGCGCTGCCGCGCGGTCGGCGTCGCTCAGCGCCGCGCAGATCCACGTCACCTCGTCCTTGGACCCGACCGCCGCGAGCCCGGACGTCAGCCCGGCGATCAGGCCGCCGCCGCCGCGCCTGGAGCTGAGGTTCCCGTCGGCGTCGAACTCATACGACACAGGACCGCGATTAGACGCCACCAGAACCCGTTGTTCCATGTCCGGCAGGCTAGCCGAGGGCCAGGGGGCCAGGGGGGTATTGGGGGGGGCGGGAGCCAGGGGGGTATAGGGGGACGGGAGTCCTCCCATGATCGGGGGGATCCCGGGAGGTCGTCCCCCCGGGATCAGCACTGCCCCCTGGGCCAGCACCGCCCCTGGGCCAGCACTGCGATAGGATCGGGGCACAACTGAATAACGCTCATCCAGAGGGGTGGAGGGAACGGCCCTGCGAAGCCCCGGCAACCTATCGCGCTTGCATGTCCGTCAACAGTACGGCGAGGCGCGTGACATGGTGCCAACTCCGTCCCAGCGGTCAGGGTGACCGCCGGGAAAGATGGGGAAGGAAGCCCTCGCCGCGTGAATACTGCAACGTCCTATCCATCCCGTACCTCGGGCCCGTCCTCCGGGTTCGGCTATGCCACCGGGCTTTCCTGCCGGGAGTGCGGCCGCGTCTATGCGCTCGGCCCGTACTACGCCTGCGAGGACTGCTTCGGGCCGCTCGAGGTCTGCTACGACTTCCCCGCGCTCAGCCGGGATGACATCGAGGCGGGCCCGGCCAACATCTGGCGCTACGCGCCGCTGCTCCCTGTGCCGCCCGACATCGCGCTCCGGCCGACCACAGAACCCGGCTACACCAGGCTGATCCGGGCCGACAACCTGGCCCACGCCGTCGGCATGCGCAGGCTCTGGATCAAGGACGACCGGGGCAACCCGACCCACTCATTCAAGGACCGGGTCGTCGCGGTCGCCCTCGCGGCCGCCACCGAACTCGGCTTCAAGGTGCTCGCCTGCCCGTCGACCGGCAACCTTGCGAACGCCGTCGCGGCCGCCGCCGCCCGGGCCGGCATCAGGTCCGTGGTGATCGTGCCCGCCGACCTCGAGCTGCCGAAGATCATCACCACCGCGGTCTACGGCGGCACGTTCGTCACCGTGGACGGCACCTACGACGACGTGAACCGGCTGGCGTCCGAGCTGGCCGGCGAACACGAGGACTGGGCGTTCGTGAACGTCAACGTGCGGCCGTACTACGCCGAGGGGTCCAAGACCCTCGGCTATGAGATCGCCGAGCAGCTCGGCTGGCGGCTGCCGGAGCAGGTCGTGGTGCCGATCGCATCCGGGGCGCAGCTGGTCAAGATCGACAAGGGCTTTGCCGAGCTGACCTCGCTGGGCCTGGTGCCCGAGCAGCCGTGGCGGGTGTTCGGCGCCCAGGCGACCGGCTGCTCGCCGGTATCGGCCGCGTTCGCCGCCGGGCACGACGTGGTGCGCCCGGTCCGGCCGGACACGATCGCCAAGTCGCTCGCCATCGGTAACCCGGCCGACGGGCCCTACGCGCTCGACGTGGCGCGGCGCACCGGCGGGGCGATCGCCGACGTCGGCGACGGCGAGATCGTCGATGCGATCCGGCTGCTGGCGCAGACCGAGGGCATCTTCGGCGAGACCGCCGGCGGGGTGACCCTGGCCACGGCGCGCAAGCTGCTCGCCGAGGGCAGGCTCGACCCGGAGGCGGAAACCGTGATCATCAACTCTGGTGACGGGCTGAAGACGCTCGACGCGGTGACAGGGGCGGTCACCGTGCCGGCCCCGATCAGGCCGACGCTTGATGCCTTCCGGGAGGCAGTCTCATGACCGTGTCCGTTCGCATCCCCACCATCCTGCGCTCCTACACCGGCGGCGCAGCCGAGGTGCCGGCCGCCGAGGGCACCCTGCGCGAGGTCATCGCCAGCCTGGACGGCGCCTACCCCGGCATCGGCGGGCGGATCCTCGATGACGGCGGCAAACTGCGCAGGTTTGTCAACGTTTACGTCGGCGACGAGGACGTGCGTTTCGCCCAGGGCCTGGACACGCAAGTGCCTGCCGGAGCGCAGGTTTCTGTCATCCCCGCGGTGGCGGGCGGTGCGCCTGTCGCGAACGCCAATCTGGGCCAGATGGCGTGATTGGTGGGTAAGTGGCGCCAGGCGCACTCGGTACAGGGTAGGGTCAATTCCGGTCGCCGTCGGACCGGGATGAGGCTGGTGCAGTGCACCCAGCCGTTCCAGCCCGTTTGCGATCGACGGGTTCCGCGGTGACAAGGGCGGGGCTCGAGGCCCGAGCGCAGTTAGGGAGTTGTTTGGAATGGCTCAGGGCACCGTCAAATGGTTCAACCCGGACAAGGGATACGGCTTTATCGCCGTCGACGGTGGCAAGGACGTTTTCGTCCACTTCTCAGCGATCCAGTCGGATGGCTACCGCACCCTCGAGGAGGGACAGCGGGTCGAGTTCGAGATCACGCAAAGCGACCGCGGCGCGCAGGCCGACAAGGTCCACGTGGTCTCTTAGGCCGTCCGGCGGCCCCGGTTGGCCCGGGGCCGCGGATCTGCCGGGTTCAGTTGGCGGCCCGGCCCCAGACGGGGCCGGGCCGATCTGATTCTCCCCGTGCGTTTGCACTCTCCCCATGAGAGTGCTAAACATGGTGACTGGCACTCTCCTAGTGTGAGTGCCAGCATGATGGCAGGATCGGGCGATGAGGCACCTCCTGCGGGCAGGAAAGGACTGTCCGCGCGGGTGCCGGCCGTCGCGGGCGTCGGCTCGATCCGCGCGTACGCCACGGAGGACTGGAGCCTATGGCAGCCAAGATGATCGCGTTCGACGAGGAAGCCAGGCGCGGCCTCGAGCGCGGTATGAACCAGCTCGCCGACGCCGTGAAGGTAACCCTCGGCCCGAAGGGCCGTAACGTGGTGCTCGAGAAGAAGTGGGGCGCACCCACGATCACCAACGATGGCGTGTCCATCGCCAAGGAGATCGAGCTCGAGGACCCGTGGGAGAAGATCGGCGCCGAGCTTGTCAAGGAAGTAGCGAAGAAGACCGACGACGTGGCCGGCGACGGCACGACGACGGCGACCGTGCTGGCCCAGGCGCTTGTGCGCGAGGGCCTGCGCAACGTCGCGGCGGGCGCCAACCCAATGTCCCTGAAGAAGGGCATCGAGGCGGCCGTCGAGCGGGTGAGCGAGGAGCTTTCCAAGCTCGCCAAGGACGTGGAGACGAAGGAGCAGATCGCCTCCACCGCCTCCATCTCGGCCGGCGACACGGCCATCGGCGAGATGATCGCCGAGGCCATGGACAAGGTCGGCAAGGAAGGCGTCATCACCGTCGAGGAGTCCAACACCTTCGGCCTGGAGCTTGAGCTCACCGAGGGCATGCGCTTCGACAAGGGCTACATCGCGCCCTACTTCGTCACCGACCCGGAGCGGCTCGAGGCGGTCCTTGAGGACCCGTACATCCTCGTGGTCAACTCCAAGATCTCGGCGAACAAGGATCTGCTGCCGCTGCTGGACAAGGTTGTGCAGTCCGGCAAGGCGCTGGTCATCATCGCCGAGGACGTGGAGGGCGAGGCGCTGGCGACCCTGGTCGTCAACAAGATGCGCGGCCTGTTCAGGTCGGTGGCCGTCAAGGCCCCCGGCTTCGGCGACCGCCGCAAGGCCATGCTCGGTGACATCGCCATCCTGACCGGTGGCCAGGTCATCAGCGAAGAAGTCGGCCTCAAGCTGGAGAGCGTCGACCTCGACGTGCTCGGCCGGGCCCGCAAGGTCGTGGTCACCAAGGACGAGACCACGATCGTCGACGGCGCCGGCGATGCCGACCAGATCTCGGGCCGGGTCAACCAGATCAAGACCGAGATCGAGAACACCGACTCCGACTACGACCGCGAGAAGCTGCAGGAGCGGCTGGCCAAGCTGGCCGGCGGCGTCGCGGTCATCAAGGCCGGGGCGGCGACGGAGGTCGAGCTGAAGGAGCGCAAGCACCGCATCGAGGACGCGGTGCGCAACGCCAAGGCCGCGGTCGAGGAGGGTGTCGTCGCCGGTGGCGGCGTCGCGCTGCTGCAGGCGGGCCGGAGCGCCTTCGAGAAGCTGGACCTTGTCGGCGACGAGGCGACCGGTGCGACCATCGTGCGCCGCGCGGTCGAGGAGCCGCTGAAGCAGATCGCCGTCAACGCCGGCCTTGAAGGCGGCGTGGTGGTCGAGAAGGTCAAGACCCTGAAGCCGGGCCATGGCCTGAACGCCGCGAACGGCGAGTACGTCGACATGTTCAAGGCGGGCATCATCGACCCGGCCAAGGTGACCAGGTCGGCGCTGCAGAACGCGGCCTCGATCGCGGGGCTGTTCCTCACCACCGAGGCAGTCATCGCGGAGAAGCCGGAGAAGAACACGGCCCCCGCCGCCCCCGGCGGCGGCGACATGGACTTCTGATCCGCTCAGAAGTCACGGTCAGGCGAACGGCCCGGGGACTCCCCGGGCCGTTCGCGCTCCGCATGTTTCCTGGTAAAAGTGCTGGGTATAGGGCCACTGCGATCCGCTGAGCGGAGCGGTCGCCCCTGATCTCCGGCCTCGCACGCGATCCCGTCCCAGCACCATCCGAACGTGTGAGGCCGGACCAATTGCGGCAATCCGGCGATAACGAAGCTGCGGCGCGCGGCGCCGGACCGATAGCCTTAGAAGTGCCCATAGCATCCTGCCGGTCGCTTGATCGCTGGTTGTTGTCAGTTCTCTCGACGTGAGGTCTGCGCGTGCCTACCGGCAAGGTCAAGTGGTACGACTCCGACAAGGGGTATGGTTTCCTCGCCCGCGACGATGGCGGCGAGGTGTTCGTGCATTCGACTGCGCTGCCGCCGGGGACGACCGCGCTTCGGCAGGGGCAGCGGGTGGAGTTCGGGGTCGCCGAGGGACGCAGGGGAGCGCAGGCGCTCCAGGTACGGATACTCGAGCCGCCGCCCACCGTCGCTGCGGTCAAGCAGGCCCGCAAGAAGCCGGACGAGATGATCGTGCTCGTCGAGGACCTGATCAAGCTCCTTGATGACACTTCGAACACCTACCGGCGCGGCAAGCAGCCGGACGCCAAGGACGCCAAGAAGATCGCCGCCGTCCTCCGGGCCGTAGCCGACGACATCGAGCCCTAATCCGTCATCGTGGGTCGTGGGGGTAACGATCCACGATCACGCGGAATGCCCGTAGGCGATGCTTAGAAGCGGGCGATCTTGGCGCGGGCGTGCTGCTCGGCGATTACGGCGTCGAGGCTGGCTTGCAGGTCAACTCGGGCCCGGGGGACGGGGTTCTGGGCGTCGAAGTACGCTATCGCGCGTTCTAGCTGGTGGCGGTACGCGTCCAGTTCGAAGGTGGCCAGGGCGTGCGGCGGGTGCGGCGGGTGGGCGACGGCGACGGGCTCGACGGTCATCGGCGGTGATCCTCAACGGCGGGCTGTTGCGGCGGGAACTTGCCGACCAGCATGCCCAAACTGGCGTACCGTTGACCCGGATCCCCCGACTCTGTAGTCGTAACGCCACGGGGTGTGACATCTGCCAGGTCGCGTGTGAAGGCGAGTGACATGTCTGCGAAACCCGAAACCCCGCCCTCGCTCGCGGCGTTCGCGGAGGAGTTGCGGGCGCACCGCGCCCAGGCCGGGATGAGCCGCGACGAACTGGCCGCCAAGGTGAGCTACAGCCCGTCGCTGATCGCCATGATCGAGACCGGCAGGCGCAGCCCGTCCAGGCGGCTCGGGGAACTGCTCGACGTGGTGTTCAGCCTGCCGGGCACGTTCGCCAGGCTGGAGAAGCGGCTGCGCGATGTCCCGTTCCCCGCGTCGTTCCGCCCGTTCGTGCCGCACGAGGCCGAGGCGAGGGCGCTGCGGTCGTATGAGAACGCACTGGTCCCCGGCCTGTTCCAGACCGAGGCGTACGCGCGTGCGGTGCTGTCGACCAGGCCGAATACCAGCGAGGACGGGATCGAGGAGCTGGTGGCGGCGCGGATGCAGCGACAGGACGTGCTGGCGCGCGAGGAACCGCCGCTGATCTGGTCGCTGATCGATGAGGCGGCGCTGTACCGCCAGGCGGGGACGGCCGAGATCATGCGCCGCCAGCTCGGGCATCTAGCGGAGGTCTCCCGCCGCCCGAACATCACGATCCAGGTCGTTCCTTACACCGCCGGGCCGCATTCTGGTCTACTTGGCGCGTTCGTGATAGCCGAACTGGACGACGCGCCTCAGATTGCTTACCTTGAGACAGCAGCGGAGGGTGAGACGGTTGAGGATCCGTCCATGCTCGCGCGACTGGCGTTGATTTTCGATACTCTCCGGTCCAAGGCGCTGCCCGACATGGCGTCCAAAGACCTGATCATTAAGGTGACGGAGGAACGATGGAAGGCCTGACCTGGAGGAAGAGCAGTTACAGCGGCAACAGCGGCGGCAACTGCGCCGAGGTTGCCGCAGTCCACGGCGCGGTGCTCGTTCGTGATTCCAAGAACCCGCACGGGCCGCGCCTGGCATTCGGCCGCCCGGCCTGGGAAGCGTTTGCGGTATCGCTGCGGCCGGCCGTTCCCCGCTAGCCGGGGTGGCGGGGGCGCGCGGGTCGGGGGCGTTCGGGGCGCGGACGGGGCCGGGGGGCTGGCGGGCGGTATTCCTCCTGGTGCTGGGCCAGGACGCGGCGGCGGCGCCTGGCGACAAGGGCGACCAGCGCGGCGGTCAGGCCGGCGGCAGGGATCGCCAGGCCGATCTGGCCGTTGTCGAGCATCGAGACGAGGACGCCCGCCACGCTGCCCGCGACGTTCGAGACCTGGTTCAGCGTCTCTGAGACCGCGAAGGCCGACGACCGGACCTCCTCGCCGATCTCTCGCTGCACGGTGGAGTCGAGGGACAGCTTGGCCAGGCCGGCCGCGAGCGCGGCGGTGAACGCCACAGTGATGGCCGCCACCAGGCCGAAGAACCACGCGCCGGCGGCGGTCACGATCGGCGCCAGGGTGAGCATGGCGAACAGGATGAAGACCGGGGCGCGGGCCTTGATGAGCGAGCCGATCGCCATCGCGGCCAGGGCGCCGAGCGCGGCGGCGGCCACCAGGGCGCCGAGGGCGAAGTTGTGCGAGACGCCGAAGTGCCCGGTGCGCAGCAGGAACGCCAGGAAGAAGACCATGTACCCGGAGAACGCGCGCAGCACGGCGTTGCCGCGCATGGCCTCGCCCACCATCGGGCCCAGGTTACTCAGGCCACGCCACCGGCTGCCGCGCGCCCGCCCGGCCGTGCCGCCCGCGGAATTGCCATTCGGGCCAGGGTCGGCTCCCGGCGGCAGGGCAGCGGGTTCGTAGGGCACGGTGTTGCCGTCCCGCATGCCGGGTCCGTAGGCCCCGCGTCCCGTGTCAGGGGGCCGGGAGTAACGGCCACCGTCGTTCGGGTATTGGGCGGGCATTGCCCGGGTCGCGGGCGACCGCGGCGCGGCGGTCGCGGCCGGCGGGGACGCGCTCCCTGGG